>NZ_LT906479.1:3371159-3677628 GCF_900187015.1 Serratia ficaria | reverse complement strand
GTCGCACCAGCTGCGCACGCCGCTGACGGTGCTGAAAACTCAGGCGGGGGTGGCGTTGGCCAGCGACCGGCCGCAGCAGTGGCGTGAAAGCCTGCAGGCGATGAGCGCAACGCTGGACCATACCGTGGCGCTGACCGACCGTTTGCTCTATCTCTCACGCCTCAAGGCCCATGAGCACGATGCCGACCGCAAGCTCGAGCCGGTCAATCTGGCGCAGGTGCTGCGCGACGTCTGTTTCTCGCGCCTGCCGCAGGCGCGCAGCAAGCGGATCGATCTGGGTTATGAAGGCGAAGCGGCATGCTGGGTGGGCGGAGAGGCGTTGCTGTTGAGCGAACTGTGCGCCAACCTGTTGGACAACGCGCTGAAATACACGCCGCCGCACGGCGTGGTGACCGCGCGGTTGACGCGGGACGCCGCGCAGGGGGAAGGGGTGCTGGAAATCGAAGACAGCGGCCCGGGCATCGCCTCGCAGGATCAGGCGCTGGCGCTGCAGCCGTTCCACCGTTTGGACAACGTGGGCGATCAGCCGGGAGCCGGGCTGGGGTTGGCGCTGGTAAAAGACATTACCGCCTATCACCGCACCCGCCCGGAGCTGCTGAGTTCGGCCGCGTTGGGCGGCCTGCTGGTGCGGGTGCGTTTTAAGCTGTTGCCTTAATCCTTGCACGACTCCACGGTCGCCGGCGGGGTTTTTGCCTTGCGCGCCAGCGGGGTGCGCAGGCGCTGCGACAGGATCACGCCGAGCAGGGTGACGCCGCCGCCGATCAGGTGGTAACCGTGCAGCTGCTCGTGCAGGAACAGTACGGCGATGGCGGCGGTGAATACCGGCGCCAGGTTCATAAAGATCGAGGCGGTGTTGGCGCCCAGTCGCATCACGCCCAGGATCCACAGGAACGGCGCGACGATCGAGGCCGGAATGCCGGCGAACAGCACCAGCGGGATATTCTGCGCATTCAGCCCGACCTCTGGCGCCATCAGGAAATTAGGCAGCAACAGCACCACGCCAAACAAGATCTGCACGTACAACGACTGCCAGTTCGGCAGGGCGATGGCCCAGCGCTTGGTCAGCACGCCGTACAGCGCGTAAGAGGCGGTGGCGGCCAACATCATCAGCTCCCCCTTGCCGATGCCGTGCTGCAGCAACAGGCCGGGCTGCCCGGCGCTCACCAGCCAGATCAATCCGCAGAACGACAGCACGCTGCCAATGGCCACGCCGACGGTCGGCGCGATGCGCAGCAGCACGATGCTGATCAGAATGGTCAGCAGCGGGATCAGCGACACGATGATGCCCATAAACAGCGCGCTGACGCTGTGCGCCGCATAGTAGGCCAGGCTCTGGTACAGCACCATGCCCAGCAGGCCGAGCACCATCAGCTTCCACCAGTTGGCGCGCACCATCGGCCAGTTGCGGCAAACGCCGGGCAGCACGAACGGCGTCAGGGCGATAAGGGCCAGCAGCCAGCGATAGAACGAGATGGCCGCCGGATCGATGGCGGTGGCGGAAAGCTTACTGACGACGGCGTTGACCGACCAGATCAGCACCGCCAACAACGGAAACAGCATATTCATGATAATCATTCTCAATAACGTATAACACGCTGGCTAGTCTACGCCTGTCCGATTTATTATATATAGTGATATCCAGACAACATTTACCCTAAACAAGACAAATCACGGGGCGAAACCATGGCAGAAATCCGACACTTCCCCGAGGCGCTGATCCCGGCGCCGCGCCCGGTGCAGTTCCGCTGCGAAGAGTTCAATGCCCGCACCGAGTTCCAGCCGCACAGCCACCGCTGGGGCCAGCTGATGTGGGTGAAGGCCGGGGTGATGGTGTTGCGCATCGGCGGCCAGCGTTTTCTGGCGCCGCCGGAGTTCGTGCTGTGGGCGCCGGCGGACATCGAACACTCCTGCTACAACCAGCGGCTGGCGCAGTGCCGTATGGTGGACATCGCGCCGTCGCTGTGCGCGGGCATGCCGGCCGACCCCTGCCTGGTGAGCGTGACGCCGATTTTCCGCGCCATCGCCGAAGATTTCTATGCGCGCAAACAATATATCCCGCAAAGCAAACAGGATCTGCGCCTGTGCCGCGCGCTGATCGATCAGTTGCATCAGTCGCCGATTCAGCAAACCTACCTGCCGTCGTCCGACGACAAGTTCCTGGCGCCGGTGCTGGAGGCGCTGGAGCATTGTCCGTCGGACAACACGCCGCTCGCCGTTTGGGCCGGCCGGGTATACACCACCGAGCGCACGCTGTCGCGCCGTTGTCGGCAGGAGTTGGGCATGTCGTTCAGCGAATGGCGCCAGCGGCTGCGCTTTCTGCACGCCGTCTCGCTGCTGGAGCAGGGGAAAACCGTGCAGGAGGTGGCGCTGGAGGTGGGTTACAGCTCCGCTTCGGCGTTTATCGTCATGTTCCAGCAGATCGCCGGCAGCACCCCGGAACGCTTCCGCCGGGCGTGATTCGGTGGCACACTATTTCGCAGATACCCCCGCATATTTGCCGCCGCTGGCGCCTTGGCTGCGCCCATGATTGGCGGACAAATAGCGTAAACCGTCGGAGCAACAAGTGAAAATTCTGGTTGATGAAAATATGCCGTACGCGGCCGAGCTGTTCAGCCGCCTGGGCGACGTGCAGGCGGTGCCGGGCCGCCCGATCCCGCGCGATGCGCTGGCGGGCGCCGACGCGCTGATGGTGCGCTCGGTGACCAAGGTGAATGAGGCATTGCTGGCCGGCACCGGCGTCGGTTTTGTCGGCACCGCCACCGCCGGCACCGACCATGTCGATGACGCCTGGCTGCAGCGGCAGGGCATCGGCTTTTCCGCCGCGCCGGGCTGCAACGCCATCGCGGTGGTCGAGTATGTGTTTTCCGCCCTGATGCTGTTGGCCGAACGCGACGGCTTCCGGCTGCGCGACAAAACCGTCGGCATCATCGGCGTGGGCAACGTCGGCTCGCGCCTGGACGCGCGGCTGAAAGCGCTGGGGGTGCGCACCCTGCTGTGCGACCCGCCGCGCGCCGAACGCGGTGACGCCGGCGAGTTCTGGCCGCTGGAGAAGCTGGTGGCGGAGGCCGACGTCTTGACCTTCCACACGCCGTTGAATAAGTCGGGTCCCCACAATTCGCTGCATCTGGTCGACGCCGAGCTGCTGGCGGCGCTGCCGGACCGGCGCATTCTGATCAACGCCTGCCGCGGCCCGGTGGTGGATAACGCGGCGCTGCTGCAGGCGCTGGAAAAGGGCAAGGCGCTGAGCACGGTGCTGGACGTCTGGGAGCCGGAGCCGGATCTTTCCCTGCCGCTGCTGGCGCGGGTGGATATCGGCACCGCGCACATCGCCGGCTATACGCTGGAGGGCAAGGCGCGCGGCACCACGCAGGTGTTTGAGGCGTTCAGCCGCCATTTGGGGCAGCCGCAGCAGATTGCGCTGGCCGCGCTGCTGCCGACGCCGGAATTCAGCCAGATCCAGCTCAATGGGCCGCTGGATGAAGGCAAGTTAAAACGATTGATGCACTTGGTGTATGATGTGCGCCGCGATGACGCGCCGCTGCGCCACGTCGCCGGGCAGCCGGGCGAGTTCGATCGCCTGCGCAAGCATTATCAGGAACGTCGCGAATGGTCTTCGCTGCAGGTTCGCTGCGACGACAGCGCCAGCGCGGAATTGCTGCTGAAGCTGGGCTTCAGCGTGCAGTAAGGTTGCCTTAAGCAAACGTCGCTAGAGTCAGCGGCAAAGAATTCTCGGGCGGTGGCAGCACTGCCCGTCTGCTTTTACATGAAATACTCTGGAGAAAACCCAATGTCTGACGGCTGGAATATCGCTCTGCTGGGCGCCACTGGCGCGGTAGGTGAAGCGTTGCTGGAATTGTTGCAGGAACGCCAGTTCCCGGTGGGCGAGCTCCATCCTCTGGCCAGCGAACGCAGCGCCGGGGCCACCGTGCGCTTCAACGGCAAATCCATCCTGGTGCAAAACGCCGAAGAATTCGACTGGTCGCAGGCGCAGCTGGCGTTCTTTGTCGCCGGCGCCGAAGCCTCGGCCCGTTATGCGGAAGAAGCCGGCAATATGGGCTGCCTGGTGATCGACACCAGCGGTCTGTTCGCCATGGAGCCGGACGTGCCGTTGGTGGTGCCGGGCGTTAACCCGCAGGTGCTGGCGGATTACCGCAACCGCAATATCGTCGCCACCGCCGACGGCATGGTCAGCCAGCTGCTGACGGCCATCAAACCGCTGACCGAACAGGCCGGCCTTTCGCGCCTGCACGTCACTACGCTGATGTCGGTCTCGTCGCGCGGCAAGGCGGCGGTGGACGATTTGGCCGGCCAGAGCGCGCGTTTGCTTAACGGCATTCCGGCCGAGCCGGGCGTGTTCGCCAAACAGTTGGCGTTCAACCTGCTGCCGCTGCTGGCGGATGAGCAGGGCAGCGTGTGCGAAGAACGTTTGATCGTCGACCAGGTGCGCAAGGTGCTGCAGGACGAAGGGCTGCCGATCTCGGTGAGCTGCGTGCAATCGCCGGTGTTTTACGGCCATGCGCAGGTGGTGCATCTGGAGGCGCTGCGCCCGATCTCCGCGGAAGAGGCGCGCGGCGAACTGGAGCAAATCGCTGATATCCAGCTGAGCGAAGAAGACGATTACCCGACGCAGGTCACCGACGCCTCCGGCAGCGATGCGCTGAGCGTCGGCTGCCTGCGCAACGACTACGGCATCCCCGAGCTGCTGCAGTTCTGGTCGGTCGCGGACAACGTGCGCTTCGGCGGCGCGCTGATGGCGATCGAAACCGCAGAGCGCCTGGTGCAGGAGCAGATGTACTGATGTCTGAGGTGGCTTCGCCTGCCCAGCCGACGCTGAAAATCGCGCTGGGCATCGAATACGACGGCAGCCGTTATTACGGCTGGCAGCGGCAGCAGGAAGTGGCCAGCGTGCAGGCCTGCCTGGAACAGGCGCTGAGCAAGGTGGCGGATGCGCCGATCAACGTGCTGTGCGCCGGGCGCACCGACGCCGGCGTGCACGCGACCGGGCAGGTGGTGCATTTCGAAACCGCCGCGCGGCGCAAGGACGCCGCCTGGACCATGGGCGTGAACACCCATTTGCCGCCGGATATTGCGGTGCGTTGGGTCAGCCCGGTGGCCGAAGATTTTCACGCGCGCTTCAGCGCCACCGCGCGCCGCTATCGCTATATTATCTACAACCATCGCTATCGTCCGGCGGTGCTGCAGCAGGGGGTGACCCATTTTTATCACCCGCTGGACGCCGATCGCATGCAGCGGGCGGCGCAGGCGCTGCTGGGCGAGAACGATTTTACCTCGTTCCGCGCGGTGCAATGCCAGTCGCGCACGCCGTGGCGTAACGTAAAACACGTTAAGGTTACGCGCCACGGTGAATATATTGTGGTAGATATCAAGGCGAATGCCTTTGTGCATCATATGGTTCGCAATATAGTCGGCAGCCTGATGGAGATCGGCTGCGGCAATCAGTCCGAAAACTGGATGGCCGAGCTGTTGGCGCTGAAGGATCGCAACCTGGCGGCGGCGACGGCGCGGGCCGAAGGGTTATATCTGGTTTCCGTCGATTACCCCGAACACTTTGGCATTCCGCGGCCGCCGATGGGGCCGCTGTTTTTACCCGACGATTAAACGCCGGCGCGCCCGAACGCGTTGTTCCCTTGTGCTTTTGCCGGGTGGGTGAGACACCCGGCGTTAAAGAGAGAACTTATGGAAATCATCAAGTTTGTTATTGATTTTATTCTGCATATTGATGTGCATTTGGCCGAACTGGTCGCGCAGTACGGCATGTGGGTCTACGCTATTCTGTTCCTGATCCTGTTTTGTGAAACCGGGCTGGTGGTGACGCCGTTCCTGCCGGGGGATTCTCTGCTGTTCGTCGCCGGCGCGCTGGCGGCGTTGCCGACCAACGATCTGAACGTGCACACCATGGTGGCATTGATGGCGGCGGCGGCGATTATCGGCGATGCGGTGAATTACACCATCGGCCGACTGTTCGGCGATAAGCTGTTCAGCAACCCGAACTCGAAGATTTTTCGCCGCAGCTATCTGGACAAGACGCATCAGTTTTACGAGAAACACGGCGGAAAAACGATTATTTTGGCGAGATTCGTGCCGATCGTGCGTACTTTTGCGCCGTTCGTCGCCGGCATGGGGCATATGTCCTATCGCCACTTCGCCGCCTATAACGTGATTGGCGCGCTGGTTTGGGTGCTGCTGTTCACCTATGCTGGCTATCTTTTCGGTGATTTGCCCATCGTGCAGGAAAACCTGAAACTGCTGATCGTTGCTATCATCATTGTTTCAATTCTGCCGGGCATCATTGAAATCTGGCGCCACAAGCGCGCGGCTGCCCGCCAGCAAAAACAGTAAAAACATCGCCTAACCTATCGGTTCGACCAGTTTTTTATCCACAGTGTCGGGCCGATATGGTTTAATGAGCGACATTTATGGTCTGTTCCTGCGAACAACCCTGAAGCCAGTGCCTCGGTCGCGCGCCTGCCGCGCTTTGCTCGGGCACTTTTTCATTGGGTGTGTTTACGGGGGGATTGTTAAAGCATGAACAGCAGACTGGCGTCTGCCAGGTTCAAACAGAAAGGTCATCGATGAGCTGGATTGAACGAATTCTTAACAAGAGCAATATTACACAAACCCGTAAGGCGAGCATTCCTGAAGGGGTCTGGACCAAATGCGACAGCTGCGGCCAGGTTCTCTATCGCGCCGAGCTGGAGCGTAATCTGGAAGTGTGTCCTAAATGCGACCACCACATGCGCATGTCTGCGCGTATGCGTTTGCATACCCTGCTGGACGAAGGCAGCGAAGTGGAACTGGGCAGCGAACTGGAGCCGAAAGACGTTCTGAAGTTCAAGGATTCCAAAAAGTATAAGGACCGTCTGGTCGCCGCCCAGAAAGCGACCGGCGAGAAAGACGCGCTGGTGGTGATGAAAGGCACGCTGTACGGCATGCCTGTCGTGGCCGCCTCTTTCGAATTCGCCTTTATCGGCGGCTCGATGTCGTCGGTCGTCGGCGCGCGCTTCGTGCGTGCGGTGGAGCAGGCGCTGGAAGACAACTGCCCGCTGGTTTGCTTCTCCGCCAGCGGCGGCGCGCGCATGCAGGAAGCGCTGATGTCGCTGATGCAGATGGCGAAAACCAGCGCGGCGCTGGCCAAAATGCAGGAGCGCGGCTTGCCGTACATCTCCGTGCTGACCGACCCGACCATGGGCGGCGTTTCCGCCAGTCTGGCGATGCTGGGCGACATCAACATCGCCGAGCCGAAGGCGCTGATCGGCTTTGCCGGCCCGCGGGTGATCGAGCAGACGGTGCGCGAAAAACTGCCGCCGGGCTTCCAGCGCAGCGAGTTCCTGATCGAAAAAGGCGCGATCGACATGATCGTCCGCCGGCCGGAAATGCGCCAAACGCTGGCGAGCATTCTGTCCAAGCTGACCAACCAGCCGCAGCCGCATTTCGATGAGGCCGAGCCGGTTATCGCGCCGGAAAACCAGGCCGACGCCTGAGGTGCGGACAACGGCCCCGGTCAAACGGGGCCCTTCGGCCGTCATTTTGTGGCTAAGTGGCGGTCGAGGTATGCCCGATGCCTTTCAGGCTGCGGCCGAGCGCGCCGCTGCCTGAAAGCCGAGGGCATTATGGAGAGCATCGCCTTTACCGCGGTGAGGGTGGTGCCCTGATGGATCAATGAACCCAAGTTCAGCGATGGGACTCATGCAAAACCACCAAATTCCCCAAGCCACGTCGCCATTGAGCTCGTGGCTTTATTATCTGGAACGCCTGCACAGTCAGGCGATCGAACTCGGCCTGGAACGCGTGCAGCGCGTTGCGGCGCAGCTGGATTTACTGACCCCCGCACCGACGGTATTCACCGTTGCCGGCACCAACGGCAAGGGCACCACCTGCCGCACCCTCGAAGCCATTCTGCTGGCCGCCGGCCTGCGCGTCGGCGTTTACAGTTCGCCGCATCTGGTGCGCTATACCGAACGGGTGCGCATTCAGGGCGAAGAGCTGAGCGAAGCGGAACACAGCCGCTCCTTCGCCGCCATTGAAGCCGGCCGCGGCGAAACGTCGCTGACCTATTTCGAATTCGGCACCCTGTCGGCGCTGCAGTTGTTCAAGCAGGCGCGGCTCGACGTGGTGATCCTGGAGGTCGGTTTGGGCGGGCGTCTGGACGCCACCAATATCGTCGATCCGAGCGTGGCGGTGATCACCAGCATCGCGCTGGACCATACCGACTGGCTGGGCGACGATCGCGAGAGCATCGGCCGCGAAAAGGCCGGTATTTTCCGCGCCGACACGCCGGCGGTGGTGGGGGAGCCGGACATGCCGGCGACCATCCGCCAGGTGGCCGAGACGCTGGGCGCGCCGCTGTACCTGCGCGGCGAGGCCTGGAGCTTCAGCGTGCAGGGCGACCGCTGGCAGTGGCAAGGCGGCGATACGCGGCTGACCGATCTGCCGACGCCGAACGTGCCGCTGGCCAATGCCGCCACCGCGCTGGCGGCGCTGAACTATTCTTCTTTGGAAATCGACGATCGGGCGATCTTCGCCGGGCTGCAGCAGGCGACGCTGCCGGGCCGCTTCCAGATTGTGCGGCAGGAGCCGACGCTGATCCTCGACGTGGCGCATAACCCGCACGCCGCCGGCTATCTGGCCGGACGCCTGGCCAGGCTGCCGCGCAGCGGCGGCAAGGTGCGCGCGGTGGTGGGCATGCTGTCGGACAAGGACATCGCCGGCACGCTGGCCTGCCTGAGCGAGCAGGTGGACGAATGGTACTGCGCGCCGCTTGACGGGCCGCGCGGCGCCAGCGCCGAGCAGTTGGCGCAGCATTTGACGGAACCGCGGCGCTTTGCCGATGTCGAAACTGCCTGGCGGCAGGCTATGCAGGATGCTGATAAACAGGATATTGTGATCGTCTGTGGATCGTTCCACACCGTCGCGCAGGTGATGGCGGCGTTAGACGAGATGCGGGGAGTGTGAGTGGCAAGTAAATTTCAGAACCGACTGGTTGGAACCGTCATTCTGGTGGCGCTGGGGGTAATCATCCTGCCAGGGCTGCTGGACGGCAAAAAGAAACACTACGAGGATGAGTTCGCGGCTATTCCTCTGGTGCCGAAACCGGGCGACGTAGAGGAAAACGACGTGTTGCCGCCGGTCACTCAGCCGTTGCCGGCGCAGCCGCCGGAAGGCGCAGGCGCGCTGGTTGAACAGCAGGCGGCCAATGAAGCGGCGGCTCGGCAGGCGGTGCGTCAGGGCGCCCAGCAGCAGCCGACGCAGGTGGCGCCGCCGCCGGTGGAAATCCGGCCGCAGCCGGTGCCGCAGCCGAAACCCAAGCCGGTGGAAGTGAAGCCCAAGCCAACGCCTCAGCCCAAGCCGGCGGAGGTGAAGCCGGTGGTGAAACCCGAACCGAAACCGGAACCTGCGCCGGCGCAGAAACCGGCGGAAGAGAAGGCGCCGGCCGGGCAGGCGTATGTGGTGCAGCTCGGCGCGCTGAAGAACGCCGCCAAGGTGAGCGAGATCGTCGCGTCGCTGCGGCTGTCGGGCTACCGCGCCTTTACCGTGCCGTCGACGCCGGTGCAGGGGCAGATCACCCGCATATACGTCGGGCCGGACGCCTCGAAGCAGAAGCTGCAGTCTTCGCTGCCGTCGCTGAATTCCATCAGCGGTCTGAGCGGCCAGGTGAAGCCTTACGGCGCGCGTTAAAAACCGCAGGGGCACAGCAGGCTGCGCCCCTCAATCAACGAAGGGGGGCGTAATCACTGAAGAAAGTGCGCCTTTCACGGGCGAAACCCTCTATGTAGGCGCGGCGATTGGGATTTTTTTTATCGCCGCTTTTTATTTGTAACGTGGTAGGAAATCCCCTACGCAAACGTTTTCTTTTTCTGTTAGAATTCGCCGCGAATTGGATCACCCGATAGATTTCATGTCGCATCAAGGCGGCAAGAAAGATGAAGGGGGCAGGGGCGATTCATTATTGGAATAGTTTATGGTCTGGATTGATTACGTCATTATAGCGGTGATTGGGTTTTCGGCTCTGGTGAGTCTGATCCGAGGGTTTGTTCGCGAAGCATTGTCACTTGTGACATGGGGATGTGCGTTTTTTGTTGCCAGCCATTTCTACTCCTACCTTGCAGTCTATTTCACTCGTTTTGAAGATGAACTGGTGCGAAACGGCATCGCGATCGCCATTTTGTTTATCGCGACCCTGATCGTAGGAGCTATTGTTAACTATGTGATTAGCTCACTGGTAGAGAAAACCGGGTTATCGGGCACCGACCGGGTGCTGGGCGTCTGTTTCGGCGCACTGCGCGGCGTGCTGATCGTTGCGGCGATCCTGTTCTTCCTGGACACCTTTACCGGCTTTTCGCAAAGCGCAGACTGGAAACAGTCGCAGCTCATTCCCCAGTTCAGTTATATTATCAGGTGGTTCTTTGACTACCTGCAGAGCACGTCGAGTTTCTTACCGACCCATTTACCGGGGCGGTAGCGCTGATGAGGAAAAGACAACATGTGCGGTATTGTCGGTATCGCCGGTTTTATGCCGGTAAACCAGTCGATTTATGATGCGTTGACGGTGCTCCAGCACCGTGGCCAGGATGCCGCAGGCATCGTCACCATTGATGCCCATAACGGGTTCCGTCTGCGTAAGGCGAACGGTCTGGTGAAGGATGTGTTCGAGGCGCGCCATATGCTGCGCCTGCAGGGCAACATGGGTATTGGCCATGTGCGTTACCCGACGGCTGGCAGCTCCAGTGCCTCAGAGGCTCAACCTTTCTATGTAAACTCGCCGTTCGGCATTACGCTGGCACACAACGGCAACCTGACCAACGCCCATGAACTGCGCCAAAAGCTGTTCGAAAGCGGCCGTCGCCATGTCAACACCACCTCCGATTCCGAGATCCTGCTGAACGTGCTGGCCAGCGAGCTGGACCGTTTCCAGCATTATCCTCTGGAGTCCGACAACATCTTCACCGCCGTGGCCGCCATGCATCAGCAGCTGCGCGGCGCCTACGCCTGCGTGGCGATGATCATCGGCCACGGCCTGCTGGCGTTCCGCGACCCGAACGGCATCCGCCCGCTGGTGATCGGCAAGCGCACCCTGGAAGACGGCCGCAACGAGTATATGGTGGCCTCCGAGAGCGTGGCGCTGGATACCCTGGGCTTTGAGTTCCTGCGCGACGTGGCGCCGGGCGAAGCGGTGTACATCACCGAGAAAGGCCAGCTGTTCACCCGCCAGTGCGCGGAGAACCCGAAAACCAATCCGTGCCTGTTCGAATACGTCTACTTCGCCCGTCCGGACTCGTTCATGGACAAGATTTCGGTCTACAGCGCCCGGGTGCGCATGGGGCAGAAGCTGGGTGAGAAGATCGCGCGCGAGTGGGAAGATCTGGATATCGACGTGGTGATCCCTATCCCGGAAACCTCCTGCGACATCGCGCTGGAGATCGCGCGCATCCTGGACAAACCTTACCGTCAGGGCTTCGTGAAGAACCGCTATGTCGGCCGTACCTTCATCATGCCCGGCCAGCAGGCGCGCCGCCAGTCGGTGCGCCGCAAGCTGAACGCCAACCGCGCCGAGTTCCGTGACAAGAACGTGCTGTTGGTTGACGACTCCATCGTGCGCGGCACCACCTCCGAGCAGATCGTCGAGATGGCGCGCGATGCGGGCGCCAAGCGGGTTTACCTGGCTTCCGCCGCGCCGGAGATCCGCTTCCCCAACGTGTACGGCATCGACATGCCGAGCGCCAACGAGCTGATCGCCCACGGCCGCGAAGTGGATGAAATCCGCCAGATCATCGGCGCCGACGGGCTGATCTTCCAGGACCTGGATGACCTGATCGAGGCGGTGCGCGAAGAAAACCCGGATATCATGCAGTTCGAATGTTCGGTGTTCAACGGCATTTACGTCACCAAAGACGTCGACCAGGGTTACCTCGAGTATCTGGAGTCGCTGCGCAACGACGACGCCAAGGCGCTGCGCGGGCAGACCGAAGCGGAAAATCTGGAAATGCATAACGAAGGCTAAGCGCCGGCGTTGTGCTGCCAAGGTGCACCGCGGCGTCCGTCGCGGTGCATTATCCCTCCCTGACTTGCTTATCCCTCGCCATTGCGGCAAAGTTTGCCTGATCCTATATTTTTCATGGCAGAGGCCAGCTTTATGAAACGACTCATCATCGGCATTTCCGGCGCCAGCGGCGCTATCTACGGCGTGCGCCTGTTGCAGGTTTTGCGCGACGTCGCGGATGTGGAAACCCACCTGGTGATGAGCAATGCGGCGCGGCAAACGCTGGCGCTGGAAACCCCGCTCAGCCTGCGCGAAGTGCAGGCGTTGGCCGACGTGGTGCACGATGCGCGCGATATCGCCGCCGGCATCTCCTCCGGATCGTTCAAAACCCTGGGCATGGTCATTTTACCCTGTTCAATCAAAACCTTGTCGGGCATCGTCAACAGCTACAGCGACGGCTTGCTGACCCGCGCCGCCGACGTGGTGTTGAAAGAGCGCCGCCGGCTGGTGCTGTGCGTGCGGGAAACGCCGCTGCACCTCGGCCACCTGCGCCTGATGACCCAGGCGGCGGAAATGGGCGCGGTGATCATGCCGCCGGTGCCGGCGTTTTATCATCTGCCGAACAGCGTGGACGACATCATCGATCAGACCGTCAATCGGGTGATCGATCAGTTCGACATTGAATTGCCGGTAGATTTGTTCACCCGCTGGCAAGGCCCCAGTTAACGGTTTTATCCCCAAATTGGTACATTTGTGCAACACCGCACTGAATTAGGGCGGCGCATGCACCATAATGATCCCACTTCATCACGCTCACTGTTTCATGGCGCCGATATTTCGCGGTCGCCAGTGGCGCGGCCCTGACCGGCCGGTTTATTTTTGCGGTTATCGTCCCGGGAAACAGTTTTGTGAAGGTCGGAGTCGTTCCCTCCGTCCGCAGCACTCAATGTGGCACGATTACTGCAAATTGATTTGGTGGGGAAAGTAATGTCCGTAGTGGCATCAAAAAAATCAATTTGAGGGTGATTTATGAAAAAGCTGGTTAAGGTTCTTCCTTTAGTCTTGGCTTTGAGCGCAGCAAGCAACGCATTTGCCGCCGTACCATCGACGCTGAAGATAGGTACCGATCCGACCTATGCACCATTTGAATCCAAAAATGCCAAGGGCGAACTGGTTGGGTTCGATATCGATTTGGCCAAAGAGCTGTGCAAACGCATAAATACCCAGTGCACCTTCGTGGAGAGCGACTTCGACGCGCTGATCCCGTCCCTGAAAGCGAAAAAAATCGACGCTATCATCTCTTCATTGTCCATTACCGAAAAACGCCAGCAGGAAATTGCCTTCACCGACAAACTGTACGCGGCCAACGCCCGCCTGATTGCGCCGAAAGGCTCCAGGCTGCTGCCGACCGTGGGCGCGCTGAAAGGCAAGAGCGTCGGCGTGCTGCAAGGCACCACCCAGGAAGCATACGCCAACGCCATGTGGCAGCCGAAGGGCGTGACGGTCGTGCCTTACCAGAACCAGGATTTGGTCTACGCCGATCTGGCCTCCGGCCGCATCGATGCCGCCTTCCAGGATGAAGTGGCGGGCAGCGACGGCTTCCTGAAACAGCCGCCGGGCAAAGACTATGCGTTTGCCGGCGAATCGGTGAAAGATGACAAATTCTTCGGCGTCGGCACCGGCATGGGGCTGCGCAAGACCGATACCGAGCTGAAGGCGGCGCTGGATAAAGCCTTCGCCGAGATGCGCAAAGACGGCACTTACGACAAATACGCGAAAAAATACTTCGACTTCGACGTCTACGGCGGCTGATGCCGCATACCCTTCCATGCTGTGACTGCGGGGCCGGCCTGCCGGCCCCGCTGGTTCGGATCCTAGACGACAGGATGAAGTAAATGCTGCAAGGCTATTCCCAATTGATTTTCGAGGGCGCTCTGGTAACGCTGGAGCTGGCCCTCAGCTCCGTTTTGCTGGCGGTGGTGATCGGTTTGATCGGCGCCGGCGGAAAACTCTCGCATAACCCGCTGATCTCCACGCTGTTTGGCGCTTATACCACGCTGATCCGCGGCGTGCCCGATCTGGTGCTGATGCTGCTGATTTTCTACGGCCTGCAGATTGCGCTGAACCACGTTACCGAGCTGCTCGGTTTCTCACAAATCGATATCGATCCCCTCAGCGCCGGCATCATTACCCTCGGTTTCATTTATGGCGCCTATTTCACCGAAACCTTCCGCGGCGCCTTCATGGCGGTGCCGAAAGGGCAGATCGAGGCGGCGACGGCCTACGGGTTTACCGGCGCGCAGATTTTCCGCCGCATTCTGTTCCCGGCGATGATGCGCTTCGCCTTGCCGGGCATCGGCAACAACTGGCAGGTGATCCTGAAGGCGACGGCGCTGGTGTCTATCCTTGGCCTGAACGACGTGGTGAAAGCCACGCAGCTGGCCGGTAAAGGCACCTACCAGCCGTTCTTCTTCGCCATCGTGGCCGGCGTGGTTTATCTGATCTTCACCACCGTTTCCAACGGCGTGTTGCTGTGGCTTGAACGGCGTTATTCATTGGGCGTCAAGAGGGCCGAACTATGATCGACATTTTGCAACAGTATTGGCAGTCGCTGTTGTGGAGCGACGGCTATCGCTTCACCGGCGTGGCGGTGACGCTGTGGCTGCTGATCGCGTCGGTGGTGATGGGCGGCCTGCTGGCGATCCCGATGGCGGTGGCGCGCGTTTCCGCCATCAGATGGGTGCGCTTTCCGGTGTGGCTCTATACCTACGTGTTTCGCGGCACGCCGCTGTACGTGCAGCTGCTGGTGTTCTACTCCGGCATGTACAGCCTGGAGATCGTGCGCGGCAGCGAGTTCCTCAACGCGTTTTTCCGCAGCGGGCTCAACTGCACCATTTTGGCGCTGACGCTCAACACCTGCGCCTACACCACCGAGATCTTCGCCGGGGCGATCCGTTCGGTGCCGCACGGTGAAATCGAGGCGGCCAACGCCTACGGCTTTTCCCGCTTCAAGATGTATCGCTGCATTATTTTGCCCTCGGCGCTGCGCACCGCGCTGCCGGCCTACAGCAACGAAGTGATCCTGATGCTGCACTCCACCGCGCTGGCGTTTACCGCCACCGTGCCGGACCTGCTGAAGATCGCGCGCGACATCAACGCCGCGACCTATCAACCGTTCTATGCGTTCGGCATTGCGGCGGTGCTGTATCTGATCATCTCCTACGTGTTAATCAGCCTGTTCCGCAAAGCCGAGAAACGCTGGATGGCACACGTTAGCCACTGATAAATGACGGGAAGAAACCATGTCTGAGAATAAATTAGCCGTCACGGAACTGCATAAGCGCTATGGGGACCACGAGGTGCTGAAAGGCGTGTCGCTGGCGGCCAACGCCGGCGATGTGATCAGCATCATCGGTTCCTCAGGGTCCGGCAAAAGCACTTTCCTGCGCTGCATCAACTTCCTCGAAAAACCGAGCGAGGGTTCGATCAGCCTGAACAATGAAGATATCCGCATGGTGCGCGACAAGGACGGCCAGCTGAAGGTGTTCGACAAGAAACAGCTGCAGCTGCTGCGCACCCGCCTGACCATGGTGTTCCAGCATTTTAACCTGTGGAGCCACATGACGGTGCTGGAGAACGTGATGGAGGCACCGGTGCAGGTGCTGGGGCTCAGCAAGGCCGAAGCGCGCGAGCGCGCGGTGCGCTACCTGGACAAGGTCGGCATCGACGAACGCGCGCGCGGCAAATACCCGGTGCATCTGTCTGGCGGCCAGCAGCAGCGCGTTTCCATCGCCCGCGCGTTGGCGATGGAGCCGGAGGTATTGCTGTTTGACGAACCGACCTCGGCGCTGGATCCCGAGCTGGTGGGCGAAGTGCTGCGCATCATGCAAAAGCTGGCGGAGGAGGGGAAAACCATGGTGGTGGTGACGCACGAAATGGAGTTTGCGCGCCACGTTTCCAGCCATGTGATTTTCCTGCACAAGGGGCTGATTGAAGAGCAGGGGCCGCCGGCCGAGCTGTTTGGCAACCCTAAAAGCCCGCGCCTGCAGCAGTTCCTGTCCGGCGCGTTGAAATAATCCCCTCAGCGGGCCGCCGCGGCCCGCTGATTGATAACATCGTCCAGCGCCTGCTCCAGTTCCAGATAGCGGAAATGGAAGCCGGCTTCCTCCAGACGTTTCGGCACCGCCCGCTGGCCGCCGAGCACCAGCACCGCGGCTTCCCCCATCAATAAACGCATGGCGAAAGCCGGCACCCGCATAAACGCCGGGCGGTCGAGCACGTTGGCCAACTGGGCGGCGAACTGTTCATTGTGCACCGGATAAGGCGCGACCATATTGAACGGGCCCTGCAGGGTTTCGTGCTCCAGCAGGAAGACGATGCCGTTGACCATGTCTTCCAGGTGGATCCACGGCAGGTACTGCCGGCCGTCGCCAATCGGGCCGCCGAGGCCCAGCCGGAACGGCGGCAGCATTTTGGCCAAAGCGCCGCCCTGCGGCGCCAGCACCACGCCGGTGCGCAGCAGGCAGACCCGGGTGGCGTCGCTCTGCGCCCGCAGCGCCAGGGATTCCCAGCGTTGGCACAGCTGGTGGGTGAACTCGTCATGCGGGGCTTCTTCTTCCGTAACCACCGCCTGCCCCTGATCGCCGTAATAACCGACGGCGGAGCCGGAAATCAGCACCCTGGGCGGCGTGCTGCCGGCCTTGATCAGCGCCGCCAGCCGTTCGGTCAGATCCCAGCGGCTGCGGCACAGGCGCTCTTTCTGCGCCGCGCTCCAGCGTTTGTCGGCGATGGGTTCGCCGGCCAGGTTGATCACCGCATCGAATTCGTCCAGCGAGGTCCGGTCATCCAGCGTCTGCCAATAGTCGGGCAGCTCGCCGAGGCGGCTGCGCGCGCGCTGCAGGTCGCGCGTCAGCACGGTTATCTGGTGGGAAAGCGCCAGCAAGCGCGCCGTCAGGCTGCTGCCGATCAATCCCGTTGCGCCGGTGATCAGGACTCGCATGATCTGTCTCCCTGAGTTAGTCCCGGCGATAGCTCATGGTCATGGAAACCGAGTCGGCATAGCGCAGGGCCAATAGTTTATCTATCTCTACTTCAGCATAGGTTACCCAGGCGTGTTCTTTCACGATATCGAGCACATCCTGAGTTAATTTTTCCAGCAGGGCGAAGCGGTTATCCTCAACGTGACGAATGATCGCCTTGGTGATGGTGCGGTAGTTGAGCGCATCGTCGATATTCTCGCTGTTGCGCGCTGTATCTGCCGGGTAGTGGATCACCACGTTAATCAGGATGTCCTGGCGGTTGTTGATTTCTTCTTCCTTGATACCGATGAAAGTACGCAACCGCAGATTTTTGATACGAATAATGGCGTCGGGTTGACTGAATGACATCAGAGATTCTCCACAGGTCTGATTATTGGCGCTCAGAATACACGGAAAGTGGGGAAATGATAACGAACGGGCTAACTCCCCGCTCGGCCGGGGAGTCGGGAAGGCTTAAGCCTGCTCGGCCAGCTTGTAGGCGCGTTCGGTCGCCGGCCGGTTGCTGATGCGTTCGAACCAGTTGCGCACCGCCGGGTAATCCGCCAGGTCAACGCGCTGGCGCGGATGCGACACCACCCAGGGGTAGGTGGCGATATCGGCGATGCTGTAATTGTCGCCGCCCAGGTACGGGTGTTTTTGCAGCTCGGCTTCCAGCACGCCATACAGCCGTTTGGTTTCCAGATGGTAACGCTCGATGGCGTACGGCACCGGCTGCGGGGCGTAGTGGTTGAAATGATGGTTCTGCCCGAGCATCGGCCCGAAGCCCGCCACCTGCCAGAACAGCCACTGCAGCGTGGCGGCGCGCTCGCGCAGCCCTTTGCTCAGCAGTTTGCCGGTCTTCTCCGCCAGATACAGCAGAATTTCGCCGGACTCGAACAGGCTGATTGGCGCGCCGCCGTCCACCGGCTGTTGGTCGACGATGGCCGGGATCTTGTTGTTGGGGGAAATGCTCAGGAACGCCGGCTTGAACTGGTCGCCGGCGCCGATGTTTACGCGGTGGATACGGTAGGGTAAGCCGACCTCTTCCAAAAATAGGGTAATTTTATGACCATTGGGAGTAGGCGCGTAATACAGGTCAATCATGTTGCCTCCTGCGGTAAGGTGATCTGTAATTCATTACACGTTGCTGCGGTCTTCGCCGCGCACAAAGGTATTTCAGCGATCTGACTATAGGGATACCAACAATAGCAGCTAAGGATAGCAGGCTATGTGAGATTCGTCCGATGCTATCTGCGCAAGCGGGATCACAATTCTCGCCGGACGAACGCGGCCGGGCAGCGGGCGTTTCAACGCAAAAAATCTTCGCGCTGCGGCGTAAAGGTATCCAGCAGCGTGCCGGCCTCCAGGCAGACGCAGCCGTGCACCACGTGCGGCTTTTTGTACAGGGTGTCGCCGGCGGCCACTTCGCGCGTTTCATCGCCGATGGTGAAGCGAAAACGCCCGGATAACACATAGGTCAGCTGCTCGTGCGGGTGGCTGTGCAGCGGGCCCACGGCATTTTTCTGAAAATTGACCTCAACCGCCATCAGGGCGCCGCCGTGGGCCAATATGCGCCGCGTTACGCCATTGCCCAGGTCTTCCAGTGCGGTGTGCTGCTTATGGATAAACATGCGATGCCTCGGTATGAAATGGCCCAGGGGGTTAGGGCCGGGTTAAATCAAAATATCATTTCATTATTTTAGAAAAGTGATGCCGGCGCAATCCCGGGTGGCCGTTCGCTGCGTCTGTTTCTGCTAGCCGTGTCGCATAAATGATTTTTACCCCCCTCGGCCTCGTATGCTAACCCCCGCGCCGACGTTGCGCTAGAATAGGGGTTATTTCCCTGTTAAAGGCATGGTTATGAAGCTGATGTTTGCCTCGGATATCCACGGTTCGCTGCCCGCGACCGAACGCGTGCTGGAACGCTTCGCACAAAGCGCCGCCGACTGGCTGATTCTTCTGGGCGATTTGCTGAATCACGGCCCGCGCAACGCGCTGCCGGCCGGCTATCAGCCGGCTCAGGTTGCCGAACGATTGAATCGCTATAGCGACAAGATCATCGCCGTTCGCGGCAATTGCGACAGCGAGGTCGACCAGATGCTGCTGGCGTTTCCCATCACCGCGCCCTGGCAGCAGGTGCTGTGGCAAAAAAGACGATTGTTTTTGACCCACGGTCACCTTTATCATCCCTCGACACCGCCGCCGTTATCTTCCGGCGATGTGCTGGTCTACGGCCACACGCATCTGCCGCAGGCGGAGCGGCAGGGGGATATTTACTGCTTCAATCCGGGTTCGGTCAGCATTCCCAAGGGGGGCTTTCCGGCCAGTTATGGCATACTGGATCGGGGCATTTTGAGTGTGGTCACGTTGGACGGCGGCGAGGCTGTTGCAGAGGTGGCGTTAACGCACTAATTTATACACACACCATAAAAATCTTTGAAAAACACTCATTGATTAACCAGTGCGCGGGATGCATCGCGCCAAAATAGAAGGTTTTAGAGGATGGCGGAACAGGGTCAGGCTGCAGATACCGAGTGGGTTGATATCGTCAACGAGCAAAACGAGGTGATTGCTCAATCCAGTCGTCAACAGATGCGGGCTCAACGGCTGCGTCATCGTGCTACCTATATTGTGGTGCATGATGGAATGGGAAAAATTCTGGTGCAGCGTCGCACCGATATCAAGGACTTCTATCCGGGCTGGCTGGACGCCACCGCGGGCGGCGTGGTGCAAAGCGGGGAAAACGTGCTGGATTCGGCGCGCCGCGAGGCGGAAGAGGAGCTGGGCATTGCCGGCGTGCCTTTCGCCGAGCACGGCCTGTTCTACTTCGAGGAAGAACAGTGCCGGGTGTGGGGCGCGCTGTTCAGCTGCGTGTCGCACGGTCCTTTTGCGTTGCAGGAAGAGGAAGTGGTCGAGGTGAACTGGCTGACGCCGGAAGAGATCACCGCACGCTGCGACGAGTTCACGCCGGATTCGCTGAAGGCGCTGTCGCTGTGGCTGACGCGCAACAACGAACAGGCCTATGGCAAACCGCTGCGCGATGCGGATGAAAACGCCTGACTTCTCGGCATGCAAAAGATAAAAAGCCGGCTGACAGACAGCCGGCTTTTTTATGCTCCGGATTCAGCAGCTGTCGCGCCGGCACAGCGTCGAGGGCAGGGAGCCTGCCTGACGCCAGGGTTCATCGTTCAGCCGCGCCAGCAGCGCCTGGCCGGCCTGAATGCCGATCTCACGGTGCGGGATGGTCATGGTGGTCAACGGCGGCTGACACACCCGGCTGAACTCACCGTTGCCGAATCCCACCACCGCCAGCTGATCCGGCACCTTGATGCGCCGGCGCTGGCATTCATACAGCGCGCCGCAGGCCAGCTCGTCCGAGGCGCACACCAGCGCGTCCAGCTCCGGCCAGGCCAGCAGAAACTCCGGCAGTTGCTGTGCGCCGGTGCTGAAGCTGGCGGGCTGCGCGGCGTTGATCACCCGATGCGGCGACATGTGGTTGCGCAGCAGCGCCTTGTGCCAGCCCTGCAGGTGCTGCTGGAAAATCCACTGCTCCTGATTGGCGCACAGCAGGCCGAGGTTTTGATAACCGCTGGCGATCACCGTTTGCGTCAGCTGATACATGGCCGCCACGTAATCGATGCCGATATTCATATCGATCGGATCGGCGCGCATCGCGCCGATTTCCACCACGGGAATATTGGCGGCGATCAGCGCGTTGCGGGTATTTTGCGAATGCTCGACGCTGAGCAGCACCGCCGCCGCCAGGTTATACGACAGCAGGGTTTCCAGCAGCTTCTCTTCGCGTTCCAGGTGGTGTTGCGACTCGGCCAGCATGATTTGATAACCCGCCGGCTGCAGCACTTTCTGCAAGCCGGCGAACATGTCGGCGCAGCCCGATTCGGACAGGCTGGGCACCACCATGGCGACGGTATAAGACGAGGCCGACGCCAACGAGCTGGCGGCCAGGTTGGGCAGATAGCCCAGCTCGCTGACCGCCGCTTCAATCTTCTCTCTCAGCTTGTCTGAAACCTGCTCCGGGGTGCGCAGCGCCCGCGAAACGGTCATGGTGCCGACGCCCGCCAGCTGCGCCACGTCGGCCAGCGTCACCCTTCCTGTGCTGCGTCGTTTTTTACCGATCGACATTCGTAATCCCGACTGAAATGCGCATGCCGCGCATAAAAATTGTGATGATGGGAAGCCGGCAAAGCGGCTTCGACGATCCCAGTATGCGACACATTCTAACCCGTTACCCCGGCCAGCGATAAAAAATTGTGGTTAACGCCATCCTGCGGCCCGGCGTTTTGATAGCGCTATCACAGATCTGCATGATAGAACTTTGGTAGCGCTATCTTTGTGATGCGAATCACAGTGTGCCGCCGGGGCGTTGATTAAAGTTTTACCGTCGCCGGGGAGTGGTTCTTCGGCGCGGGGCTAACACATTGACCATCGGGGGATACGTGCTGAAAGACTGGCTGAGCGCCGAGCATATACAGCTGTGCGAGCGGGTGGAGGACTGGCGGCAGGCGGTGACGCTGAGCGCCCGGCCGCTGCTGCAGCGCAATATCATCACGCCGGATTATCTGACGGCGATTTTTCGGCAGCACGCGGCGCTGGGGCCGTATTTCGTGTTGGCGCCGGGCATCGCCATGCCGCACGCCCGGCCGGAAGAGGGCGCCAACGCGCTGGGGCTGTCGCTGCTGAAGGTTCATCAGGGGGTGCGCTTTCACTCCGAAGATAACGACCCGGTGTGGATAGTGGTGATGCTCTCCGCACCCGACAGCAGCAGCCATATTGAATTAATCTCGCAGCTGGCGGAGTTGTTTTCGGATAGCCCGGCGATGGACGCCTTATTTCAGGCGCGAGACAAACAACAGATCGAGGATATTATTGCCCGCTACTAATTTTTAATCACCAGGCCGAATAATGACGTCTTGCTCCGTCAGATTTATTTCTGACGGCGCTACCCTACATGCGAAATTTAACAGGTGAATACAATGAAAATCATGGCGATTTGCGGTTCAGGTCTTGGCAGCAGCTTTATGGTGGAAATGAACATCAAAAAAGTGCTGAAAAAAATGGCGATAGAAGCCGAGGTCGAACACTCCGATCTCTCTTCCGCCACGCCCGGCGCCGCCGATATTTTCGTGATGGCGAAGGACATCGCCGACAGCGCCAGCGTGCCGGCGGAACAGCTGGTGGTCATCAGCAATATCATCGACATCAATGAGCTGGAAGCCAAGCTGCGCGCTTACTTCGAAGCTCACTCAATCATCTGAATAAACCGATTGGCGAGGTGGATATGTTTATCCAGGAAACGCTTAAGTTTGTGGTTGATATATTAAAGGTGCCTTCAGTGCTGGTCGGTCTTATTGCCCTGATCGGTTTGCTGGCGCAAAAAAAATCATTCTCCGACGTGGTGAAGGGCACGGTAAAAACCATTCTCGGCTTTATTGTGCTGGGCGGCGGCGCCACCGTGCTGGTGGGCTCGTTGAACCCGCTCGGCGGCATGTTCGAACACGCCTTCAATATTCAGGGCATCATTCCGAATAACGAAGCGATCGTCTCCATCGCGCTGGAGAAATACGGCGCCTCCACCGCGTTGATCATGGCGTTCGGCATGGTGGCGAACATCGTGGTGGCGCGCTTTACCCGGCTGAAATACATCTTCCTGACCGGCCACCACACCTTCTACATGGCCTGCATGATCGGCATCATCCTGACGGTGGCGGGCTTTGAAGGCGTGCCGCTGGTGTTTACCGGCGCGCTGACGCTGGGGCTGATCATGGCGTTCTTCCCGGCGATCGCCCAGCGCTATATGCGCCGCATCACCGGCAACGACGACATCGCCTTCGGCCACTTCGGCACCCTGGGCTATGTGTTGTCCGGTTGGATCGGTTCGAAGGTCGGCAAAAACTCGCGCTCCACCGAGGAAATGAACCTGCCGAAAAACCTCAGCTTCCTGCGCGACAGCTCCATTTCCATCTCGATGACCATGATCGTCATCTACCTGATCCTGGCGATCTGCGCCGGGCGGGCCTACGTCGAGGGCCAGCTCAGCGGCGGCCAGAACTACCTGGTGTATTCGATTATTCAGGCCATCACCTTCGCCGCCGGGGTGTTCATCATCCTGCAGGGCGTGCGCCTGATCCTGGCGGAAATCGTACCGGCGTTTACCGGCTTTTCGGAAAAACTGGTGCCTAACGCGCGGCCGGCGCTGGACTGCCCGGTGGTTTATCCCTACGCCCCCAACGCGGTGCTGATCGGCTTTCTGTTCAGCTTCCTCGGCGGCCTGGCCGGGCTGTTCCTGCTGGGGCAGCTGAAGATGGTGCTGATCCTGCCCGGCGTGGTGCCGCACTTCTTCACCGGCGCCACCGCCGGGGTGTTCGGCAACGCCACCGGCGGCCGCCGCGGCGCGATGCTGGGCGCCTTCGCCAACGGCCTGCTGATCACCTTCCTGCCGGTGTTGCTGTTGCCGGTGCTGGGGGCGCTGGGCTTCGCCAACACCACCTTCTCCGACGCCGACTTCGGCGTGGTGGGCATCCTGCTGGGCAACATGGCGCGCTTTATGTCGAAAGAAATGATCATGCTGGCGATCGTCGCCGTGTTTGCGCTGTTGGTGGCGCACAACTTCCTGGGAAAACGCAAAAGCGCGCCTGCCGCCGACCGCGTTGAAAAATAAGCGAGGACAGTTCTGATGAGTCATACAATCACGGAAATTGAAGAGTTGCGCACCCTGGCGCGCGATATTCGCCTGGAAACGCTGAAGGCGCTGACCGGGCTGGGTTTCGGCCACTACGGCGGCTGCATGTCGGTAGTGGAAACGCTGGCGGTACTGTACGGCGGCGTGATGCGCATCGATCCGGCGGATCCGGACTGGCCGGAGCGCGATTACTTCGTGCTGTCCAAGGGCCATGCCGGCCCGGCGCTGTACAGCACGCTGGCGATCAAGGGGTATTTCCCGCAGGCGGAGCTGAAGACGCTCAACCAGAACGGCACCCGGCTGCCGAGCCACCCGGACCGGCTGCGCACCCGCGGGGTGGACGCCACCACCGGGTCGCTGGGGCAGGGCGTGTCGATCGCCGCCGGCATGGCGCTGTCGCATCGGCTGGCGGGACGGCGCAATCGGGTATTCAGCATCCTCGGCGACGGCGAGCTGAACGAAGGGCAGTGCTGGGAAGCCTTCCAGTTTATTGCCCATCACAACCTGAACAACCTGACGCTGTTTATCGATTACAACAAGCAGCAGCTGGACGGCCTGCTGGACGAGGTGATCAAGCCGTTCGATCTGGCCGGCAAGTTCCGCGCCTTCGGTTTTGAGGTGCAGACCATCAAGGGCGACGACATCGCCGCGTTGCATGAGGCGGCGGCGCCGGCGCGCGGCGGCGAACAGCGGCCGCTGGTGATCGTGCTCGACAGCATCAAGGGGCAGGGCGTGAGCTATCTGGAGAACCTGCAGAACTCGCATCACCTGCGTTTGACGCCGGACGTACAGCAAGAAATCGAAAAAGCCATCGCCGAACTGGAGGCCGCCCATGTTTAACGTAGTGACCGAGTTGGAAAACGACGCTATAGAGATGCGCAAAGTGTATGCCGGCATGGTGCGCCGGCAGATTGAGGCGGATACGCCGATCATCGCGCTGGAGGCGGACCTGATGAGCTCGATGGCGATGGACGGGGTGCACAAGGACCATCCGCGGCACGTGATCAACTGCGGCATCATGGAGGCCAACGTGATCGGCGTGTCCGCCGGGCTGGCGCTCACCGGCCGGGTGCCTTTCGTGCACACCTTCACCGCCTTCGCCAGCCGCCGCTGTTTCGATCAGCTGTTCATGTCGCTGGATTACCAGCGCAACAACGTCAAGGTGATCGCCTCCGACGCCGGGGTAACCGCCTGCCACAACGGCGGCACCCATATGTCGTTCGAAGACATGGGCATCGTGCGCGGCCTGGCGCATTCGGTGGTGCTGGAAGTGACCGACGCCACCATGTTCGCCGATATCCTGCAGCAGCTGATGGATTTGCAAGGCTTCTACTGGGTGCGCACCATCCGCAAGCAGGCGACGCGCATCTATCAGGACGGCTCGCGCTTCACCATCGGCAAGGGCAACCTGCTGCGCGACGGCGACGACATCACGCTGATCGCCAACGGCATCATGGTGGCCGAAGCGCTGAAGGCGGCGCAGATGCTGGAACAGCGTGGCGTCAGCGCGGCGGTGATCGACATGTTCACCCTCAAGCCTATCGACCGCGACATCATCAAAACCTATGCCGCCAAGACCGGCAAAATCGTCACCTGCGAGAACCACAGCATCCACAACGGCCTGGGTTCGGCGGTGGCCGAGGTGCTGGCGGAAGAATGCCCGGTGCCGATGCGGCGGGTGGGGGTGAAAGAGCGCTATGGCCAGGTGGGCACCCAGGCGTTTCTGCAGCAGGAGTACGGCCTGACCGCCGAGCATATTTTGGAGGCCGCCGGGCAGTTGCTGCAAAAGTAGTTCTTGAGTCAATAACAACTGCTGTAACGAATGAAGCTCGGTGCTCTGGAGAAAGCATATACCTTCCCCCGGAATTTGAGTCATGACTCACGTATTATTAACGGATAAGCCCCTTAGGGGGCTTTTTGTTTTCGGTGAATAATAGGTGGCCAATGCTTGGGCAAAAAGAGATAATAAAAATAGATAAATAAATACAATAAGTTATATTCATGGAGTGAATAATGATAACAGCAAGAGGCTCATTCAGAAGGCTGACGCTAGGCGAGATCACGCTATCCCGCTCTCTCTATAAAAATGCCATCGACTACAGTCTTGTTAAAGTGCATAACGCGAGCTATTTCCCGTTTGGTTTGCAGAATGAGGAAACGGCCGTTACGCCTAATGGTGAACTTTATTGGCCTGAAAAACACTTCAGGGAAGATTTTTCCACAGAAACAACGCGCTATCTATGGTGGTTCATGCATGAAATGGCCCACGTATGGCAGTATCAGATGGGGATGAACGTCCGGCTACGGGGAATAATGAGCTGGGCGGTAACTTATAAATACTCGCTACCGGATTACTACTCATTAGCTGATTATGGTATGGAGGCGCAAGCCAGCCTTCTTGCAGATTACTTCATCCTTTCTCGTTATGGAAAAGAACGGTGGTTTGAGGTGAAGCTGATGCAAGGTATTATAGGTCCAGATTTGAAAAGCCGTTATGAGCATGTTTTGAAAAGATTTCTTAATGCTCCTACCGACAGGAAAAACCTGAAATGAGAAGAATCTATACCCTCATCATGATGATGTTGCTCAGTGGTTGTGTGCTTGAAAAGCAACGTTTTTACACTGCGGATATTACGCTACGGGGAAATGATCTCTGTTTCTCTTTGCCGCAGACCTACCAAACACAGAGTGGCAGGGTCAGTCTGGTCAGTATCGCTATTGAACAACGGTTGGGTAGCCAAACGCATGAACTCTGGCGCAGGACCATTCTACCGCCAAAACCCGCTGAGACGATCACGCCCGGCCAGTGTATCCCATACTCGTTCAAAGCATTTGAGAGCAATATGCCATACACCGTAGCAATCAGTACCGTGGATCCTCAGGATGCGGATTCGAAACGTTTCTGGCAGCGCAGTTTCTCGCTGAAAATCAGTGACGGCCAGATTTCGCAGGTTATTACCAGCGCGGAGTAATAAAAAGTCAGAGAAGGGATGAATGAAATAACAAGGGCCGGCAATGCCGGCCCTTGTTTCGTTTGGCGATGAATTACGCCTTGGCGGCGGCAGCGTCAGCCTGGGAGGACTGGATCGCCGTCAGCGCGACGGTATACACGATATCGTCTACCAGTGCGCCGCGCGACAGGTCGTTCACCGGCTTGCGCATGCCTTGCAGCATCGGCCCGATGGACACCAGATCGGCGGAACGCTGTACCGCTTTATAGGTGGTGTTGCCGGTGTTCAGATCCGGGAAGATGAACACGGTAGCCTGGCCGGCGACCGGTGAGTTCGGCGCCTTGGACTTGGCGACGTCGGCCATGATGGCGGCGTCGTACTGCAGCGGGCCGTCGATGATCAGATCCGGGCGTTTTTCCTGCGCCAGACGGGTCGCTTCGCGCACCTTCTCAACGTCGCTGCCCGCACCGGAGTTGCCGGTGGAGTAGGAGATCATCGCCACGCGCGGTTCGATGCCGAAGGCGGCGGCGGAATCCGCCGACTGGATGGCGATTTCAGACAGCTGTTCGGCGGTCGGATCCGGGTTGATCGCGCAGTCGCCGTAGACCAGAACCTGGTCAGGCAGCAACATGAAGAACACGGAAGACACCAGCGAGCTGCCCGGCGCGGTTTTGATCAGCTGCAGCGGCGGGCGGATGGTGTTGGCGGTGGTGTGAACCGCGCCGGATACCAGACCGTCGACTTCGCCTTTTTCGAGCATCAGGGTGCCGAGCACCACGTTGTCTTCCAGCTGCTCGCGGGCAACCACTTCGGTCATGCCCTTGCTTTTACGCAGCTCGACCAGGCGCGGCACGTAGTTTTCACGCACGGCGACCGGATCGACGATCTCGATGCCTTTGCCCAGTTCAACGCCCTGCGCAGCGGCAACGCGCTGGATCTCGTCCGGGTTGCCCAGCAGCACGCATTCCGCGATGCCGCGTTCGGCGCAGATGGCCGCCGCTTTCACGGTGCGCGGCTCGTCGCCTTCCGGCAGCACGATGCGCTTGCCGGCTTTGCGCGCCAGCTCGGTCAGCTCGTAACGGAACGCCGGCGGCGACAGGCGACGCGAACGCTCGGAGGTGGCGGTCAGCGACTCGATCCACTCGGCGTTGATGTGGCTGGCCACGTAGTTCTGCACTTTCTCGATGCGCTGATGGTCGTCAGACGGCACTTCGAGGTTGAAGCTCTGCAGGCTGAGCGAGGTCTGCCAGGTGTTGGTGTCGACCATGAATACCGGCAGGCCGGTCTGGAAGGCGCGTTCGCACAGCTTTCTGATCGGCTCGTCGATGGCGTAGCCGCCGGTCAGCAGGATGGCGCCGATTTCCACGCCGTTCATCGCCGCCAGGCAGGCGGAAACCAGCACGTCGGGGCGGTCTGCGGAGGTCACCAGCAGGGAGCCCGGGCGGAAGTGTTCCAGCATGTGCGGGATGCTGCGCGCGCAGAAGGTCACGGATTTCACGCGGCGCGTCATGATGTCGCCTTCGTTGACCACGCGGGCCTTCAGGTGGCGAGCCATGTCGATGGCGCGGGTGGCGATCAGATCGAAGCTCCACGGCACGCAGCCCAGCACCGGCAGCGGGCTGTTGGCGAACAGCTGCGCCGGATCGACGTTGGTGACGCTGGCCTTGGTGGAGTCGTCGAAGATTTCAGACAGGTCAGGGCGGGTGCGGCCCTGCTCGTCGACCGGGGCGTTCAGCTTGTTGATGATCACGCCGGTGATGTTTTTGTTCTTGCTGCCGCCGAAGCTGCTGCGCGCCAGTTCGATGCGCTCTTTCAGCTGCGCCGGGGAATCGTTGCCCAGCGCCAGCACGAAGACGATTTCCGCATTCAGGGTCTTGGCGATTTCGTAGTTCAGCGCGTTGGCGAACTGGTGTTTACGGGTCGGCACCAGGCCTTCGATCAGCACCACTTCCGCGTCTTTGGTGTTTTCGTGGTAGCGCGCCACGATCTCTTCCATCAGCACGTCCTGCTGGTTGGAGCTCAGCAGGCCTTCGACGTAGCTCATGCGCAGCGGTTCGGCCGCCGGGATGGTGGAGTTGCTGCGGATGATGGTGGTGGTCTGGTCGAGAGAGTCGCCGCCGGAGCGCGGCTGGGCGATGGGTTTGAACACGCTCAGGCGAACGCCTTGCTGCTCCATGGAGCGGATGACGCCCAGGCTGACGCTGGTCAGACCGACGCTGGTGCCGGTGGGGATCAACATAATTGTACGTGACACAGAATAGTCCTCTTCACGATTAACATGAGGCTAAAACAACACCGTCAGCCTGGGCTGACGGTGTTTGAGAGCATTACGCGGTCAGGCGGGATGCGTCCTGCGCGATGACCAACTCTTCGTTGGTCGGGATCACCAGCGCCAGGCGGCTGCCGTCTTTGGTGATGGCGCCGGATTTGCCGAAGCGCGCGGCCATGTTGCGTTCGTGGTCGATTTCGAAGCCCAGCAGGCCCAGTTTGTCGAGGGTCAGCTCACGCACCATGCCGGCGTTTTCGCCGATGCCGCCGGTGAAGATCACCGCGTCCAGACGGCCCTCCATCAGCGCGCTGTAAGCGCCGATGTATTTGGCCAGGCGGTGGCAGAATACGTCCATCGCGCGTTTGGCGTCGGCCTTGCTGTCGTAATTGTCTTCAACATAGCGGCAGTCGCTGGTGACTTCGGTCAGGCCCAGCAGGCCGGACTCTTTGGTCAGCATTTTGTTGATCTGGTCAACGCTCATGCCCAGGGAGTCGTGCAAGTGGAAGATGATCGCCGGATCGATGTCACCGCTGCGGGTGCCCATCACCAGGCCTTCCAGCGGGGTCAGACCCATGGAGGTGTCAACGCATTTGCCGTTGCGCACCGCGGTGACCGAGCCGCCGTTGCCCAGGTGGCAAGTGATCACGTTCACTTCTTCCACCGGCTTGTTCAGCATCTTCGCGGCTTCTTGCGTCACGTAGAAGTGGCTGGTGCCGTGCGCGCCGTAGCGGCGAACGCCGTGGTCGCGGTACAGGCTGTACGGCAGAGCGTACAGGTAAGATTCTTCCGGCATGGTCTGATGGAACGCGGTGTCGAACACGGCGACGTTTTTATCAGCCAGTTTCGGGAAAGATTTCAATGCTTCAGCGATACCGATCAGGTGCGCCGGGTTATGCAGTGGTGCAAACGGCACGGAATCTTTGATACCCTGCAGGACTTCGTCGTTGATCACGGCGGAGGCGGTAAACTTCTCGCCGCCGTGCACGATGCGGTGGCCGATAGCGGTCAACTGGGCTGAAAGCTCCGGTTTTTGTGCCAGAATAGTATTAACAATGAAGTTCAGCGCTTCGCTGTGTGCAGCGCCGGCACCCAGGGCAGCTTCGTGTTTGGCGCCGTCCATTTTCCACTTGATGCGGGCTTCAGGCAGGTGGAAACACTCGGCCAAACCGGAGAGGAATTCTTCACCGTTAACGGCGTCGATGATGGCGAATTTCAGGGAAGAACTGCCGCAGTTAAGAACCAGTACTAGCTTACTCGACATGGAAGTACCTACTTAATAGTTCGTGTTGTTAAAGAAAAACCAAAAACACGTGGTGAATTAATCGTCAATCAGACAACAAGCGTAGCGCATAATGCCGTTGACATTTATGATTAACATCATGTGAATTGCACAAATCGCATGATGATGAAAAAACCGATGATTTCTCTGCGGTTTAAATAATCTTGATTTTTATAGGGCTAAAAGTTGACAGAATTCTTGTCGTCTTCTACCGGCCAAAAGGCCGGCTTAGGATACCGATAGCCCGCAGCAAACACAAAATAAATTTAAAGCTTCAAATTTTTTAGTATTGTGTCTGCAGACGCCTTTTATTTTTTACGTGAAGTTGAGGTACGCGATGACGAGCAAACCGTCCGGTTCCGTAAGCTGGTTTCAGGTCTTCCAGCGCGGGCAGCATTATATGAAAACCTGGCCGTCAGACAAACGTCTGGCTCCGGTCTTTCCGGAGAATCGCGTTGCGCGTGCCACCCGTTTTGCCATCCGCTTTATGCCGCCGCTGGCGATATTTACCCTGACCTGGCAAATTGCGCTGGGCGGCCAGCTCGGCCCGGCGATCGCCACCGCGCTGTTCGCCTGCAGCCTGCCGATGCAGGGGCTGTGGTGGCTGGGCCGCCGCTCGGCGACGCCGTTGCCGCCGACGCTGCTGCAGTGGTTCCATGAGGTGCGCAACAAGCTGGCGGAAGCCGGCCAGGCGGTGGCGCCGGTCGAAGGCACGCCGACCTATCAGGCGCTGGCCGATCTGCTGAAGCGCGCCTTCAAGCAGTTGGATAAAACCTTCCTCGACGATCTGTAAGCGAAAAGGGCCGCGCCGAGCGCGGCCTTTTTGACGATAGCGCCAATAACCCCGGTTTAAATCAAAGAACGGTCGAGTTGTGATTTCCTGCGATATTGCGCTGTGCGATGCTCTCGCCATCATACAGAAACGAGGAAATCCTGATGGAAATGACCCATGCCCAACGGCTGATCCTGTCGAATCAGTACAAGATGATGACCCTGCTCGATCCGGACAACGCCGATCGTTATCGCCGGTTGCAGACCATCATCGAGCGCGGCTTCGGCCTGCAGATGCGCGAGCTGGATCGCGATTTCGGCGAACTGAGCGAAGAAGTGTGCCGCACCATCATCAACGTGATGGAGATGCATCACGCGCTGCAGGTCTCCTGGGGCAACCTGAAGGAAAAACAGGGGCTGGATGAACGCCGTCTGGCGTTTCTCGGCTTCGACGCCGCCACCGAAGCGCGCTACCTGAGCTACGTGCGTTTCCTGGTCGGCACCGAGGGGCGCTATACTCACTTCGATTCCGGCAGCCACGGCTTTAACGCCCAAACCAAGATGTGGGACAAATACCAGCGCATGCTGGCCGTCTGGCTGTCTTGCCCGCGTCAGTACCATTTGAGCGCCGTTGAGATAGCGCAAATTATCAATGCTTGATTAAAAAGAGGTTTCCTGTGGAGTGTAAGGGTTTTCTGTTCGATCTTGATGGCACCCTGGTAGATTCGCTGCCGGCGGTGGAGCGCGCCTGGATTAACTGGGCCAAACGCCGCGGCGTCAGCCCGCAGGACGTACTGGATTTCATTCACGGTAAACAGGCCATTACCTCCTTGCGCCACTTTATGCCGGGCGAAAGCGAGGAAGCCATCCAGCGGGAATTCTTGCTGCTGGAACAGGTGGAGGCGCAGGATACCGACGGCGTCCGTGCGCTGCCGGGCGCGGCCGCGCTGCTGGCGCAGCTGAACGCGCTGGGCATCCCCTGGGCGATCGTCACTTCGGGTTCTGTCCCGGTGGCCAGCGCTCGCCGTCAGGCCGCGGGGCTGCCGCAGCCGGAGGTGTTCATCACCGCCGAACAGGTGCGACACGGCAAACCCCAGCCCGACGCTTACCTGCTGGGCGCCGAGCGCCTGGGGCTGGCGCCGCGGGACTGCGTGGTGGTGGAAGATGCGCCCGCCGGCATCCTGTCCGGCCTGGCGGCCGGTTGCCAGGTGATCGCGGTCAACGCGCCGGCCGACGCGCCGAAGCTGGATCGGGTCGATCTGCGGTTGTCTTCGCTGGAGCAGATCGCCGTCAGCAAAAGCGCCGCCGGCGCCAGCATCACCCGGGTGGACTGATCGCCGTTATCTTCACCCAAATTGATTAGACCCCGCATCGGCGGGGTTTTTTTATGCTAGTTTTTAGGCCCCTGGATATGTTGCCGGATGAGGCCGTTTTGAACAGCGAATTACTGTGGGTGCTGAGTTTACTGTTAATCGCCATCGTGCTGTTTACCACCAACAAGCTGCGAATGGACGTGGTGGCGCTGCTGGTGATCATCGCCTTTGTGCTGAGCGGCACGCTGAGCCTGCAGGAGGCGACGGCCGGCTTCAGCGATCCCAACGTGATTCTGATCGCCGCGCTGTTCGTGATCGGCGAAGGGCTGGTGCGCACCGGCGTGGCCTATCAGGTGGGGGACTGGTTGGTTAAGGTGGCCGGCAGCAGCGAAACCAAAATGTTGATGCTGCTGATGGTGACGGTGACCGGGCTGGGCGCCTTCATGAGTTCGACCGGCGTGGTGGCGATCTTCATTCCGGTGGTGCTCAGCGTGACGGCGCGGATGAAAATCGCGCCGGGGCGGCTGATGATGCCGCTGAGCTTCGCCGGCCTGATCAGCGGCATGATGACGCTGGTGGCGACGCCGCCGAACATGGTGGTGAACAGCGAGCTGGTGCGCGAAGGCATCGTGGGGTTCGGCTTCTTCGGCGTCACGCCGATCGGCCTGGCGGTGCTGGTGCTGGGCGTGGGCTATATGCTGGTGGCCCGGCGCTGGCTGGGCAACGACGCCGCCGGCAAGGCGAGGGAAACCTGGCAGCGCCGCACCTTCCGCGATCTTGTTCGCGACTATAAGCTGGCCGGCCGCGCGCGGCGTTTGGCGGTTCGCAGCGCTTCGCCGCTGATTGGCCGTTCGCTGGACGAGCTGCACCTGCGCGCCCGCTACGGCGCCAACGTGGTGGGCATCGAACGCTGGAAACGCTTCCGCCGGGTGATGATCAGCGCCTCCGGCAGCACCGAGCTGCGCGAAGGCGATGTGTTGCTGATCGACATGTCCGACAGCCAGGTCGATCTGCGCGAATTCTGCGGCGAGCAGCAGCTGGAGCCGATGGTGCTACGCGGCGACTACTTCTCCGAGCAGTCGCGCAACGTCGGCATGGCGGAGGTGACGTTGATCCCCGATTCGGCGCTGCTGGGCACCAGCCTGCGCGAGGCGGCGTTCCGCAGCCGCTATGATCTGAACGTGGTGGGCATTCGCCGCAGCGGCGAGACGCTGGCCGGCAAGCTGGTGGACGAACCGCTGGCGCTGGGCGACATTTTATTGGTGATCGGCGACTGGAAGGCGATACGCCAGCTGCAGGCCAACACCCATGACTTTATCGTGCTTAACCTGCCCGCCGAGGTGGATGAGGTGGCGCCGGCCATCACCCAGGCGCCGCATGCGCTGTTCTGTCTGGCGTTGATGGTGGCGATGATGCTGACCGATGAAATCCCCAACCCGATCGCCGCGCTGGCAGCCTGCCTGCTGATGGGCAAGTTCCGCTGCATCGACATGGCAAGCGCCTACAAATCTATCCACTGGCCGAGCATCATTTTGATCGTCGGCATGATGCCGTTCGCTCAGGCGCTGCAGAAAACCGGCGGGGTGGACCTGATCGTGCGCGGCCTGATGGACGTCGCCGGCGGCGCCGGGCCGCGGGTGATGCTGCTGTGCCTGTTCGTGCTGTGCGCCACCATCGGGCTGTTTATTTCCAATACCGCCACCGCGGTGCTGATGGCGCCGATCGCCATCGCCGCCGCGCGGGAAATGGGGGTGTCGCCGTACCCCTTCGCCATGATTATCGCCATTGCCGCTTCCGCCGCCTTTATGACGCCGGTCTCGTCGCCGGTCAACACGCTGGTGCTGGGGCCGGGCAACTACAGGTTCGGGGATTTCGTGCGCATCGGCGTGCCTTTCACCCTGCTGGTGATGGCGGTCAGCGTGATGGTAGTGCCCTGGTTATACGCTTTTTGACGGCGCGACGGTCGCCGCGCCGGCGGGATCACAGCGAGGCGTCGAGGCTGATTTCATCCAGCGACAGGCTGAAGCTCGGGATAAACACCTCCATGAAGTAGTCCATTTCCGGGCTGCGGCGCTGCTGCAGGGTTTTGTCCAGGCGCGCCTTGGCCAGCGTGAATTCGTTATTGCCGGCGGACAGTTCCTCCAGGCATTTGAGGTAGGCGCACAGCGCATCGGCCTGCTTCACCAGCAGCTTTTCATCTTCGCTGTAGTAGTGCTCATCGAGGATCGAGCGGAAATCGTTGCGCAGCTCCGCCGGGATCATGTCCAGCAGCTTTTGCTGGGCGATCTTTTCGATCTTCTTGTACTCGTGGGCGATCTGCGGATTGTAATACTTGATCGGCGTCGGCATGTCGCCGGTGATCACTTCGCTGGCGTCGTGGTACATCGCCAATAGCGCCACCCGGTCGGCGTTCAGATTGCCATTGAACTTGCGGTTCTTGATCACCGCCAACGCGTGGGCGACAAACGCCACCTGCAGGCTGTGCTCGGAGACGTTTTCGGTACGCACGTTGCGCATCAGCGGCCAGCGGTTGATCAGTTTCAGGCGGGACAGGTGGGCAAAGAAATGGCTCTGGCTCATGGTGCTCTCTTTTACAACGGCAAGTGAGGGCTCCATTGTGAAGCAGTGACCTGAAGTTATGCAACCGGCGTGTGCAGGGAAGGGGCGCAGCAGAGCGCTGCGCCCGCGGCGATTACTGGCGATAGCTTTCCAGGAAGCGGCCCAGCTTGCCGACCGCCATTTCCAGCTCGTCCACGCGCGGCAGGGTGACGATGCGCACGTGGTCCGGATACGGCCAGTTGAAAGCGCTGCCCTGTACCAGCAGCACTTTTTCCTGCAGCAGCAGATCCAGCACCATTTTCTGGTCGTCGTGAATGTTGAAACGCTTGGCGTCGATGCGCGGGAACATATACAGCGCACCCTGCGGCTTCACGCAGGAAACGCCCGGGATGTCGTTGAGCAGTTCCCAGGTGCGGTTGCGCTGTTCATACAGGCGGCCGCCGGGCTGGATGAACTCGCTGATGCTTTGATAGCCGCCCAGCGCGGTCTGGATGGCGTGCTGCATCGGCACGTTGGCGCACAGGCGCATCGAGGCCAGCATTTCCAGCCCCTCGATGTAGCCCTTGGCGTGTTTCTTCGGCCCGTTGAGCACCATCCAACCCTGGCGGAAGCCCGCCACGCGATAGGTTTTCGACAGCCCGTTGAAGGTGACGGTCAGCAGGTCCGGCGCCAATGCGGCGATCGAGTGGTGCTCGGCTTCGTCATACAGGATCTTGTCGTAAATCTCGTCGGAGAAAATGATCAGGTTATGCTGCCGGGCGATCTCGACGATCTGCTCCAGCAGGGCCTTGCTGTAGACCGCGCCGGTCGGGTTGTTCGGGTTGATGATCACGATGCCGCGGGTGCGCGGCGTGATCTTGCTGATGATGTCGTCCAGATCCGGGAACCAGCCGGCCTGCTCGTCGCACAGGTAGTGCACCGCCTTGCCGCCGGACAGCGATACCGCCGCGGTCCACAGCGGGTAATCCGGCGCCGGCACCAGCAGTTCGTCGCCGCTGTTGAGCAGCGCCTGCATGGACTGGACGATCAGCTCGGATACGCCGTTGCCAATGTAGATATCCTCAACGGTAACGTCACGCATGTTGCGCGCCTGGTAGTGCTGCATGATCGCCTTGCGCGCCGAGAAGAGCCCCTTGGAATCGCAATAACCCTGCGCGGTCGGCAGGTTGCGGATCACGTCGACCAGGATTTCATCCGGGGCGTCGAAGCCGAACGGGGCCGGGTTGCCGATGTTCAGTTTCAGGACCTTATTGCCTTCTTCTTCAAGACGTTTAGCTTCTTTGAGCACCGGGCCGCGAATGTCATAACAGACGTTGTCCAGTTTGCTGGATTTCTCAATGGGGGACATAGAAAGTTGAGCCTTTTGCTGGGATAGGGGCGTTCCTACCGTGGAACGCCGCAACCCGCCCAATGTACTCCTGGCGCTGATGCTTTTGAAGGGTTATGCACGCCTTTGGTGCAAACGCATGGCGCAAGGCGGAATTTTAGTGATGATAAACAAAGGAAAACGATGTTTGTGGTCTATAATGCCTTTGTTTATCATTTTGTTGGGGTTTTATTCTGATTTAAGCAGCGTATGTAAACGTTCTTGCCCCACCTGGCGGCGCCCGGCGGCGGGCACTGATAAGCGGCGGGGGAGGATAGCGTCAGATAAACTGTAAAGAAATGATAATACCGGAGTAGTCTGATGGCAGCCTGGCGTCAGCCGAACCACACTGGCTTAAACGGTTAATTACATTAGCGATGCTTTATCTTTTATCTTAAGAAAAGGTTAACTGACTATCGGAATATTATTGATTGGGAAAATCTTACTGATTGAATTTATTAAAATCAGGCGGGGATGAAACGGCGAACGCGGCGAGTCTCGTTTATATTTTGGGCCGACAAAAGGTCGGCGCCGCCCTGAGGTTCGGCGTTCTCTACAGCACGAATGGAGTGGTAATTGGGCGACGAGCATGAGTAAAATCTTTCATTTGGTAAAAGTTAAACACTTTTACTCGTATTAACCCCCCGCGTTCTATAAGCGTTTGCGATAGATCGCATTTTAAAAAGCGATAGAGGTAACGAAATATAAGTAATTTTTTTGCCCTCCACTAATGAGTGGGGTACTGTCATAACAGGCATCGTCCCTTTTCAACGATGTCTTGGAAACACACCAGGGTAGTTTGTAAATTAGAATTTAAAAAAGTGAAGAATACACTATGACAACTGCAAATCGTCCGATACTTAATCTCGACCTCGATCTGCTAAGAACCTTTGTTGCTGTTGCTGATTTGAATACCTTTGCGGCCGCGGCGGTCGCCGTTTGTCGCACTCAATCAGCGGTCAGTCAACAAATGCAGCGGTTAGAGCAACTGGTAGGCAAGGAACTGTTTGCCCGCCATGGGCGCAACAAACTCTTGACTGAGCACGGTATCCAGCTTCTCGGCTACGCCAGGAAAATCCTGCGTTTCAACGACGAAGCCTGTACCTCTCTGATGTACAACAATATAAAGGGCGTTCTGACTATCGGTGCTTCAGACGACACCGCCGATACCATTTTGCCTTTCCTGTTGAACCGCGTGACCTCGATTTACCCCAAGCTGGCGATCGACGTGCGGGTAAAACGCAGCCCGCAGATGGTCGACATGCTGAAAGAAGGCGAGGTCGATCTGGCGATCACCACGGCAGACGCCGAGGGGCAGCCGCATATCGTGCTGCGCACCTCGCCGACGCTGTGGTATTGCGCGGCGGATTATCACTACCAGGCCGGTGAACCCATTCCGCTGGTGGTGATGGACGAACCCAGTCCGTTCCGCACCATGGCCATCAAGCATCTGGACGAGGCCGGCATTCCGTGGCGCATCGCCTACGTGGCCTCAACGCTGTCCGCCGTTCGCGCCGCCTGCAAGGCCGGCCTGGGCGTAACCGTACGGCCGGTTGAGATGATGAGCCCTGACCTGCGGGTGTTGGGCGCCGCAGAGGGCCTGCCGCCGTTGCCGGATACCCAGTATGCCTTATGTAAAGACGCCCGGTGCGACAACGAGCTGGCGATGGCCATCTTCAGCGCGATGCAGGGCGGCAACGACAGCTATAACCTCAACGGGCAGGGCGGTACGGCGCAAGACGACGCCAGCCTGGTGGATGAGGAAGAATAACGCCGGACTGCGTTGACCATGACCAGAAAACCTCCGCTTCGGCGGAGGTTTTTTTTGGCCTTTTTTTAAGAAAATAGGCTGTTATGCGCATTTGGCTGAGGTTTTGTCATGAGTTGGTTATTTGTTTAACTCTTTCCATTAATTAAAAACCGGCTCAGGCCGCCGCAGACGAAAATCGTTTGCTTTATGACCAATTGGGTCGGAGCGTAAAGGCATGGAAATAATATGGTTATTTTGTTAGATTATGGCGAACGTTTTTTCGGCTGAATTTGACAAAAATTGTTAAAGGCCCACACTTTTTTTGAGGATTTATGCTGAAAACGTGTCCTGGATCAAAAAAATACCCCTAGGTAGTGAGTGGAAGAACAGGGAATTCCTGAGACAATGATATAGTAAAACTGAAATATGCATGACGGCTTATATCTGTCTGTTTCTACACAAAAATTAACTGACACGATTTAGCCTGAGCCTGGCGCATCAAATGTTAATCAAATGATGCGTATGTAAACTAGTGTGTAGATACTTTTGTCAAAGTTGACAAAAGGTTATAGAAAGGAGTAAAAAGCCCACAGTAAAACGCTGCCTAACTCGCTGTAAAAGCAGTTTGTTTGTGTGGTTAATTTATCCTTCCCTTAAATCGATGTGGTGCACTAACTGCCGGGTACAAGAGCAGAGCGATCGACGCCACTTTTGATGAGTAAGCATAGAGTATGTCAACAACCACTGAAGTTATCGCTCATCACTGGGCGTTCGCCGTATTTCTTGTCGTGGCTATCGGGCTCTGCGGCTTAATGCTGCTGGGTGCGTTCTTCCTGGGCGGGAGAGCCCGGGCGCGCGCCAAACACACCCCGTTCGAATCCGGGATCGACTCGGTCGGTACGGCGCGCATGCGTCTGTCCGCCAAGTTCTACCTGGTCGCCATGTTCTTCGTAATTTTCGACGTTGAAGCCTTATACCTGTACGCCTGGTCGGTCTCGGTTCGCGAGAGTGGCTGGGTAGGCTTTATCGAAGCCGCCATTTTCATTTTGGTGCTATTGGCCGGCCTGGTTTATCTGGTGCGCATCGGCGCGTTGGATTGGACTCCGGCGCGTTCCCGACGCCAGAGCAAACCCGGCACCATCACTAACACCAACAGTCATCCGCAGTAACAGCGAGGCATTAAGATGGACTATACGCTCACCCGCATAGACCCGAACGGTGAGAACGACCGTTATCCCCTGCAAAAACAGGAGGTCGTCGCCGATCCCCTGGAACAACAGGTCCACCGCACGGTTTACATGGGTAAACTCGAGCATGCATTGCATGACATGGTGAACTGGGGGCGTAAAAACTCTATTTGGCCATATAACTTTGGCCTTTCGTGCTGTTACGTGGAGATGGTGACGTCGTTTACCGCCGTTCACGACGTGGCGCGTTTCGGCGCTGAAGTGTTGCGCGCATCGCCGCGTCAGGCTGACCTGATGGTGGTCGCCGGCACCTGTTTCACCAAGATGGCCCCGGTCATCCAGCGCCTGTACGAGCAGATGCTGGAACCCAAGTGGGTGATCTCGATGGGCGCCTGCGCCAACTCCGGCGGCATGTACGACATCTATTCCGTGGTGCAGGGCGTGGACAAGTTCCTGCCGGTCGACGTGTACATTCCCGGCTGCCCGCCGCGTCCGGAAGCCTACATGCAGGCGCTGATGCTGTTGCAGGAATCCATCGGCAAAGAACGCCGCCCGCTGTCGTGGGTTGTCGGCGATCAGGGCGTTTACCGCGCCAACATGCAGTCTGAAAGAGAGCGTAAACACGGCGAGCGCATCGCGGTGACCAACCTTCGGACGCCTGACGAGATTTAAGACGTTCATTTAACGTCCATCTTAGTGCGCTATTGGTTAACACAGCGAAAGTGAAAATTGCGGCGAAATAACCCTTTAGTGTGGTGAAAAAAATTATGACAGATTTGACGACGCACGACGCCTTGCCTGCCTGGCAAACCCGAGATCACCTTGACGACCCGGTGATCGGCGAACTGCGCAACCGTTTTGGGCCGGAAGCCTTTACTGTTCAGCCCACCCGTACCGGAATGCCCGTGGTATGGGTCAAGCCTGACCAGTTGCTGGAAGTAATGACGTTCCTGAGAAAACAGCCGAAGCCTTACGTCATGCTGTTCGATCTGCATGGCGTGGACGAGCGTCTTCGCACCCACCGTGACGGTTTGCCCGCCGCGGATTTTTCTGTTTTCTATCATCTGATTTCCATCGAACGCAACCGCGACATCATGCTGAAAGTGGCGCTGTCTGAAAAAGACCTGCACGTGCCCACGGCCACCAAGGTTTTCCCTAACGCCAACTGGTATGAGCGCGAAACCTGGGAGATGTTCGGTATTACCTTCGACGGCCACCCGCACCTGTCGCGCATCATGATGCCGCAGACCTGGGAAGGCCACCCGCTGCGTAAAGACTACCCGGCGCGCGCCACCGAGTTCGATCCTTTCGTGTTGACCAAACAGAAAGAAGATCTGGAAATGGAATCGCTGACCTTCAAGCCGGAAGACTGGGGCATGAAGCGCGGCACCGAAAACGAGGACTTCATGTTCCTCAACCTCGGCCCTAACCACCCGTCGGCGCACGGGGCTTTCCGCATCATTCTGCAGCTGGACGGCGAAGAGATCGTCGACTGCGTGCCCGACATCGGCTACCACCACCGCGGCGCCGAAAAAATGGGCGAGCGCCAGTCCTGGCACAGCTACATTCCGTATACCGACCGCATCGAGTACCTCGGCGGCTGCGTAAACGAAATGCCTTACGTGCTGGCGGTCGAGAAGCTGGCCGGCATCAAGGTGCCGGAGCGCGTCGACACCATCCGCGTGATGCTGTCCGAACTGTTCCGCATCAACAGCCACCTGCTGTACATCAGCACCTTCATTCAGGACGTCGGCGCCATGACCCCGGTGTTCTTCGCCTTTACCGATCGGCAGAAAATCTACGACCTGGTGGAAGCGATTACCGGTTTCCGCATGCACCCGGCCTGGTTCCGCATCGGCGGCGTCGCGCACGACCTGCCGCGCGGCTGGGATCGCCTGCTGCGCGAGTTCCTCGAGTGGATGCCGAAGCGCCTGGACTCTTACGTCAAGGCGGCGCTGAAGAACAGCATTCTGAAAGGCCGCTCCGTCGGCGTGGCGTCTTATAACGCCAAGGAAGCGCTGGAGTGGGGCGTGACCGGCGCCGGTCTGCGCGCCACCGGCATCGAGTTTGACGTGCGCAAATGGCGCCCGTATTCCGGCTACGAGAATTTCGACTTCGAAATCCCGGTCGGCGACGGCAACAGCGACTGCTACACCCGCGTGATGCTGAAGGTGGAAGAGCTGCGCCAGAGCCTGCGCATCCTCGAACAGTGCCTGAACAACATGCCGGAAGGCCCGTTCAAGGCCGATCACCCGCTGACCACGCCGCCGCCGAAAGAGCGCACGTTGCAGCATATTGAAACGCTGATCACCCACTTCCTGCAGGTTTCCTGGGGCCCGGTGATGCCAGCCAACGAATCATTCCAGATGATTGAAGCCACCAAAGGGATCAACAGCTACTACCTGACCAGCGACGGCAGCACCATGAGCTACCGCACCCGGGTACGTACGCCAAGCTTTGCGCACCTGCAGCAGATCCCGGCGGTAATCCGTGGCAGCCTGGTCTCCGACCTGATCGTCTATCTGGGCAGTATCGATTTTGTTATGTCAGATGTGGACCGCTAATTATGCACTCTCAAAAAGACAATCACGCAGTCAACGATGCGCTTGAGCCCATCAATGCAGCCGCTCCTCAGAGCGGCGCTGATGCATTTGAGCTGAGTGCGGAAGAACGTGAGGCGATCGAGCATGAAAAGCACCATTACGAGGATCCGCGCGCCGCTTCCATCGAAGCACTGAAAATTGTGCAGAAGAAGCGCGGCTGGGTTCCGGACGGTGCGATTTACGCCATCGCGGAAGTGCTGGGCATCCCCGCCAGCGACGTAGAAGGCGTGGCCACGTTCTACAGCCAGATTTTCCGTCAGCCGGTAGGACGTCACGTGATCCGTTATTGTGACAGCGTTGTTTGTCACATCACCGGTTACCAGGGCATTCAGGCCGCCATTGAGAAGAAGCTGAACATCAAACCGGGTCAAACCACCTTTGATGGCCGCTTCACTCTGCTGCCGACCTGCTGCCTGGGCAACTGCGATAAAGGGCCGACCATGATGATTGATGAGGACACTCACAGTCAGCTGAAGCCTGAAGATATCGAGACGCTACTGGAGCAGTATCAATGATTAAAGACATTGTGCGCACTCCCGAAACGCATCCGCTGACCTGGCGTCTGCGCGACGACAAACAGCCGCTGTGGCTGGATGAATATCGCAGCAAGAACGGCTATGCCGGTGCGGAAAAAGCCCTCAAGGGCCTGGCTCCCGACGAAATAGTCGGCCTGGTGAAAGACTCCGGGCTGAAGGGCCGCGGCGGCGCAGGCTTCTCCACCGGTTTGAAGTGGAGCCTGATGCCGAAAGACGAGTCCATGAACATCCGTTACCTGCTGTGTAACGCCGATGAAATGGAGCCGGGCACCTATAAAGACCGTCTGCTGATGGAGCAGCTGCCGCACCTGCTGGTGGAAGGCATGCTGATCTCCGCGTTCGCGCTGAAGGCTTACCGCGGTTACATCTTCCTGCGCGGCGAATACGTCGAAGCGGCGGTGCACCTGCGCCGCGCCATCGCGGAAGCCACCGAAGCCGGCTACCTGGGCAAGAACATTCTCGGCACCGGCTTTGATTTCGAGCTGATCGTGCACACCGGCGCCGGCCGCTATATTTGCGGCGAAGAAACCGCGCTGATCAACTCGCTGGAAGGCCGCCGCGCCAACCCGCGTTCCAAGCCGCCGTTCCCGGCCTCCGCCGGCGCCTGGGGCAAGCCGACCTGCGTCAACAACGTGGAAACGCTGTGCAACGTGCCGGCCATTCTGGCCAACGGCGTTGAGTGGTACACCGGCATCTCCGCCAGCGAAGACAAAGGCACCAAGCTGATGGGCTTCTCCGGCCGGGTGAAAAACCCGGGCGTCTGGGAGCTGCCGTTCGGCACCACCGCACGCGAGATCCTCGAAGATTACGCCGGCGGCATGCGCGACGGCTTGCGCTTCAAGGCCTGGCAACCGGGCGGCGCGGGCACCGACTTCCTGACCGCCGATCACCTCGATCTGCCGATGGAATACGGCGCAATCGGCAAGGCCGGCAGCCGTTTGGGCACCGCGCTGGCGATGGCGGTGGACCACGAAATCGGCATGGTTCCGCTGGTGCGCAACCTGGAAGAGTTCTTCGCCCGCGAGTCCTGCGGCTGGTGTACGCCATGCCGCGACGGCCTGCCGTGGAGCGTGAAGATCCTGCGCGCGTTGGAAAACGGCGAAGGGCAGCCGGGGGATATCGAAACCCTCGAGCAGCTGTGCCGTTCCCTCGGCCCGGGCAAAACCTTCTGCGCCCACGCGCCAGGTGCCGTAGAGCCACTGCAAAGCGCGATTAAATATTTCCGTGAAGAGTTCGAAGCGGGTATTGCCGTTAAGCACTACGGCAACGCACATGCGATTGGCGGCATTCAGCCGAACAACCTGCTGAAGCAACGCTGGTAAGCCGGCTAGCTCGCAACACGGCCAGAATTTTTGATTAACGCCTGCCGCAAGGCAGGCCACTTGGAAGCATGCTGACTATGGCTACGATTCATGTAGACGGCAAAGAATACGACGTAGACGGAGCGGACAACCTGCTGCAGGCCTGTCTCTCCCTCGGGCTCGATATTCCTTACTTTTGCTGGCATCCGGCGCTGGGAAGCGTCGGCGCTTGCCGCCAATGCGCGGTAAAGCAATACCAAAACGCGGAAGATACGCGTGGCCGTTTGGTGATGTCCTGTATGACACCGGCATCCGATGGAACCTTTATTTCCATCGACGATGGCGAAGCGAAACAGTTCCGCGAGAGCGTGGTCGAGTGGTTGATGACCAACCACCCGCACGACTGTCCGGTCTGTGAAGAAGGCGGTAACTGTCACCTGCAGGATATGACGGTAATGACCGGCCACAGCTTCCGTCGCTACCGTTTCACCAAGCGCACCCACAACAACCAGGAGCTGGGGCCGTTTATCTCGCACGAGATGAACCGCTGCATCGCCTGCTACCGCTGCGTGCGTTATTACAAAGACTACGCCGACGGCACCGACTTCGGCGTGTACGGCGCGCACGACAACGTCTATTTCGGCCGTCCGGAAAGCGGCACGCTGGAAAGCGAGTTCTCCGGCAACCTGGTGGAAGTGTGCCCGACCGGCGTATTCACCGACAAGACGCACTCCGAGCGCTACAACCGTAAATGGGACATGCAGTTTGCGCCCAGCATCTGCCAGCAGTGCAGCATCGGCTGCAACACCAGCCCGGGCGAGCGCTATGGCGAGCTGCGCCGCATCGAGAACCGTTACAACGGCAGCGTGAACCACTACTTCCTGTGCGACCGCGGCCGCTTCGGCTACGGCTACGTCAACCAGAAGGATCGCCCGCGTCAACCGCAGCAGCTGCGCGGCAACGACTGGATCACCCTGAACGCCGAACAGGCGATGCAGGGCGCGGCGGACATCCTGCGTCAGGCGAAGAAAACCATCGGCATCGGCTCCCCGCGCGCCAGCCTGGAAAGCAACTTCGCGCTGCGCGAGCTGGTCGGCGCCGAGAACTACTACACCGGCATCGCTCAGGCCGAGCAGTCGCGCCTGGCGCTGATGCTGAAGGTGCTGAAAAACGGCGGCGTTCATACCCCGGCGCTGCGTGAAATCGAAGAGTACGACGCGGTGCTGGTGCTGGGTGAAGATCTGACCCAAACCGGCGCGCGCATCGCGCTGTCGGTGCGTCAGGCCGTCAAGGGCAAGGCCCGCGCGATGGCGGCGGCGCAACGCGTCGCCGACTGGCAGATCGCGGCGGTGCAGAACATCGGTCAGCACGCCAAGTATCCGCTGTTCACCACCAACGTCGACGACACCCGTCTGGACGACATCGCCGCGTGGAACTATCGCGCGCCGGTCGATGAACAGGCGCGCTTCGGTTTCGCCATCGCCCATGCGCTGGATAACGCGGCGCCGGCGGTGAACGATTTGGCCGCAGGCCTGAACAAGAAGGTCGACATCATCGTGCAGGCGCTGACCGGCGCCCGCAAACCGCTGATCGTCACCGGCAGCAACGCCGGCAGCGAAGCCATCATCGAAGCGGCGGCCAACATCGCCAAGGCGTTGAAAGGCCGCGGTTCCGACGTCGGCATCACCTTCGTGGCGGGCGCGGCCAACAGCATGGGCCTGGCGATGATCGGCGGCGGTTCGCTCGATCAGGCGCTGGAACAGCTGGCCAGCGGCGCAGCCGACACCGCCATCGTGATGGAGAACGATCTCTATCGCCATGCGCCGGCGGAGAAAGTGGACGCCGCGCTGGCCAAGGTCAGCAACCTGATCGTCGCCGATCATCAGCGCACCGCCATCATGGACAAGGCCAACCTGATCCTGTCGGCGGCCAGCTTCGCCGAGAGCGACGGCACCCTGGTCAACCAGGAAGGCCGCGCGCAGCGCTTCTTCCAGGTTTACGACCCGGCCTATTACGATGACGCCAAGAAGAATCAGTTCACCGTGATGCTGGAAAGCTGGCGCTGGATGCACTCGCTGCACTCCACCTACACCAGCCGCCACGTGGACTGGACCCAGCTCGATGACGTGATTGCCGCCTGCGTTGAGGCGTTGCCGCAGCTGCAGGGCATCGTCGACGCGGCGCCGGACGCGGCCTTCCGCATCCGCGGCCAGAAGCTGGCGCGCTCTCCGCATCGCTCCAGCGGCCGTACCGCCATGCGCGCCAACATCAGCGTGCACGAGCCGCGTCAGCCGCAGGACAAAGACACCATGTTCTCCTTCTCGATGGAAGGGAACAACAGCCCGCTGGCCGATCGTCAGCAGATCCCGTTCGCCTGGGCGCCAGGCTGGAACTCACCGCAGGCGTGGAACAAGTTCCAGGCCGAAGTGGGCGGCAAGCTGCGCCACGGCGATCCGGGCGTACGCCTGATCGAAGCGGGGGAGGGCAGCCTGGGCTACTTCACCGAGGTGCCTGCCGCGTTCAATGTGGCCGATGGCTGGCGCGTCGCGCCTTACTACCATCTGTTCGGCAGCGATGAAATGTCGCAGCGCTCCAACGTGATCCAGCAACGCATGCCGGAAGCCTACGCGATGGTCAACCCGGCCGACGCCGCCGCGCTTGGCGTTAACGCCGGTGCATTGGTGGAGTTCAGCTGTGCGGGCCAGACGCTGCGTCTGCCGGTGCGTCTGAGCGAAACCCTGACCCAGGGCCAGGTTGGTTTGCCGCTCGGCTTGCCAGGGATCCCGCCGATTTTGGTGGGTGCAACGGTTGAAAATCTGCGGGAGGCGGCACGATGAGCTGGTTTACCCCTGAGGTGATCGACATCCTGATCGCCATTCTTAAAGCGGTAGTGATCCTGCTGGTGGTCGTGGCCTGCGGCGCCTTCATGAGCTTCGGCGAACGCCGCCTGCTCGGCCTGTTCCAGAACCGCTACGGACCTAACCGCGTCGGCTGGGGCGGCTCGCTGCAGCTGGTCGCCGACATGATCAAAATGTTCTTCAAGGAAGACTGGGTACCGAGATTCTCCGACCGGGTGATCTTCACCCTGGCGCCGATGATCGCCTTTACTTCCCTGTTGCTGGCATTCGCCATCGTGCCGGTCAGCCCGACCTGGGCGGTGTCCGATCTCAACATCGGTATTTTGTTCTTCCTGATGATGGCCGGCCTGGCGGTATACGCCGTGCTGTTCGCCGGCTGGTCGAGCAACAACAAATACTCGCTGTTGGGCGCGATGCGCGCCTCCGCGCAAACCCTGAGCTATGAAGTGTTCATCGGCCTGTCGCTGATGGGCGTGGTGATGCAGGCTGACTCGTTCAACATGCAGGCCATCGTTGAATCTCAGGCGCACGTCTGGAACGTCATACCGCAGTTCTTCGGCTTCGTGACCTTCGCGATTGCCGGGGTTGCGGTGTGTCACCGCCACCCGTTCGACCAACCGGAAGCCGAGCAGGAACTGGCCGACGGTTACCACATCGAATATTCCGGCATGAAGTTCGGTCTGTTCTTCGTGGGGGAATACATCGGTATCGTCACCGTGTCCGCCCTGATTGTGACGTTGTTCTTCGGCGGCTGGCAGGGTCCGTTCCTGCCGCCATTCATCTGGTTCGCACTGAAAACGGCCTTCTTCATGATGATGTTCATTCTGATTCGTGCTGCCTTGCCGCGCCCGCGCTACGACCAGGTGATGTCTTTCGGCTGGAAAGTGTGCCTGCCGCTGACGCTGCTGAACCTGCTGGCAACCGCCGCGGTCATTTTGTACAACGCTCAATAAGGGGTGAATAAACCATGACATTGAAAGAGTTATTGGTTGGTTTCGGCACCCAGGTGCGCAGCATTTGGATGATTGGCATGCATGCCTTCGCCAAGCGCGAAACCCAGATGTATCCGGAAGAACCGGTTTACCTGCCGCCGCGCTACCGCGGCCGCATCGTGCTGACGCGCGATCCGGACGGCGAAGAGCGCTGCGTCGCCTGTAACCTGTGTGCGGTTGCCTGCCCGGTCGGCTGTATCTCGCTGCAAAAAGCGGAACAGAAAGACGGCCGTTGGTACCCGGAATTCTTCCGCATCAACTTCTCGCGCTGCATCTTCTGCGGCCTGTGCGAAGAGGCTTGCCCGACCACCGCTATCCAGCTGACGCCGGATTTCGAACTGGGCGAGTACAAGCGTCAGGATCTGGTGTACGAAAAAGAAGATCTGTTGATCTCGGGGCCGGGTAAATATCCGGAATATAACTTCTACCGGATGGCCGGTATGGCGATTGACGGCAAAGCCAAAGGCGAAGCCGAAAACGAAGCCAAACCGATCGACGTCAAAGGTCTGTTGCCCTAAGGAGCCAGCAAGCATGGAAATCGCATTTTATCTGGCAGGCTTGATTGCGGTGGTCGCGACGATTCGCGTGATCACCCATACCAACCCTGTGCATGCGCTGCTGTATCTGATCGTCTCGTTATTGGCGATCTCGGCAGTCTTCTTCTCCCTCGGCGCCTACTTCGCCGCCGCGCTGGAAATCATCGTTTATGCGGGCGCCATCATGGTGTTGTTCGTGTTCGTGGTGATGATGCTGAACCTCGGCAACGTGCAGCAGCAAGAGCGCGACTGGATGAAGCCGAGGGTATGGATCGGGCCTGGCCTGATGTCGCTGGCGTTGCTGGTGGTGCTGATTATCGCTATCCGCAGCGTCTCCGATCAGGGTATCAGCGGCGAGATGGTGGACGCGAAGGCGGTGGGCATCAGTCTGTTCGGTCCTTACGTGTTGGCGGTTGAGCTGGCTTCAATGCTGCTGTTGGCGGGCCTGGTTGTCGCCTTCCACATCGGCCGTGAGCACAAGCCCGGCGAAGTGCTGAGCAACGCGCCGGCGAGTGGCGAAATGGCGAGAAGAAAATCGGAGGAGCAAGCATGATCCCTCTTCAACACGGCCTGATCCTGGCGGCTATCCTGTTCGTGCTCGGGCTGACCGGGCTGCTGGTGCGCCGCAACCTGCTGTTTATGCTGATCAGTCTGGAAGTGATGATCAACGCCGCGGCGTTGGCGTTTATCGTGGCGGGAAGCTATTGGGGCCAGGCGGACGGGCAGGTGATGTACATCCTGGCGATCAGCCTGGCGGCAGCCGAGGCCAGTATCGGCCTGGCGCTGTTGCTGCAGCTCTACCGTCGTCGTCATACCCTGAATATCGATACTGTCAGTGAGATGCGCGGATGAACCTATTATATTTAACAATTCTGCTACCGCTGATCGGGTTCCTGCTGTTGGCATTTTCCCGCGGTCGCTGGTCCGAGAACACCTCGGCAACCGTCGGCGTGGGCTCCATCGGCCTGGCCGCGCTGGTGACGGTTTATGTGGCGATGGACTTCTTCGCCCAGAAAGCCGCCGGCGTGCAGCTGTTCGAACAAAGCCTGTGGACCTGGATGTCGGTCGGCAATTTCAATATCGGCGTAACCCTGACGCTGGACGGCCTGTCGCTGACCATGCTGTCGGTGGTGACCGGCGTCGGCTTCTTCATCCACATGTTCGCGTCCTGGTACATGCGCGGTGAAGAGGGCTACTCGCGCTTCTTCGCCTACACCAACCTGTTTATCGCCAGCATGGTGGTATTGGTGCTGGCGGACAACCTGCTGCTGATGTACCTGGGTTGGGAAGGCGTGGGCCTGTGCAGCTACCTGCTGATCGGTTTCTACTACAAGGATCCGGCCAACGGCGCGGCGGCGATGAAAGCCTTCATCGTGACCCGCGTCGGCGACGTGTTCCTGGCGTTCGCGCTGTTCATTCTCTACAACGAGCTGGGCACCCTGAACATCCGTGAACTGATGATCCTGGCGCCGCAGAAGCTGGCGGTAGGGGATACGGCCATCACCTGGGCAACCCTGATGCTGCTGGGCGGCGCGGTCGGCAAATCGGCGCAGCTGCCGTTGCAAACCTGGCTGGCGGACGCGATGGCGGGCCCGACCCCGGTTTCCGCTCTGATCCACGCGGCGACCATGGTGACCGCGGGCGTTTACCTGATCGCCCGCACGCACGGCCTGTTCCTGATGGCGCCGGAAGTGCTGCACCTGGTGGGCATCGTCGGTGCGGTGACCCTGCTGCTGGCCGGCTTCGCCGCGCTGGTGCAGACCGACATCAAACGCGTGCTCGCTTACTCCACCATGAGCCAGATTGGCTACATGTTCCTGGCGCTGGGCGTACAGGCGTGGGACGCGGCGATCTTCCACCTGATGACCCACGCGTTCTTCAAGGCGCTGCTGTTCCTGTCGTCCGGTTCGGTGATCCTGGCCTGCCATCACGAGCAGAACATCTTCAAGATGGGCGGCCTGCGCAAGAGCATTCCGCTGGTTTACGCCTGCTTCCTGGTGGGCGGCGCGGCGCTGTCGGCCTTGCCGCTGATTACCGCCGGCTTCTTCAGTAAGGATGAGATCCTGGCGGGCGCGATGGCGAACGGCCACATCAACCTGATGATTGCCGGTCTGGTCGGTGCGTTCATGACCTCGCTGTACACCTTCCGCATGATTTTCATCGTGTTCCACGGCGAAGAAAAAATCAAAGCGCATGCCGGTAAAGGCATCACTCACCACCTGCCGCTGCTGGTGCTGCTGGTGCTGTCCACCTTCGTCGGCGCGATGATCGTGCCGCCGCTGCAGGGCGTACTGCCGGACACCACCGAGCTGGCGCACGGCAGCGTGCTGCAGCTGGAGATCGCTTCCGGCGTGGTGGCTGTGGTCGGCATCTTGCTGGCGGCCGCGCTGTGGCTGGGCAAACGCAGCCTGGTCACCCGCATCGCCAACAGCGCGCCGGGCCGCTTCTTCTCGACCTGGTGGTTCCATGCCTGGGGCTTCGACTGGCTGTACGACAAAGTCTTCGTCAAACCTTATCTGGGCATTGCGAAGCTGTTGCAGCGCGACCCGCTGAACTCGCTGATGAACCTGCCGGCCATCTTCTCCCGCTGGGGGAACCGTGGCCTGACGGTGAGCGAGAACGGCCAGGTGCGTTGGTATATAGCGTCTATGGGTGTGGGTGCAGTGGTCGTATTGGCTCTGTTGATTTTGGTGTAACAGAACAATTCGAATACGGTTATCGGGCGTAGCGCTCCTTATAGTCAGCGCTATGTACAATGTTTTTGCTTTATACCCAAGGATTTCGGGGTGTGGCCAGGCGGCAAGTGCGTGAATCCCCGGGAGCTTACTGAAGTAAGTGACCGGGGTGAGCGAACGTAGCCAACGACGCCACAGCGTGAAAGACAAAGGTAGAATAAGGGACACAAAACGCCATGCTATTACCTTGGCTAATTCTTATCCCCTTTATCGGCGGTCTGCTGTGCTGGCAGCTGGAGCGCTTCGGTACTAAGGTGCCGCGCTGGATAGCGCTGATCGCAATGGGGCTGACGTTGGCGCTTTCCCTGCAGCTGTGGTTGCAGGGTGGCTACACATTGACTACGCCGAAAGGCATTCCGCAGTGGCAGAGCGAGTTCCTGCTGCCGTGGATCCCGCGCTTTGGCATTTCCATCCACCTGGCGCTGGACGGCCTGTCGCTGCTGATGGTAGTGCTGACCGGCCTGCTGGGCGTGCTGGCGATCCTCTGTTCCTGGCGTGAAATCCAGAAATATCAGGGCTTCTTCCACCTCAACCTGCTGTGGATCCTGGGCGGCGTTATCGGCGTGTTCCTCGCCATCGACATGTTCCTGTTCTTCTTCTTCTGGGAAATGATGTTGGTGCCGATGTACTTCCTGATCGCCCTGTGGGGTCACAAGGCGTCGGACGGTAAAACCCGCATCACCGCGGCCACCAAGTTCTTCATCTATACCCAGGCCAGCGGCCTGGTGATGCTGATTGCGATCCTGGGCCTGGTGTTCGTGCACTACAACGCCACCGGCGTGTGGACCTTCGATTACGAAGACCTGCTGCAAACCCCGATGTCCCACAACGTGCAGTATCTGCTGATGCTGGGCTTCTTCATCGCCTTCGCGGTGAAAATGCCGGTGGTGCCGCTGCACGGCTGGCTGCCTGACGCGCACAGCCAGGCGCCGACCGCCGGCTCCGTCGACCTGGCGGGGATCTTGCTGAAAACTGCGGCCTACGGCCTGCTGCGTTTCAGCCTGCCGCTGTTCCCGGAAGCTTCGCACGAGTTCGCGCCCATCGCCATGTGGCTGGGCGTGATCGGCATCTTCTACGGCGCCTGGATGGCGTTCGCGCAGACCGACATCAAGCGCCTGATCGCCTACACCTCGGTTTCCCACATGGGCTTCGTGCTGATCGCCATCTACACCGGCAGCCAGCTGGCTTACCAGGGCGCGGTGATCCAGATGATCGCGCACGGCCTGTCCGCCGCCGGTATGTTCATCATCTGCGGCCAGCTGTACGAGCGTCTGCATACCCGCGACATGCGTCAGATGGGCGGCCTGTGGGGGCGCATCAAGTTCATCCCCGCGCTGTCGCTGTTCTTCGCCGTGGCGACGCTGGGGATGCCGGGCACCGGTAACTTCGTCGGTGAGTTCATGATCCTGTTCGGCAGCTACCAGGTGGTGCCGGTGATCACCGTGATCTCTACCTTCGGTCTGGTGTTCGCTTCGGTTTACTCGTTGATCATGATGCAGCGCGCCTACTACGGCAAAGCCAAATCTGACCAACCGTTGCCGGGCATGACCGCGCGCGAACTGTTCATCATTCTGCTGTTGGTGGTATTGCTGGTTCTGCTGGGGTTCTACCCGCAGCCGATTCTGGATACCTCACATGCGGCGATGAGCAACGTGCAACACTGGTTTGGTTCGTCAGTTTCAGCAATTTCAACAACAAGGCCGTAATTCGCCATGACAATAACTCCTCAACAACTGATCGCACTGTTGCCGCTGTTGATCGTCGGATTGACGGTGGTGGTTGTGATGCTAGGCATTGCGTGGCGACGCGACCACTTTATCAACGCCACCCTGACGGTGATCGGTCTCAACCTGGCACTGCTTTCGCTGTACTTTGTCGGCCAGGCCGGCCCAATGGACGTCACCCCGCTGCTGCGGGTTGACGGTTACTCGATGTTCTATACCGGGCTGGTGCTGCTGGCGAGTCTGGCGACCTGCACCTTCGCCTACCCGTGGCTGGTCGGTTACCCGGACAACCGCGAAGAGTTCTACCTGCTGGTGCTGATTGCCGCGCTGGGTGGCATTCTGCTGGCGAGCGCCAACCATCTGGCGTCGCTGTTCATCGGTATCGAACTGATCTCGCTGCCGCTGTTCGGCCTGGTGGGCTATGCCTACCGCCAGAAGCGTCCGCTGGAAGCCGCCATCAAGTACATGCTGCTGTCCGCCGCCGCCTCGTCATTCCTGCTGTTCGGCATGGCGCTGCTGTACGCTGAGTCCGGCGACCTGTCGCTGGCCGGCCTGGGCAAAAGCCTGCAGGAAAACATGATGCACCAGCCGCTGATCCTGGCCGGCATGGGCATGATGATCGTCGGCCTGGGCTTCAAGCTGTCGCTGGTGCCGTTCCAGCTGTGGACGCCGGACGTGTATCAGGGGGCGCCTGCGCCGGTCTCGACCTTCCTGGCCACCGCCAGCAAGATTGCGATCTTCGCGGTAGTGATGCGCCTGTTTCTGTACGCCCCGGCGGCCGACAGCGAGGCGCTGCGCCTGGTGCTGTCGATCATCGCCTTCTGTTCGATCCTGTTCGGCAACCTGATGGCCATCAGCCAGACCAACATCAAGCGTCTGCTGGGCTACTCGTCGATCGCTCACCTGGGCTATCTGCTGGTGGCGCTGATTGCGGTGCAAACGCATCAGCTGTCGCTGGAAACCGCCGGGGTTTACCTGGCCGGTTACCTGTTCAGCAGCCTGGGCGCGTTCGGCGTGGTCAGCCTGATGTCCAGCCCGTACCGCGGGCCGGATGCGGATTCGCTGTTCTCCTACCGCGGCCTGTTCTGGCATAAGCCAATCCTGTCCGCGGTGATGACGGTGATGATGCTGTCGCTGGCCGGTATCCCGATGACCCTGGGCTTCATCGGCAAGTTCTTCGTGATTGCGATGGGCGTCAGCGCGCACCTGTGGTGGCTGACCGGCGCGGTGGTGGTGGGCAGTGCCATTGGCCTGTACTACTATCTGCGCGTCACCGTCAGCCTGTTCCTCAGCGCGCCGGAATCGCTGCAGCGCGATACCCCGAACAACTGGGCGTTGACCGCCGGCGGCGTGGTGGTCTTGATCTCCGCGGCGCTGGTGCTGCTGCTGGGGGTTTATCCGCAGCCGCTGATTACCCTGGTGCAGATGGCGCAGCCGATGTTCTGATCGGGGTTCAGACAGCAAAAAGGTCGCTTCGGCGACCTTTTTTTGTCAGCCCTAAACCACCTCCTGGGGAGGTGGTTTAGGGCTGACAATCAAACTCTGCATGTAGCCAGATGGCCAGCATGACGATGCAAGAGATGAACATCGTCTCAGGCCAACGGGTGAACCCCGTCGCAACAGATAGCGCAGAAAGTAAGCCGGCAAACCTGACGAAACCACGTTTAGCCATGGACTAAATAACCTCGGCGTAAAAAAGGCCCATCTGCGTGGGCCTTATTGGGGGGATACCCTGGTGTTGGAGTGTTTACCTATTAATACCATTGATTCGATCGAAATTGACAATCGATTACACAGATCAATATTTCGATTTCGATCGGTTTTGGCGATCAACTAGGCCCACCGTACAAACAAAAAAAAAGCCGGCATTTCGCCGGCTTAATTTTCATGTAACTATTTATTTTCTATCTTTTTTGTCGGATATAAACCAAGTTAAACCGTAGATGGCCAGGGCAGCAATGAAGATAACCACCGGCCACACGACACGCATAATGCCTTCGCTCAGGAACCCAGTCATGAACATCCCTAACACACCGACGGATATCACCAGCGCCCCGGAGACCTCAGCAATAACCTTCCTGATGACTCTAAATATTTTCGATAGCACTGATAAATTTCTCCGTGTTTTGCGGATTATTGCGCAGTTCGCGCCCAGCAGCGATGTAAGGCTTCAACGGCTCTTCAAAGAGGAAGTACAGCATATCGTAGTCATGCACCGACAAGCGCCGCCACAGGCCAGGGTTTTCATGCTGCAAGCGACGCGAGGTAGAGCATGCGCGGGAGATAAGCCCTTGGGTTACTATGCCACCCAGCATAGCGCCTGTGGTTCCACGCACGGCTAATTTCGTCATCACCGGCAAGAGCATGCCGCCTAAAACTTTGGTGCCCAGGTAGGTAGATATGGCGATTTGCAGGGCTGCACGAGAGGCGAATGTAATACCGCCACCAACCAATTTATCATGGATTTTTTGCAGTGTTGGCTGGGGGAGACGGTCGAGAACATCATTGACAATGAGTTCAGCAACTTTTCTTATCGTATTCCTGTCGCGGATCAGATTCCGGAGAGCGCGCATGACCCGTAAGTCATCAGCCATATTCCTGCGCTGCGTGAATGATCTGCCGTCCGACAGGCCGAAATCCTGTAGCGTTCGCTCAACACCGAGGTAGATATCTTCAGGTATGGAGATTAGGCCTGAGGCAATCGCCTGGACGGTCATCTTAGCATCCATTGCTTTTCCTTATTGGTTATCCTCCCGTTACGATAACCAATGGCTCCAGTCGATTCAATTACCTTGCGGCGTTTTGTTTCGGACTGTCCAGTATCGCCTATTTTTTGAGGTGTTCGCAGTCCGGATTCTATTGCAATTCAGTCCGAAATTTTTCGCCGCGCTACAGGGGCGGGGATTATAAGATCGTCTGCGCCGGGCGGCAGCGATATAGCACCGCCAGCTTTTCCCGGGTTTTCTTCTGCGGTTTAGAATCTACGGCTTCCCATTGGGACACGGCCGATTGGGTGGTACCCAAGCGTTCGGCCACCTCATGCTGCGACAAGCCGCGGAAAAGTCGCCACGCGGCGATCAGGCTGACGTCTTGATCCAACATGATGGCGACCACCTCGTGAGGCACCGTCTCATCGTCGTTCTCGTCAGCTTGATAGGAAATGGCTTTATATTCATCTCGCTGGTTCACCAGCTTTTTATATTCATCGAGAGGCAGCACCACATACAAGGGTTTGCCCGATTCATCATGGATATACTGCAACTTGGCCATCTGGCACACCTCGGGTCATGTATTTCTACTTATCGCGGCTCAGTAAGTCGTCGATGTTCTGCGCTTGATCTGCTGGATTAGGCACACTGTCGGTTTACCATCGATTATATCGAAAATAACGCGATAACTGCCGACGCGTAGCCGGTATTGATTATCGATGCCCTGCATTTTTTTAATGTCTACTCTGGCGGGGGGAAACGTACTCAGCACATCGACTCTGTCTTTAATGGCTGAGCGATCCTGTAAGGCAGCGTCATCAATTGTTTAAGTGCCTTGCGCGACCAGTCAATCTTTACCATCGTTCCCTCGGCGTCGGCGGCACGTCCTGTGCGAAAATTAGATAATAAGATTATTATCTAATAATGACAATGCAAATAGAGCAAGAAAGGGAACGGGGGTCAGGCATGCTCCCCCCGAGTGGGCGCCATCAGCCGGGGTTGCGGGTGAACGACTCTTCCAACGCGCTTACCACCGCGCGCACCCGGGCGGCGCGCTGCAGATCGGGGTGCAGCACCAGCCAGATATCCACCCAGTCCTTATTCTCCGGCAAGATGCGCACCAGGTCCGGATCCTTGTCCGCCAGGAAGGCGGACAGCAGGCCGATGCCCAGCCCGTTGCGGGTGGCCGAGCGCAGCAGCAGCTGCGAATTGCACTGCAGCACCACGTTGGGGTCGAGCAGCGCTTCGCCGCAAAAATCGTTCCAGTGGCGCGGCACCAGCTCGCGTGGGAACATCAGCAGGTCGTGGCCGCGCAGATGATCGCCCTGGGTCGGCATGCCGTGCCTGTCGAGATAATCCTGAGTCGCGTACAGCCCCATTTCGATGGTGGCCATGCGTTTGATGATCAGCTCATCGGCATCCGGGCGTGCGCCGCGGATCGCCAGGTCGGCGCCGCGATACGAGATATCGGAGATATTGACCGCCGTCAGCAGCGTGACGGTGATCGACGGATACCGTTCGCGCAGCTGTTTCAACGCCGGAATGACAAAGGCTTCGGCCAGGGTATCGGTGGTGGCGATGCGCACGTTGCCGCGCAGGCTGTCGTCTCCGCTGGTGGCCTTGCGGCCTATCGCCTGCACCGAATTTTCCATATTCATCACGTCCGCCAGCATCTCTTCGCCCAGCGGGCTGAGGGAGAAGGCCTTCGGCGTGCGGATAAACAGTTTTGAGCCCAGCGCCTCTTCGAAGGCGGCGATACGCCGCCCGACGGTGGCCTGGTCGACGTGAAGTTCGTTGGCGGCTTTCCGTAGCGTACCGCAGCGGGCGACGGCCAGAAAGAAGCGTGCATCATCCCAATTCATCATGCCATTTCCTTTATGCCGGCTGGTCGGGGGCGATCATTTTCACCCGGCGCACAGGCCGGTTTATGCTGAAAATAACGCCGGTATATCATAATTATTTATTCTGTTTCAGGCTGTTAATAAATGCATCAGCCTGCCGCTGAACGTCAATGTTACCTTAACGCCAGCATCGGCGATGCACTAATGAATCACCCCGATGCATTCTTGGCTATTCTGCGCGTCATGGCCGGGCGGTATGATGCATGCCTTTTCGTTCAGAGCAGGGTAATCATCAGGCTGTTGCCTGAGAGGCCCGGGAGTAATGATGTCAAATACCGCCGCCGTTGAAGAAACGGCTAAAACGCAGCTGGGCGCGTCGCATTGCGCCATTCTGCTGTTTTTGGCGCTGGCGCTCATGTCGGCGCTGCTGAACAGCAGCGCCCCTACGCCGCTATATCCGCTTTATCAACATCAGTTGGGGTTGAGTTCAGTCAGCCTGACGATGATCTACGGCGCCTATGCCGCCGGCGTGCTGATTTCGCTGTTCGGCGTGGGCAACATGGCCGGCAAGGTGAAAGATCTGCGCGGCATGATCGTGCCGGCGCTGTTGGTGGTGCTGGCCGGCGCCTGGCTGTTCGCGCTGGCGGATTCCTTCTTCATGCTGCTGATGGCGCGGCTGCTGGCCGGGATCGGCACCGGGGCGCTGACCGGCGCGGCGAACATTGCGCTGGTGCGCTTCGGGCCGAAAGACGGCGGCAAAAGCGCCGCCCTGATCGCGACGTTGTCCTTCACCACCGGCCTGGCGCTGGGGCCGATTTTTAGCGGCGTCGCATTGCAAACCGGCTTTCACGCCACCTCGACGCCGTTCGTTATCATCATGGGCGTGGCCGCCGTCGCCGCCCTGGGGGTGATGCTCAAATGGCCGCGCGCGCCGGAGACCGCCGCGGCAGCGGGGGGGCAACTGGGGGAGCCGGCCGCGAAAAGCGCATTGGCCGACGGCCTGCGCGCCACCGGCGGCAGGTTTTTCCTCTGCGCCGGCGCCTTGTTCATCTGTTGGGCGATAGCCGCCAGCATTCTGGCGATTGGCCCGAGCGTGTCGGAAAAGCTGCTGGGCATGCACAGCCGCGGCGCCTTCGGCTATGCGATCGCGGTTTACCTGATCATCGCCGGTATCAGCCAGCTGCTGAGCCGCCGCATCAACGCGCGCCACTCGCTGCTGTGCGGCTGCCTGACGCAGGCGCTGTCGGTGGGCATATTCGCCGCAGCGATCCAGCTCCATTCATTGGGGCTGGCCGCCGTCGGCATGGCGATTGCCGGTTACGCCTACGGGGCCATTTTCGTCGGCAGCGCCACCCTGGTGAACCTGATCTCGCCGCCGGCCAGCCATGCGCGGCTGATATCGTTGTTCTATGTTATCGCCTATATCGCCAATTGGGTGCCGATCCTGTTGGGCGTGGTGATCGACCATGCCGATCTGCAGCTGGCGGCCAACCTGCTGTTCCTGGCCAGCGCCGCAGTTTGCCTGCTGTTGAGCCTAATGGTGACCCGTGCGGGGTTCTCGCGCTGATGCTGGTTCTGTTTTGTGATTTACAGCACTATTTTGAAATTTAGTTTTCCGTTATTGCATTGTTTGTGTGACTCATATCACTTGATGTTGCCGGTTTTCGCGTAAACTGCGCGCTTTCTCTGCTGCGGGTCGGTGTATGAACGTTCTTTTCGCCATTGCTGTGACTACCGGGATCCTTTCCGGCGTTTGGGGATGGGTGGCCGTCAGCCTGGGATTGATCGGCTGGGCCGGTTTCCTCGGCTGCACCGCCTATTTCGCCTGCCCGCAGGGTGGGTTGAAAGGGTTGTTGATCGCCACGCTCACCTGCTGCAGCGGGGTCTTTTGGGCGATGGCGATCGTTCACGGCAGCAAACTGGCGCCGGAATGGAATATGCTGGGTTACCTGTTGACCGGCGCAGTGGCTTTTCTGATGTGCATCCAGGCCCGGCAGCAGTGGCTGAGCTTCGTGCCCGGCACCTTTATCGGCGCCTGCGCCACCTTCGCCGGCGGCGGCGACTGGCCGCGGGTGACGATGTCGCTGCTGGTGGGATTGCTGTTCGGCTATGCGATGAAAAACAGCGGCCTGTGGCTGGCGGCGCGCGGCGAAAAGGCGCGGCGGTCGCAGGCTACGCAGCGAGGCGCCGAATCAAATAGTGCCGCCGAGTGAGATGCGGTAGTGCAGGTCGACGCGCTCGATGCAGGGCACGCCTTTAATGCGTTTCAGCAAGATTTCGGTGGCCACCTTGCCCATATCAAAACGCGGGGTGATCACGCTGGCGATGCCCGGGGTGGTGGCCTGGCCGATCTCCAGGCCGTGAAAGCCAGACAGGGCGATATCCTGCGGCACCCGCAGCCCCAGCCGCAGGCAGGCCTGCAGCACGCCTACCGCCAGATCGTCGTTGGTGCACAGGATGGCGTCCAGCTCAGGATAGAGGCGGCGCGCCGTCGCCAGCATGTCGGCGCCGACCGACACCGAAGAAACCCGGTGCGGGGTGATCTGCCGCGGCGTCAGCCCCTGGCTTTCCATCGCCCGGCAATATCCCTGATAACGCTTGTTGTCGCGCGCGTCTGACATGGCGCCGAAATAGACCACCTGCCGCTTGCCGCTGGCGAGCAGCGCTTCGGTCATGTCGTAACCCGCCTGATGGTTGTCGAAACCTACCGCGATCCGCCCCGGCGGCCCGTCCAGATCCATCACCTGCGCCACCGGGATTTTCGCCGCGGCGAGGTATTTCTCCGCCCGCAGGGTATGCGCCGAATCGGTGAGGATCAGCCCGGCTATCGGGTAAGCCAACAGCTGGGCGATATGTTCTTCTTCGCGTTGCTGGCTGTAATCATAGTTCACCACCAGCGTCTGATAGCCTTGTTCCAGCGCGATGGATTCGATGCCCGCCAACAGGTCGGCGAAGATTTGATTATTGAACGACGGGATCAGCACGCCGATGCGCGGTTTCTGATTGGCGCGCGCGCCGTCGCCGTCGGTAAAGTTCACTTCCTGCATCACCTGAGCAATGCGCGCGGCGGTGTCGGCCGCCACCTTTTCCGGCGTACGCAGATAGCGGCTGACGGTCATTTTGGTCACGCCGGCGAGCAGCGCAATATCCTGCAGCGTAACGCGTTGGTTTTTCATTCGGCGCCTTAACGGGGTGAGGCATGGCTGATAGGCCATGTTAACAAATCGATCCGGTGATAACAATCGATGCCGATAACTATAAAAATCATATAATTCAATAAGGTGTAAGACATTGCCGGCGCAATTCACTGCGCGGCTTCACGTTAAGGGTAACAGGGTTTAGTAACATGATTTTAAGTGATCTCAATCACGTTTTTACCGGTAACAATCCGCTGAGATAGACGCCTGTCCTAATCAGAACGAGATTGCCGGGGAATGTTATGAACAACCTGTTTTCGCTGGATAATAAAAAAATATTGATTACCGGCGCTTCGCGCGGCATCGGTTTCCTGCTGGCGCGCGGTTTGGCGCAGTATGGCGCGCATATCCTGGTCAACGCGACCACCGAAGAGAACGCCCTGCGCGCGGTCGACAGCCTGCGCAGCGAGGGATTCGGCGCCGACGCGGCGGCTTTTGACGTTACCGACACCCAGGCGATCCACGCCGCCATCGAGCGCATCGAGGAGAAGGTCGGCGCGATCGACGTGTTGATCAATAACGCCGGCATCCAGCGTCGCCATCCCTTTACCGATTTCCCGGAACAAGACTGGGACGACATTATCGCCGTCAATCAGAAGGCGGTGTTTATGGTGTCGCAAGCGGTAGCGCGCCATATGGTTCAACGCCAAAGCGGCAAGATTATCAATATCGGTTCGATGCAGAGCGAGCTGGGCCGCGACACCATCACCCCTTACGCCGCTTCCAAAGGGGCGGTGAAAATGCTGACGCGCGGCATGTGCGTTGAGCTGGCGCGCTACAATATTCAGGTGAACGGCATCGCCCCCGGCTATTTCAAAACCGAAATGACCCAGGCATTGGCCGACAATCAGGAATTCACCGCCTGGCTGACCAAGCGCACCCCGGCGGCGCGCTGGGGCGATCCGCAGGAACTGATCGGCGCGGCGGTGTTCCTGTCTTCCAAAGCGTCCGATTTTGTCAACGGCCACCTGCTGTTTGTCGATGGCGGCATGTCTGCGGCGGTGTAACGCGCCCACTTTGGAGAGCTGAGATGAAAATTCAAACCCAGTCCTGCGTGGTCAACGGCAAATATGACGTGGCGGTGGTGGCGCAGGAGGTGAATTACCGGGGGCAGGGCACGCTGGTGAAAATCAGCCGCGGCGGCATCTGCGGATCGGACCTGCATTACTATCAGGAAGGCAAAGTCGGCAGTTTTCAGGTGCGTCAGCCGATGGTGCTGGGGCACGAAGTGATCGGCGAGGTGGTCGCCAGCGATTCGCCGCGGCTGACGCCGGGGCAGAAGGTGGCGCTCAACCCCAGCAAACCCTGCGGACAGTGCAAGTACTGCCTGGCGCAGCAGCAAAACCAGTGCACCGGGATGCGCTTCTTCGGCAGCGCGATGTACTTCCCGCACGTCGACGGCGCCTTTACCCAGTACAAGATCGTGGACAGCGCGCAATGCATCGCCTTCGACGCCGATCGCGACGACAAGGTGATGGTGTTCGCTGAACCGCTGGCGGTGGCGATCCACGCCGCGAAACAGCCGGGCGACGTGGCGGGCAAGAAAGTGTTCGTGTCCGGCGTCGGTCCGATCGGCTGCCTGCTGGTGGCGGCGTTGAAAGCGCTGGGGGCCGGCGAGATCGTCTGCGCCGATCTCAGCCCGCGCTGCCTGGCTATCGCCGGCGAAATGGGGGCCGGCGTCCGCCTGCATGCCGCCGAGGCGGATTTCAGCGGTTATCTGCAGGACAAGGGGTATTTCGATATCGCCTTTGAGGTGGCCGGCCATCCGTCTTCCCTGCAGCGCTGCCTGGAAATCACCCGCGCCAAAGGCACGGTGGTGCAGGTGGGCATGGGCGGCAGTTTCCCCGACTTCCCGCTGATGCTGCTGATTGCCAAAGAGCTGAACCTGTTGGGGTCATTCCGCTTCGTCGAGGAGTTTGAGCTGGCGGTGGCCTGGCTGGCGCAAGGAAGGATCGATCCGCTGCCGCTGTTGTCCGCCGAGTTTGACAATCATCAGCTGGCGCAGGCGCTGGAATTTGCCGGCGACAAAAGCCGTGCCGCCAAGGTACAGCTGGTGTTTTAGGGCAAAAGTCTGATGGCCGCGGTCGGCGATCCTTGTCTATAGTTAAGGAATGTTTAATTTTTCAACCACGGAGAACTCACTATGGCGAGAAATACGGATGCCGATCAAACCACGCTCGACGACGATCTGAGAATGTTGACCGACACGCTGGAGGAGGTGCTGCAGTACTCCGGCGATCGCGCCGATCAGGCTTACGTCGACATCAAGGCACACGCCGAGCAGGCGCTGAGTGAGGTCAAGTCGCGGCTGGCGGACACCACCGAGTCTTATTATGCGCGGGCCAAAGACGCGGTGTATCGCACTGACGACTACGTGCGTGAAAACCCCTGGCACAGCGTAGGCATTGGCGCCACCCTGGGGCTGGTGTTAGGCCTGCTGTTGGCGCGCAAATAGCGAAAACGGGCGCAGCGATGCCGCGCCCTCGTCATCACCGCCCCAGCGTCACCTCAACCTGATGGACCTTCCCATCGTCGACCAGCGTGATGGTCGGCTCCGGCTGCACGGCGCCGTCTACGCTGACCTGAGTTTCCCCCTCGCCCTGACGCACCACCAGCCGATATTCGCTGCCGCCTTCGCGGTAACTGAGCGTCACCTGCGGCCAGTCGGCCGGCAGGCGGGTGTTGACGGTGAGCCGATCGCCGCGGCGTTTCAGCCCCAGCAGCGACTCCAGGATCAGCCGATACATCCAACCGGCCGAGCCGGTATACCAGCTCCAGCCGCCGCGGCCGATGTGCGGTTCTACCGCGTAAATATCGGCGGTGACCACGTAAGGCTCGACCTTGTAACGCTCGGCGGCGGTGCTGTCCAGGCTGTGGTTGATCGGGTTAATCAGCGCCATCAGCTGCCAGGCGCGTTCGATATCGCCCATTTCGGCGAACGCCATCACCGCCCACACCGCGCCGTGGGTATATTGACCGCCGTTTTCCCGCACTCCGGGCAGATAACCGCGGATATAGCCGGGGTTGGGGCCGTTGCCGTCGAACGGCGGCGTCAACAGTTTGATCAGCCCGGCCTGTGAATCGACCAGGTGTTTATCCAGCGATTGCATCGCCTGCCGGCTGCGCTGCGGTTCGCCCGCGCCGGACAGGATAGACCAGCTCTGCGCGATGGCGTCGATGCGGCACTCCGCCGCCAGGTGCGAGCCCAGCGGCTCTCCGCCGTCGAAGTAGCCGCGGCGATACCACTCGCCGTCCCAGGCGTGCTGGTGCAGATTGCCCTTCAGCGTGGCGGCCTGCTCGCGGCACTGTGCGGCCAGCTCGGCGTCTTTGCGGCGTTCCGCCAGCGCGGCGTAACGCTGCAGGATATGGAACAGGAAGAAACCCAGCCAAACGCTCTCGCCGCGCCCCTCCAGCCCGACCATGTTCATGCCGTCGTTCCAGTCGCCGGCGCCCATCAGCGGCAGCCCGTGCCCGCCGAAGGTCAATCCGTGTTTCAGCGCCCGCACGCCGTGCTGATACAGCGATTCGCGGGTGGCGCTCTGCGCCGGCTGTTCGTAAGAAGACTCTTCGCCCGGCGCCAGCTTGCGCGCTTCCAGGTAACCGACCTGCTCTTCGAGTATGCCGTGATCGTCGGTGGCGTCCAGATAGTGGCAGATCGCCAGCGGCAGCCACAGATAATCGTCGGAGCAGCGGGTGCGTACCCCGTTGCCCTGCGGCGGATGCCACCAGTGCTGCACGTCGCCTTCGATAAACTGACGCGAGGCGCACAGCAGGATTTGTTCGCGCAGCCGCTGCGGCGCGGCGTGGGTCAGCGCCAGCGTATCCTGCAGCTGATCGCGGAAGCCAAAGGCGCCGCCCGACTGATAATAACCGCTGCGCGCCTGAATGCGGCAGGAGAGGGTCTGGTACAGCAGCCAGCCGTTGGCCAGCAGATCGACCGCCGGGTGCGGCGTACCGATCTGCACCTTGTTCAGCATGCCGTCCCAGTGCGCGGCGACCCGTTGCCGCTCGTCCTGCAGTGCGTCCTCGCTCAGGTAGCGCTGCAGCAATGCTTCGGCCTCGTCGGCGTTTTGCCCCAGCCCCAGTGCGAACACCAGGCTGCGCTGGTCGCCGTCGATCAGGCTGAGCGCCGACTGCACCGCGCCGCAGGGATCCAACCCGGCGCCGACCTTGCCGGACAGCCGGCGCAGCTTCAGCACCGCCGGATTGGCCAGCGAGCCGTTGCGGCCGATAAATTCGCGCCGATCGCCGCTGAAGGAACAGTGCGCACCGGTGACGCCAAAGAAGGCGGTGCGCTCGGAGCCGCTGCCGCCGTAGTGGTTGGTGGCTAAAATACCGCAGCCGCCTTCCGGCGCGGCGGCCTGGGTGACGATATGCATGGCCGATTTGTTGCGCAGGTCGCCGAGGATGAACTCCATATAGCCGGTGGCGGACAGCTTGCGGGTGCGGCCGGAGTTGTTGGTCAGCGTCAGCAGGAACAGTTTCACCGGCGCCTCTTGCGCCACCAACAGGGTGAGCTGGCTGTCGATGCCGCCTTCGCGGTGCTCGAACAGGCTGTAGCCGAAGCCGTGGCGCGTCAGGTAGTGGCCGCGGCCGCGGGCCGGCAGCGGCGTGGGCGACCAGACGTGGCCGCTTTCTTCGTCGCGCAGGTAGAACGCTTCGCCGCCGCGATCGCAGACCGGGTCGTTATCCCACGGCGTCAGCCGGTACTCATGGGCGTTTTCATACCAGGTATAGGCCTGGCCGCTCTCCGAGACCACCGTGCCGAACAGCGGATTGGCGATGACGTTCGACCAGGGCGCCGGGGTTACCTTGCTTTCGTTCATCGCGATGACGTATTCGCGCCCGTCGGCGGAGAAGCCGCCCAGCCCGTTATAGAACTGCAGGTCGTCGATGGCCGGCAGCTGCGGCGAATGCAGATTGCGCGGCAGATTGTCCACCGTCGCCAGCTTCGACGAGGCGGTGACCGGCGACAGCGGCTGCTGCAGGGTTTGCGGCAGCTGCAGGCGCTGATTGAGCTGCTCGGTCAGCCCGCCGCGGCGATCGTCGAGGTAAATGTGAGCGACGCTGAGCAGCAATCGGTGATCTTCCACCGACATGTGTTCGCTGGTGCGCACAAAAATACCGCCCGGCTTGTCGGTCAGCGTGGATTCCATGCCGGCGGCGATCAGGCCCATGATCTGATTTTGCAGATCCTGCCGGTAACCGCCGGAATCTTCGTTGAGGATCACCAAATCCACCAGCAGCCCCTTCAGCCGCCAGTAGTTGTGCGCCTGGATCAGCTGTTGCACCAGCGCGATGTTCTCGCCGTCGCTGACCGTCAGCAGCACGATCGGCAGATCGCCGGAGATCGAATGCCCCCACAGCCCGGACTGGCCGCGGCGATTGCTGATGATTTCGCTGCTGGCGGCGCGCATTTCCTGCGCCGGGAACACCACCGCGCCGGCCAGCCGGTTGAACAGGTTGGCGTCTTCCTCCGTGGCGTTCAGCTGGCGCAATACCACCTGGCTGTGCGACCAGGCCAGTTCGAAGACGCGGTCCGCCAGGTGGCGATCGCGATATTTCTCCAGCATCGCCAGGCTGGCCGCGCGGTCTTCGCACACGCCATAGAAAATATCCAGCGTCAGCGGCACGTTGGGCTCCAGCACCACCCGCTGGCGAATGGCGATGATCGGATCGATGACCGGCCCGGCGCTGTTGGTCAACGGCGCATTCTGATACAGCGCCTGCGGATTGGCCGGCGTGCGGCCGCGGCCGATGAACCTGGCGCGGTCGGTTTCGAACGAGGTCTGGCTGCTGTTGCCCTGCACGGTCATCATATGCAGCAGCCACGGGCTTTTCTCCTTGGGTTCGCGCGGGCGGCGGTGGCACAGAATGGCCTCCTGTTCCGGCAACAGTTCGGTTTGCACGAACAGGTTGCTGAACGCCGGGTGGGCCAGATCGTTGTTCGCCGGCGCCAGCACCACTTCGGCATAGCTGGTGATCTCAAGGGTGCGCGGCTGTTTGCCGCGGTTTACCAGCGTCAGGCGGCGCAGCTCGATATCATCTTCCGGCGAAACCACCACCTGGGTTTTGACCGACAGCGAACCCTGCCGGCGCTGGAACTCGGCGCCGGCGTCGTTGAACACCGCGCGATACCCCTTGGCGGCGGCGCCGATCGGCTGCCAGGTATTGCTCCACACCTCGCCGGTCTGCGGATCGCGCAGATAGCAGAAGGCACCCCAGTTATCGCAGGTGGCGTCTTCGCGCCAGCGGGTCAGGGCCAGGTTCTGCCAGCGGCTGTAGCTGCCGCCGGCCTGGGTCAGCATCAGGTGATAATTGGCGTTGGACAGCAGCTGCACTTCCGGCACCGGCGTGTCGACGCGGCTGAACTCGCGCGCGCTGAAGCTGGCCGGCTGAATGGTGCCCTCGTGCGTTTCGAAGTGGCGGCGGGTGCTGTACAGTTCGACCGCATCCGGCACCCGTTCCTGCAGCAGCAGGCGCGCCGACTGGAACGCCGGGTAATGCGCGAAGCGCTCCACCATCGGCGCATCCAGCAGCAGGTGCGACAGCGCCAGGAAGCTCATGCCCTGGTGGTGCGCCATATAGGAACGAACAATCACGTACAGCTGGCCGCGGCTCAGGCGCGCGGTGGTGTAGTCCAGCGCCTCATAGAAACCGTAGCGCCCCTTGGCGCCGTTTTGTTCCAGCGCGATCAGGTTGCTGCAGGCGGCATGCGGATCGACGATCAGGGCCATCACCGTGGCGTAGGGGGCGATGACCATGTCGTCGCCGAGTCCGCGCCTCAGGCCCAGCCCCGGCACGCCAAAGGCGTGGTACTGGTAGTTTTGCTGGGCGTCGAAGCCGAAATAGCCGGATTCGGAAATGCCCCAGGGCACGCCGCGCTCTTTGCCCCAGGCGATTTGCCGTTCTACCGCCGCCCGGCACATTTGCACCAGCAGCGAGTCGGGGTAGGCGGGCATCACCAGCTGCGGCATCAGGTATTCGAACATCGAACCGCTCCACGACATCAGCGCCGGTTCGTTTTCGATCAGGGTAAACAGCCGGCCGAGCGCAAACCAGCTGCGCTGCGGCACCTGGTTGGTGGCGATGGCGACGTAATTGGTCAGGCGAATCTCCGACGCCAGCAGGTCGTATTTGCTGCCGTCCATGCGGTTTTGGTCGCAGTTGAAGCCGACGGCCAGCAGGTGGGTCGATTCGTCGTACAGGAAGTTGAAGTCCATCCGCGCCATGTTTTCCAGCCGCTGCCGCAGGCTGTCCATCTGCGCCAGGCGTTCCTGCGCCAGCGCGCCGGCGGCGTCGAGCCGGCTCTGCTGCTCGGCCGACAGCGCAAGCGGGACGGGCGGGTTGGCCAGCCAGCGCAGGCTGGGCGCCTGCTCCAGCTCGGGCTGGGTATCGCTCAGCCAGCCGAACCACTGCGCCCATTCTGCGCACAGTTCGCCAAGCTGCTGATGCAGCGCGGCGGCCCAGCGTTTGGTTTCTTCGCCGTGATTCAGCGCCGGCTCCTGCAGGCCGTTGCTGTAGTTGCGCATGGCGTTCAGCTCCGCCAACAGGCCGGCTAGCGGGCTGTTTTGCGCTTGTTCCCAGTGTTTGCGCAGCTTGGGCAGGTTTTTCGGCGCGGCGTCTCCCCAGTGCTGCTCCAGCAGCTCCAGGCTGTCGCCGAGCCCGGCCAGCACCCGCTGCGGGTCGATCACCGGCTGGTTGGCCAGCGCGGGCAGCCCGGCGCACAGCGTCAGCAGGTGGCCGGCCAGGTTGCCGCTGTCGACGCTGGAAATATAGCGCGGGTTCAGCGGCTCCAGGGTGCGGGTGTCGTACCAGTTGTACAGATGGCCGCGGTAGTGCTCCATACGATCCAGGGTATTGAGCGTCAGCGCGATGCGCCGCAGCGCCTCGCTCAACGTCAGGTAGCCGAAGTCGCAGGCGGTGAGGTTGGCCAGCAGCGACAGGCCGATATTGGTCGGCGAAGTGCGGTGCGCCACCACCGGCTCAGGGATCTCCTGGTAGTTGTCCGGCGGCAGCCAGTTTTCCTGTTGGTTGACGAAGGTGTTGAAGAAATCCCAGGTCTGGCGGCTGGTGTGGCGCAGGAAGCGGCGCTGTTCGTCGTTCAACGCCGTTTTGCTGCGCTGCGGTTCCAGGCTGAGGTAACACAGCAGGAACGGCGCCAGGATCCACAGGGTAGCAAACGGCAGGGTGATCAGCAGCGCCATGGGGTTATGCAGACAGGTGAGGATCAGCAGCGCGACGCCGGCCAGCGGGTTGATCCACATCGCCCGGTAGAAGTTGGCCGGCGTCACCTGCTGGCGCGATTTGCTCCGATCGTAGCTGGTCCACTCCTGCAGGTTGCGCCGGGTGACCAGCAGCCGCCACAGGGTGACGGCGATCGCCTTCAGGCTGAACAGCGACTCGTGCGGCAGCGTCGCCAGCCGCAGGCCGACCTGCGCCAGCCGGTGCAGCGCCCCGTTCAGCGCCAGCCGCAGGTGCTGGTGGAACGGCCGGCGCGGCGGCTTGCGCACCACATCCTGCAGCAGCGCCAGCAGGGTCGGCAGCAGCAGAATGATGGCGAATACCGCCAGCCAGTAACGGGTGTTCGGCAGCCAGACGAAGCCGCAGAACAGCAACAGCAGCAGGCTGGGCGCCGCCAGGCTGCGGCGCAGGTTGTCGAACAGTTTCCAGCGCGACAGGGTGCTCAGCGGGTTGGCGCAGCGGCTGCCGTCGGCCGTTTTCACCCGCGGCAGCAGCCAGTTGAGCAGCTGCCAGTCGCCGCGGATCCAACGCGAACGGCGCGCCACGTCGACCAGATAGTTGCTGGGATACTGCTCGTACAGCAATACGTCGCTCAGCAGCCCGGAGCGGGCGTAGCAGCCTTCCAGCAGGTCGTGGCTCAGCACCAGGTTTTCCGGACAGGTGCCCTGCAGGCTGCGTGAGAACACGTCCACATCGTAGATGCCCTTGCCGATAAACGACCCTTCGCCGAACAGATCCTGATAGATGTCCGACGCCATCAGCGTATAGGGATCGTTGCCCGGCGTGCTGCTGCACAGGGCGGCGTAGCGGCCCTGACCGTAGCTGGGGATCTCTTCGGCCATGCGCGGCTGCAGAATGGCGTAGCCTTCCACCACCCGTTGCTTGTCGGCATCGTACTGCGGCCGGTTGAGCGGATGCGCCATGGCGGCGATCAGCTGATGGGCGCTTTCGCGCGGCAGCACGGTGTCGCTGTCGAGCGTGATGACGTATTTGACGTTTTTCAGCACCTCCATCCCGATGCCAACCTGGCTGCAAAAGGCGTTGTCGCGGTTGCGCAGCCAGTCGTTCAGCGCATTGAGCTTGCCGCGTTTGCGCTCCAATCCCATCCACACGCCCTGCTTTTCGTTCCATTGGCGGTCGCGGTGGAACAGGAAAAAGTGGCTCGGCCCTTCGCAGGGGTAGCGCGCATTCAGCGCTTCGATTTTTTCCGTGGCGTAGGCCAGCAGCGCGGCATCGTCGGCATGGTGCTGCTCAGGTCCGTCGTTGAAGTCGGTGAGCAGGGCAAAGTGCAGGTGTTTCATCGCGTTGCCCAGGTAACAGACCTCAAGCGCATTGGTCAGCTTGTCGATGCCGCCTTTGCCGTCGAGCAGGGTCGGTATCACCACCAGCGAGCGGAACTCGGACGGAATGCCGCAGGAAAAATCGAGCCGCGGCAGGGGCTGCGGCGCGCGGCTGCGGGTGGTCACTTCGCTGAGCAGGTTGAGCACAAACTGGCTGACGACGATCGCCAGCGGGAAAAACAGCAGCGCCAATCCCCAACCGATGCCGCTGCCGTAGGCGTGGCGCAGCAGCTCCGCGCAGCAGGCGGTGGTGATCAGGCTGAGGCTGCCGAGCCAGGACAGCAGCGGCGCCTGGCTCAACGCATGGCGCAGCCGGGTGATGCGATCGAGCCGCACCTCGAGCTGCTGTTCCAGCTCCGGCCGGCCGTCGTCGATCAGGTAGTAGCCGATGTGATGCAGGCGCGGATCGGCGGCGGGATCTTCGGCCGCCACGCGCGCCATGTTGAGCACATGCCGGGCCACCTGCACCTCGTTGTGCCGGCTGTGGCGCGCCAGCATCTCGATCACGTGGCGGTAGTGGTCGCGGGTGTCGAAGTGCATCATCGGGTAGACCCCGGCCGGATCCTCGCGCAGCGTTTGATCGACCTGGCTCATGGTCTCGACAAATTCCGCCCAGTCCATTTCGCTCAGTTGGCGCAGGCCGGCGATGCTGTTGCTGACCGACAGCTGGCTGGCCGCCAATTGCTGGTTGAAGCGGTGGATCAGTTCGTCGGAGGTCATGCTGACCTCCGCCAGACGCTGTTCCACCCAGGTGAGCGGCAGCGCCAGCATGGTGCCGTGCCCCTGCAGCCGGCGCACCAGCTCGGCGACGAAGGCGCTGGTGCGCGGCGGGTTGGAGCGCGCCATGTCGGCAATCACCACGATCAGGTTGGCCGGATCGTTTTCCGCCGACTCGAGCATTTTGGTCACCCAGTCGTCGGCCAGGTTGCGTTCCCGCTGCGCCTGCGCCACCTCAACGCTGACGCGCCGCAGGTTCTCGATCAGCGCCAGACGCAGCATGCCGGGCAGCGCCCAGAGCTCACCCAGCGTCAGGTTGGTTTCCTTTTGATAGGCGGCGATATAGCGCGTCAGGCTTTCGGCGTCCCAGCGGCCGTCGCCGTGGGCGATAGCTTCGGCGGCGACGTCGTAAATGCGCGGGCAGTTGTGCGGGGCGGCCAGCTGCGGCAGGCCGCGGCCGAAGGTTTTCGGCAGATGGTGGCGTACCACGCGGATCTGCTCTTCGATCAGATAGTAGTTGTCGAGCAGCCATTCTCCGGCGGGCGTCATGCTGGCCTTTTTACCGTTGCTGAGCTGGCGGCAACTTTCCGCCAACACCCGTTCGTTATCATCCAGACGTTTCAGTAAATAGTAGGGGGTCTTACGTGTTGCCAGCTTGTGTGAGCGCGCCAGACGTTGGCCGTAACGTTCCATTTGGTCGACGGAAAACAGTTCGGCCTTGATGGTGCCGCCGAGGGGCTCGGGTTCACCCTTGCCTCGCCGGTCGGCCGACGGTTTTATCCTGGGTGACTTGCGCTGTTTTTTTAACCAATTGATAAGTATTTCTTTCACACAAAAGCTCCTTACATCTGACCAAAAGGGCAGCCGGTGAAACCGCTGGGAGATCGTGAACATCCTGTTTTTCGCGCTGGGCAGATCTGATATGGGTTCGCAGCAGGCAGGAACATGCCTTCTCAGTATAGCCGCTTAATGCCGCGCTGGCTGTTTTTTGAGCTAATTGTTTAGCGTTAATAAACAGTTGTTGGGTGAGGGCCTTGATTCCGCGCCTTTATTTTTTCGCCCGTCTGCGCGGACGGCCCTTTTTTATCGGCGGGCCTTTGGCCTGGACGGCGGAGCTTGTGATGTTTATGTGATTTTTATGTTTTGTTGTTGTGATGAATCTGCGTATTGACCGGCATAAAGTCGCGGAGATATACGGCGTTCTTGCGCTGGCGCAAAAGTTGGCAAAACAACACCCCATATAATACCGGGCATAACTTTTGGCGCGGCAGCGCCAGAGAGGGCCTCAGCCAACTGACCTGTGAGCGAACTATGTCGACAAGTGTTTTTAATCGCCGATGGGCGGCATTGCTGTTGGAAGCGCTGTCCCGCCATGGGGTGCGGCATGTCTGTATCGCTCCGGGCTCGCGTTCCACGCCGCTGACGCTGGCTGCGGCGGCCAACGGGTCTTTTATCTGCCATACCCATTTTGACGAACGCGGGCTGGGCCATTTGGCGCTCGGCCTGGCGAAGGCGACGCGTGAGCCGGTGGCGGTGATCGTCACCTCCGGCACCGCCGCGGCCAATCTTTACCCCGCGCTGATCGAAGCGGGGCTGACGGGCGAAAGGCTGGTGTGCCTCACCGCCGATAGGCCGCCGGAGCTGATCGACTGCGGCGCCAATCAGGCCATTCGCCAGAATGGCCTCTACGCCAGCCACCCCGCATTGCATCTCGATCTGCCGCGCCCGACGCCGGATATTCCGGCCAGTTGGCTGGTGTCCAGCGTTGACAGCGCCATGGCGCGCCTGCAGCACGGCGCATTGCACATCAACTGCCCGTTTGCCGAACCGCTGTACGGCGGTGATGAACGGCGTTATGCCGAGTGGTCGGCGGCGCTGGGCAGCTGGTGGCAAGACGGCGCCCCCTGGCTGCGCGAGCAGGACGCGCGCGCGGTGCAGCCTGAGCCTGACTGGTTCTTCTGGCGGCAGAAACGCGGCGTGGTGGTGGCCGGGCGGATGAGCGCCGAAGAAGGGGCGATGCTGGCCGAGTGGGCCGCCATGCTCGGTTGGCCGGTGATCGGCGACGTGCTGTCGCAGACCGGGCAACCGTTGCCCTGCGCCGATCTCTGGTTGGCGCGGCCGCAGGCTCAGCGCATTTTGCAGGAGGCGCAGCTGGTGCTGCAGTTTGGCGGCAGCCTGACCGGCAAACGCCTGCTGCAGTGGCAGGAAGGGTGCCGCCCCGAAGAATATTGGCTGGTCGACGCGCTGCCGGGGCGGCTCGATCCGGCCCATCACCGCGGGCGCCGCATCTGCGCGGCGATAGCCGAGTGGCTGCCGCTGCATCCGGCACAGCCGCGCAGCCCCTGGGCCGGCGAATTGGCGCGGCTGGCGGAGCAGGCGCTGGACGCGGCTTCCTCCCATCTGATTCATCGCTTCGGCGAGGCGCAGCTGGCGCATCGGCTGCCTGAGCTGCTGCCGGAAAACGGCCAGCTGTTCCTCGGCAACAGCCTGGTGGTGCGTCTGGTCGATGCGTTGACCCGGCTGCCGGCCGGCTATCCGGTCTACAGCAATCGCGGCGCCAGCGGCATCGACGGCCTGATATCCACCGCCGCCGGCGTGCAGCGCGCCACCGCCAAACCGACGCTGGCGCTGGTGGGCGACCTTTCCGCACTGTATGACCTCAACGCGCTGGCGCTGCTGCGGCAGTGCTCCGCGCCGACGGTGCTGTTGGTGGTCAACAACAACGGCGGCCAGATTTTCTCGCTGCTGCCGACGCCGGAAGACGATCGTCAGCGTTTTTACTGCATGCCGCAGGACGTGGAATTCAGCCACGCGGCGGCGATGTTCGGGCTGCGCTACGCGCGGCCGGAAAGCTGGGACCAGCTGCAGCAGGCGGTGGCTCAGGGGTGGCGCCACGTTGGCGCGACGCTGATCGAGCTGCAGGTACCGCCCAGCGACGGGGCCGAGAGCCTGCAGCAGCTGATACGACAGATGGCGGTGCAATGATGCTGGCGACACGCGTTTTACAGCGGGGCGAGGCGGATCGTCCCTGGCTGGTTTGGCTGCACGGCCTGCTGGGCAACAACAATGAATGGCGGGTGATCGCCGCGCGCTGCCCCGAATGGCCGTCGCTGGCCATCGATCTGCCCGGCCATGGCGATTCGGTCGCCGTGGCTTGCCGCGGCTTTGACGATATCAGCGCGCAAATCAGCGCCACGCTGCAGCTGCATGACATTGAACGCTACTGGCTGGTGGGGTATTCGCTGGGCGGGCGCATCGCCATGTATCACGCTTGCCATGGCCGGCTTCAGGGCCTGCAGGGGGCGATCATCGAAGGCGGCAATCCGGGGCTGGACAGCGAAGCACTGCGCGGCCGCCGCCGCGAACAGGATGCCGCCTGGGCCGAGCGTTTTCGCCATCAGCCGGTCGCCGAGGTGCTGGCGGACTGGTACCGGCAGCCGGTGTTTACCGAGCTCAGCCAGGTGCATCGGCAGGCGCTGATCGCCGCGCGCTCCGGCAATAGCGGCGCGGCGGTGGCCGATATGCTGGAGGCCACTTCGCTGGGCCGGCAGCCCTGTCTGGCGCCGCAGCTGCGGCAGCTGGCGGTGCCGCTGCGGGTGTTGTGCGGTGAGAACGACCCCAAATTTCAACGGCTGGCGCGCGACGCCGGGTTGCCGTTGCGCATTGTGCCGCAGGCCGGACATAACGCGCACCTGGCCAATCCGCAGGCGTTCGTCGCCGAGCTGCAGGATTTTCTCGTTAACCCAGGTTAAGGAACCGAATATGCGCTATCCGAATGAAGAACAGCTGTACGCCGCCGTCGACTGGCGGGATTGCTCCGGCGATTTCACCGACGTTCTGTATCACAAGTCCGCCGACGGCATCGCCAAGATCACCATCAACCGGCCGCAGGTGCGCAACGCATTTCGCCCGCACACGGTAAAAGAGATGCTCGACGCGCTGGCCAACGCCCGCTATGACGACGGTATCGGCAGCATTATTCTCACCGGCGCCGGCGATCGGGCCTTCTGCTCCGGCGGCGATCAGAAAGTGCGCGGCGATTACGGCGGCTACCGCGACGACAGCGGCGTGCATCACCTCAACGTGCTCGATTTCCAGCGCCAGATCCGCACCTGCCCGAAACCGGTGGTGGCGATGGTGGCCGGCTACGCGATCGGCGGCGGCCACGTGCTGCACATGATGTGCGATCTGACCGTCGCCGCGGACAACGCCATTTTCGGCCAGACCGGGCCTAAGGTCGGCTCTTTTGACGGCGGTTGGGGCGCATCCTACATGGCGCGCATCGTCGGCCAGAAGAAGGCGCGTGAAATCTGGTTCCTGTGCCGCCAGTATGACGCCGCCGCCGCGCTGGAGATGGGGTTGGTCAACACCGTGGTGCCGCTAGCCGATTTGGAAAGGGAAACCGTGCGCTGGTGCCGTGAAATGCTGCAGAACAGCCCGATGGCGCTGCGCTGTCTGAAAGCGGCGCTGAACGCCGATTGCGACGGCCAGGCCGGGCTGCAGGAGCTGGCGGGCAACGCCACCATGCTGTTCTACATGACCGACGAAGGCCAGGAAGGGCGCAACGCATTCAATGAAAAGCGCCAGCCGGACTTCAGTAAATTCAAGCGTAACCCGTGATGCGTAGCGCGACGCTGTACCGCTACAGTGTGCCGATGGATGCGGGCGTGGTGCTGCGCAATCAGCGGCTGAAAACCCGCGACGGCCTGCTGGTTCGGCTGCGGCAGGGCGAACGGCAGGGCTGGGGCGAAATCGCGCCGCTGCCGGGGTTCAGCGAGGAAACCCTGGCGCAGGCGGAACAGGCCGCGCTGGCCTGGCTGCCGCACTGGCAGGCGGGAGATGACCCGGTCGACAGCCCGCTGCCGTCGGTGGCTTTCGGCCTCAGCTGCGCGCGGGCCGAGCTGGAGCAGCGGCTGCCGCCGCAGGCGGATTACCGCAAGGCGCCGCTGTGCACCGGCGATCCCGATGCGCTGTTCGAGGCGCTGGCCACGCTGCCGGGCGAGAAGGTCGCCAAGGTGAAGGTGGGGCTGTATGAGGCGGTGCGCGACGGCATGATTGTCAACGTGCTGCTGGAGGCGTTGCCGGAACTGCGCCTGCGGCTGGACGCCAACCGCAGCTGGAGCCGCGCCAGGGCCGACGGCTTCGCCAAGTACGTTAATCCGGCGTTGCGCGATCGCATCGCCTATCTCGAAGAACCCTGCCGGACCCGCGCGGAATCGCGCGCATTTGCCCGAGATACCGGCATCGCCATCGCCTGGGACGAAAGCGTGCGCGAGCCCGACTTCGTGGTGCGGGCCGAGCCGGGCGTGGCGGCGATCGTCATCAAGCCGATGCTGACCGGCAGCCTGGAACGTTGCCGCGGGCTGGTGGATCAGGCCCATGCGGCGGGGCTGACGGCGGTGATCGGCTCGAGCATCGAGTCCAGCCTGGGCTTGACCCAGCTGGCGCGCATCGCCCACTGGCTGACGCCGAACACCGTTCCGGGTTTGGATACGCTGGGGTTGATGCAGGCGCAGCTGCTGCGGCCCTGGCCGGACTGTCGGTTGCCGCTGTGGGGGACATCCGCGCTGGCGTGTCTATGGCGCCGTTGAACGATTGGCCGTGGCGCCATTGGGCGCAGCGCCAACCGCAGGCCACGGCGCTGATCGTTGGCCGGCAGCCGGTGAGCTGGCTGGCGCTGCGGCGCCAGGTGGATGAACTGGCGGCGCATTTTCAGCATCAGGGCGTGCAGGCGGGGAGCGGCGTGGCGCTGTGCGGCAACAACAGTTATCCGTTGCTGCTGGCCTATCTGGCGCTGCTGCAGTGCGGCGCACGGCTGTTGCCGCTAAATCCGGCGCTGCCGGCGGCTCAGCTGACCGCGCTGTTGCCCGAGCTGGCGGTGGCTTTCGCTTTCAGCCCCGACGCGCTGCCGGCGTTGCCGACGTGCGTCATCCCACTGACTTCGCCGTCTACCGAGCCGCGCCGGGCCGACCCGCCGTCCTGGGATCCGCGGCGGCTGGCGACGCTGACGCTGACCTCCGGCTCCAGCGGCATGCCCAAGGCGGCGGCGCACAGCTATGCCAATCACCTGGCCAGCGCCGCCGGCGTGCGGCAATTGATGGACTTCCGGCGGCAGGATCGCTGGCTGCTGTCGCTACCGCTGTTTCACGTTTCCGGGCAGGGCATCGTATGGCGCTGGCTGTCGGCGGGCGCCGCGCTGGTGGTGCGCGACAGGCTGCCGCTGGCCGAGGCGCTGGCGGGCTGTACCCATGCCTCGCTGGTGCCGACCCAGCTGTGGCGGCTGTTGGCGCAGCCGCTGGCGGGGCTGAGGCTGAAAGCGGTGCTGTTGGGCGGCGCGACTATCCCGCCAGACCTGACCGGGCAGGCCGAGGCGGCGGGCATTCGCTGCTGGTGCGGTTACGGCCTGACCGAACTGGCCTCGACGGTGTGCGCCAAGCGCGCCGATGCGCGGCCGGGCGTCGGTTTGCCGCTCGCCGGTCGTGAGATAAAACTGGTGGACGAAGAGGTATGGATCCGTGCGGACAGCCTGGCGCTGGGCTACTGGCGTGATGGCGGCCTGCAGCCGCTGGCGGACGCTCAAGGCTGGTTCCGCACCCGCGATCGCGGCGTGATGGCGCAGGGTGAGCTGCGCATTCTCGGCCGGTTGGACAATCTGTTCTTTAGCGGCGGCGAGGGCGTTCAGCCGGAAGATATCGAACGCCTGCTGCTGACCCATCCGCAGATTACGCAGGCGTTCGTGGTGCCGGTGGACGACGCTGAGTTCGGTCAGCGGCCGGTAGCGGTGATCGACAGCGCAACGCCGCTGACGCTGGGGGCGCTGCTGGCGTGGTCGCAGGGCAAGCTGGCCAACTTCCAGCGCCCGGCGGCGCTGTTCGCCTTGCCCGACGAATTGAAACAGGGCGGCATCAAGATCTCGCGCCGCCGGCTGCAGCAGTGGGTGGCGGCGCAGACGTCGCTCGCATAAAAAAACCGCCCGGGGCGCGGGCGGCTTTAATTCAGACCCTGCGGTTTACTTCAGGCCCAGCGCTTTGGCCACGCCGGCGCCGTAATCAGGGTGCACCCTGGTGAACAGATCGACCTGGCGGCGCTGGATCTGCTCCGGCACCTGCGACAGTTCGCCGGCGATGCGGGTGAACATGCGCTGGTGTTCTTCGGCGCTCAACAGGTTAAACAGCGCACGCGGCTGGCTGTAGTAATCGTCGTCTTCGCGGTGGTTCCAGTGGTCGGCCGCGCCTTCGATGCTCAACGGCGGTTCGCTGAAGTCCGGCTGCTCCTGGAACAGGCCGAAACTGTTCGGCTCGTAGGTGGCGCCGTTGCCGCTGTTGCCGTCCACCCGCATCGCACCGTCGCGGTGATAGTTGTGGAACGGACATTTGGCGCCGTTGACCGGGATCTGATGATGGTTGACGCCCAGGCGGTAGCGGTGCGCATCGCCGTAGGAGAACAGCCGCCCCTGCAGCATCTTGTCCGGCGAGAAGCTGACGCCCGGCACCACGTTGGCCGGGTTCATCGCCACCTGCTCAACTTCGGAGAAATAGTTGTCCGGGTTGCGGTTCAGCTCGAAGAAGCCGACGTCGATCAGCGGATAGTCGCCATGCGGCCACACCTTGGTCAGATCGAACGGGTTGTAAGGGGTTTGCGAGGCTTCGTGCTCCGGCATGATCTGGATCTGCAGCTTCCAGCGTGGGAAATCACCGCGTTTGATCGCCTCGAACAGGTCGCGCTGCGAGCTTTCGCGATCCTTGGCGATGATCGCTTCCGCCTCGTCGTCCATCAGGTTCTCGATGCCCTGTTGGCAACGGAAGTGGAATTTCACCCAGAAGCGTTCATTGTCGGCATTGATAAAGCTGAAGGTATGGCTGCCGAAACCGTGCATGTGACGGTAGGATTTCGGGATGCCGCGGTCGCTGAAATCGATGGTCAACTGGTGCAGCGACTCCGGCAGGTGGGAGAAGAAGTCCCATTTGTATACCGGGTTGCGCAGGTTGGTGTGCGGATCGCGTTTCACCACGTGGTTGAGGTCGGGGAATTTCAGCGGATCGCGCAGGTAGAATACCGGCGTATCGTTGCCCACCAGATCCCAGTTGCCTTCTTCGGTATAGAACTTCATCGCGAAGCCGCGGATATCGCGTTCGGCATCGGCGGCGCCGCGTTCACCGGCGACGGTGGAGAAGCGGATGAACATGTCGGTCTGCTTGCCGATTTCAGAGAAGATTTTCGCGCGGGTGTATTGGGTAATGTCGTGGGTGACGGTAAAGGTGCCGTAGGCGCCGGAACCTTTGGCGTGCATGCGGCGCTCGGGGATCACTTCGCGGTCGAAGTGGGCCAGTTTTTCCAGGAACCACACGTCTTGCAGCAGCATCGGCCCGCGTTTGCCCGCGGTGATCACGTTGTTGTTATCGACAACCGGTGCGCCGGCTGCGGTAGTCAGTCCTTTCTTGCTCATCACTTGCTCCTTATCGTATTGCAACTGAGTTGATACTCGGGCGGTTTAAGCGTTCATCATCATAGTCCTGCCGGTAGGCTTTTCCCCTGACCGGGGTCAAAACCACTACTAGTTGTAGACCTTTAGCCGCCGCTCGGCAAATAGGTGCGAGTTATCGCTGGCGTCAGCGCCGCGAATTTGATTTCTGTTTTCACAAATTTACATTTCTTTGATTAGTTAAGCATTTTTTCGCTTTTATCCCTTAAAGAGTCGTTGTGCTTTGGTATAGACTCGTGACGGTATTATTGGCAGTTGACTCGATCATTCTGAATGGATGACAAAACCAGAGGGAAAGATGATGAAAAAGACTTGGGTCGCGTGCGCGGCAGGCCTGCTGTTGGTGACCGGTTCGGCGAGCGCCGTCAGCCTGTCTGGCGAAGCCGGGGAGCATTATACCAATCTGGGCGTCGGCATGAGCACCGGTTCTTCCGGCCTGGGCCTGACCGGTAACTGGGCGCGCAGCGACCATGACGGCAACGTCGGCAGTCTGGGGTTGAACTTCGGCGTGCCGCTGGGGCCGTTGACGGCGACGGTGGGCGGCAAGGCGCTGTACCTCAGCCCCAAAGACGGAAAAAGCGGCGGGGCGCTGGCGCTGGGCGGCGGCCTGGAATGGGTGATTAACCGCTATTTCAGCCTGCACGGCGAAGGGTACTTCGCGCCGGAGTCGTTGACCAGCGGCGTCAAGGCCTATAACGAGGCCAGCGGCGGCCTGCGCTGGAATGTCTTCCGTCCGCTGAGCGTGGACGTGGGTTACCGCTACATGCAGATGGCAGGCAAGGACGGGCGCCGCGACAACACGCTGGCCGATGGTCCGTACATCGGCGTTGGCCTGAGCTTCTGACGCAGCAAAAAGGGGGCTTGCGGCCCCCTTGTTTCGACAACCAATGAGTTACCCCACCGCGGGCAGCATGCCGCTGGCGATGCCCAGCTGAATGGCAATGACCGTGACCCCGCAGACAAACACCAGCGCCAGCGCCGGCGTGCCGCCCCAGACGCGGTATTGCGCCTGATGCTTCTGACGCGTTTTCCACACCAGCAGCGACGGCAGCAGCAGCGCCAGCACCGACAGCGCGATGGCGGCGAAGCCCAGCGCCAGCACGAAGCCGCGCGGATAGAACAGGGCGAAGGCCAGCGGCGGCAGGAAGGTGATGGCGCCGGTCTGCAGGCGGCCGCGCACGTTATCCCGCCGTTTGAACAGGTCGGCCAGGAAATCGAACAACCCGAGCGCCACGCCGAGGAACGAGGTGGCCAGCGCCAGATCGGCGAACAGATGCACCGCCAGTTCCACGTGCGGTGAGGCTACCGCGTCGCGCACCGCCTGCAGCAAGCCGTTCAGCCCGGCCTGCTGGGCCAGGATGCCGACGAAGGTGTCGGAGCTGATGCTGCCCAGCGTGGCCAGCTGCCAGAAGATGTAGGCCACCAGCGGAATGGCGCTGCCGATGATGAATATCCAGCGCAGCCGGCGAATGTTGCCGCCCATGTAGTTGACGATGCTCGGCACGCTGCCGTGAAAACCGAAAGAGGTGAAGATCACCGGGATGGCGGAGAGCGCCAACCCTTGCTCCAGCGGCAACGTCATCAGGTTGGTTTGGTGAATATTCGGCAGCATCAGACCGAGCATCACCACCAGGAACACCACCTTGGCGCTGAACAGGATGCGGTTGAACAGGTCGACCGAATGGGTGCCGATGCAGACTACGCCGCCGGCCACCAGGGTAAACAGCAATACGCCGAGCGTGGTGGGGAAGTCCTGCGACGTCCACTGGCTGATGCTGGTCGCCAGCAACTCTCCGGCGCCGCTGATGTAGGCGGCGGTCAGGGCGTACATCAAAAACATCATGCTGAAGCTGGTCAGCCATTGGCCGCCGCCGCCGAGGTAGCGTTTGGCGAGGGTGCCGAGGCCGGTATCCGCCTTCTCGTGCTGGTAAACCTCAACCAGCAGCAGCGCGGTGTAACACATCAACAGCCACAGCCCGACCAGTAAAGCCAGGGTAACGCCGAAGCCGACGCCCGCCGCCGCCAGCGGCATCGCGAGCATGCCGGCGCCGATGGAGGTGCCCGCCACGATAAAAACACTGCCAAGAGTGCGATTCTTCACGTTTTTCTCTACCAGCCAAAGATTTTGGAAAATTATAGGTAACTAATTCTGAGTGCGGCAGGATAGTTGATCGACTATTTTGTGTCAAACCGACGTTACGGCTTGTGTTCAATAATGTTTACGGCGGGGTGGGCGGCGCGGCGGCGCTAAAAAATGCCCCTGAGCGAAATTATCCGGCGACGCTTAGTGAAAAGTTATTTACAGGCTTCTATAGTGGAATGACCAGAAAATGTGGGAGAGATCAATGTTAAGGGTGGAGATGCTCAGCACCGGTGACGAAGTGCTGCACGGGCAAATTATTGATACCAACGCCGCCTGGCTGGCGGACTTTCTGTTCCAGCAAGGCATGCCGATGAGCGGGCGCGAAACGGTAGGGGACAGCCTCTCCTCTCTGGTCGAAACGCTGCGGGAGCGCAGCCATATCGCCGATGTGCTGATCGTCAACGGTGGGCTGGGGCCGACCAGCGACGACCTCAGCGCGCTGGCGGCCGCCACGGCCAGCGGCGTCGGGCTGGTCGAACACGCCGAATGGCTGGCGCGCATCGAAGCTTATTTTGCCGAACGCGGCCGGCCGATGGCCGCCTCCAACCGCAAGCAGGCGCAGATCCCGACCAACGCCGAAATGCTGGACAACCCGGTCGGCACCGCCTGCGGTTTTGCGCTGCGGCTGAACAAATGCCTGATGTTCTTCACGCCGGGCGTGCCCTCCGAATTTAAAGTGATGGTCGAACAGCAGATAGTACCGCGTTTGCGCCAGCGATTTACCCTGCCTGAACCGCCGTTGTGCCTGCGCTTGACCACCTTCGGCACCTCGGAAAGCGATCTGGCCGCCGAACTCGACGGCATGCCGTTGCCGCCGCAGGTGGTGCTGGGGTATCGCTCTTCCAGCCCGATTATCGAACTGAAGCTGACCGGCCCGGTCAGCCAGCGCGCAGCGATGGAGCAGGCCTGGGAGCGGGTGCGCGCCGTGGCGGGGGACAACTGTATCTTTGAAGGCACGGTCGGCCTGCCGGCCCTGCTGGCGCAGCGCTTAACGCAGCAGGGGCTGAAGCTGGCGCTGAGCGAGCAGTTCAGCGCCGGGCTGATCAATCTGCAGCTGCAGAGCGAAGCCGCGCCGCTGGCCGGCGGTGAATTGCTGCCCGCCCACTGTGTCGAAACGCTGGAAACCAGCCTGGCGCGCGCCCGTTCGCTGGCGGAGCTGACCGGCGCGCCGCTGGCGCTGGCGGTCAGCGCCATGAGTGACGAGCAGGTCAGCGTGGCGCTGCATACGCCGCGCGGCGGCATCGGCCAGACCGTACGTTATCGCGCATCTCGCCACGGGCTACGCCTGCGCCAGGAGTCGGTGGCGATGCTGGCGCTGGACATGCTGCGGCGTTGGCTGAATGGCGAGCAGGCATGTGGTAAAAACGCCTGGTTGGAGATCGTTGAAGTCATCGAGTAACAATGCTTGATGGTGGTGATATATCCCTTATTAATCATAATATTATAGGGGATATTCGCGGTGGGAGAATGCTGTTACTCTCAGTGCGGGTGCTTGAGACTGTTCGTCTTGGGCATTGTGTGACAAGGCGGATAGATGAAAGCCCCAGACTGACTCTCAATCAGAATGGGGCTGCACATACCGCCTAGACACCGGTATGGTAGCCCCTTCACAGCAAGGAGGCAAGCATGTATAAAAAACATGCGCTATACGCGTTAACTGTTGTATGTATTACGGTTTTGATATTTGGATGGATGATGAAAGATCGCTTTTGCGGGTTGGAAATCTACCAGAAAGATATCACTGTCCTAATGACGTTAACCTGTATGTGAAGCGGTAAATCATAGGGCGGGGGCAACCCCGCCTTCTGGTCTCCTGGCGCGGTTTCAGGCACCCAACCCATTAGATTTCCAGCTCGATATCGGTCAGCGGCATGCAGCAGCAGGGCAGGATTTCGCCGTCGTTGATAAACGCCAGCGGCTGTTGGCGATAGGTCACTTCCCCTTTCACCAGCTTCAGGCGGCAGGCGCCGCAATAGCCGGAACGGCACTGATATTCCACCTGCACGTCGTGCAGTTCCAGCACGTCGAGCAGGCAGCTTTCGCTTTTCGGGCAGGGCAGCTGCGCACCGGCGGTGCGCAGCGTTACGGTTGGCGTCGCCATCGCTTAGAGTTCGAAGTCGCTCAGGTCGTCGGCGTGCACTTCCGAGTCGATCTGGCCGACCAGGTAGGAGCTGACTTCCACTTCCTGCGGCGCGACCTGTACGTTGTCGGACACCAGCCAGGCGTTGATCCACGGGATCGGGTTGGAGCGGGTTTCGAACGGCAGGCCGAGGCCGACCGCCTGCATGCGGATATTGGTGATGTACTCCACATATTGGCACAGAATGTCTTTGTTCAGGCCGATCATCGAGCCGTCGCGGAACAGGTATTCCGCCCACTCTTTTTCCTGCTGGGCGGCCAGCACGAACAGATCGTAGCACTGCTGCTGGCACTCGACGGCGATTTCCGCCATTTCCGGGTCATCGGCGCCCGAGCGCATCAGGTTCAGCATGTGCTGAGTGCCGGTCAGGTGCAGCGCTTCGTCGCGGGCGATCAGTTTGATGATCTTGGCGTTGCCTTCCATCAGTTCGCGCTCGGCGAAGGCGAAGGAGCAGGCGAAGCTGACGTAGAAGCGGATCGCTTCCAGCGCGTTGACGCTCATCAGGCACAGGTAAAGCTGCTTCTTCAGCGCGCGCAGGTTAACGGTAACGCTGTTGCCGTTCACCTGGTGGGTGCCTTCACCCAGCAGATGGTAATAGCTGGTCATTTCGATCAGATCGTCGTAGTAGCCGGAAATGTCTTTCGCGCGCTTGAGGATCTCTTCGTTGGTGACGATATCGTCGAACACCAGCGCCGGATCGTTGACGATGTTGCGGATGATATGGGTGTAAGAACGCGAGTGGATGGTCTCGGAGAAGGACCAGGTTTCCACCCAGGTTTCCAATTCAGGAATGGAGATCAGCGGCAGCAGCGCCACGTTCGGGCTGCGGCCCTGGATCGAGTCCAGCAGCGTCTGGTACTTCAGGTTGCTGATGAAGATGTGCTTCTCATGATCCGGCAGCGCCTGATAGTCGATGCGATCGCGGGACACGTCAACTTCTTCCGGACGCCAGAAGAAGGACAGCTGCTTCTCGATCAGCTTTTCGAAGATTTCATGCTTTTGCTGGTCGAAACGGGCAACGTTAACCGACTGGCCGAAAAACATCGGCTCCAGCAGCTGGTCGTTTTTATTCTGAGAAAAAGTGGTGTAAGCCATAAACCTGAATCCATCGTAATAGAAGGGGCCGGAAAATTCCGGCCCGCTGTGTTAAAGCTTTAGATTTTGCAGGCGCCGCTTTCGCAGTCGTCATCGCCGGCCTTGGTTGGCTGCAAATCTTCCTGTACGTCTTCCGCACCGTCGCGGGTGTTTTGGTAGTACAGCGTCTTGACGCCAAACTTGTAGGTGGTGAGCAGGTCTTTCAACAGCTGCTTCATCGGCACCTTGCCGCCCGGGAAACGGGTCGGATCGTAGTTGGTGTTGGCGGAAATCGACTGGTCGATAAACTTCTGCATCAGGCCGACCAGTTGCAGGTAACCGTCGTTGTTCGGCATTTCCCACAGCAGTTCGTAGTCGTTTTTCAGGCGCTCGTACTCCGGCACCACCTGGCGCAGGATGCCGTCTTTCGACGCCTTGATGCTGATATGGCCGCGCGGCGGCTCGATGCCGTTGGTGGCGTTGGAAATCTGCGAAGAGGTTTCCGACGGCATCAGCGCAGACAGGGTCGAGTTGCGCAGGCCGGTTTCCTGGATGTCCTTGCGCAGGGTTTCCCAGTCGTAGTGCAGCGGCTCGCTGCAGACGGTATCCAGGTCTTTCTTGTAGGTGTCGATCGGCAGGATGCCCTGCGAATAGGTGGTTTCGTTGAACCACGGGCAGGCGCCCTGTTCCTGAGCCAGACGGTTGGAGGCTTTCAGCAGGTAGTACTGAATGGCTTCGAAGGTCTTGTGGGTCAGGTTGTTGGCGCTGCCGTCGGAGTAGCGCACGCCGTTCTTCGCCAGATAATAGGCGAAGTTGATCACGCCGATGCCCAGGGTGCGACGCCCCATGGCGCCACGGTGAGCGGCTTTGATCGGGTAGTCCTGGTAGTCCAGCAGGGCGTCGAGAGAACGCACCGCCAGGGTCGCCAGCTCTTCCAGATCGTCCAGGCTGTCGATGGCGCCCAGGTTGAAGGCGGACAGCGTACACAGGGCGATTTCGCCGTTTTCGTCGTTGACGTCGTCCAGCGGCTTGGTCGGCAACGCGATTTCCAGGCACAGGTTCGACTGGCGCACCGGCGCGATCTGCGGATCGAACGGGCTGTGGGTGTTGCAGTGGTCGACGTTCTGGATGTAGATGCGGCCGGTAGAGGCGCGTTCCTGCATCATCAGCGAGAACAGCTCAACCGCCTTCACGCGCTTCTGGCGAATGCTGTCGTCCTGCTCGTACCGGGTGTACAGGCGTTCGAACTCGTCCTGATCGGCGAAGAACGCATCGTACAGGCCCGGCACGTCGGACGGGCTGAACAGGGTGATGTCCTGGCCCTTGATCAGGCGCTGGTACATCAGGCGGTTCAGCTGCACGCCGTAGTCCATGTGGCGCACGCGGTTGCCTTCAACGCCGCGGTTGTTTTTCAGCACCAGCAGGCTTTCCACTTCCAGATGCCACATCGGGTAGAACAGCGTCGCTGCGCCACCGCGCACGCCGCCCTGCGAGCAGGACTTAACGGCGGTCTGGAAATGCTTGTAGAACGGGATACAGCCGGTGTGGAACGCTTCACCGCCGCGGATCGGGCTGCCCAGCGCGCGGATGCGGCCGGCGTTGATGCCGATGCCGGCGCGCTGCGAAACGTATTTCACGATGGCGCTGGAGGTGGCGTTGATGGAATCCAGGCTGTCGCCGCACTCGATCAGCACGCAAGAGCTGAACTGGCGGGTCGGGGTGCGCACGCCGGACATGATCGGCGTAGGCAGCGAAATCTTGAAGGTGGAAATCGCGTCGTAGAAACGTTTGACGTAGTCCAGACGGGTTTCACGCGGGTAGTTGGAGAACAGGCAGGCGGAGACCAGGATGTACAGGAACTGGGCGCTCTCGTAGATCTCGCCGCTGACGCGGTTCTGCGCCAGGTATTTGCCTTCCAGCTGCTTGACTGCCGCGTAGGAGAAGTTCATGTCACGCCAGTGATCGATAAAGGAGTCCATCTGCTCGAACTCTTCAGCGCTGTAGTCTTCCAGCAGATGCTTATCGTACTTGCCCATCTCTACCATGCGGGTCACGTGAGCGTGCAGCTTCGGCGGTTCGAACTGGCCGTAAGCCTTTTTGCGCAGGTGGAAAATCGCCAGGCGGGCGGCCAGATATTGATAGTCCGGCGCATCGCGGGAGATCAGATCGGCAGCGGCTTTGATGATGGTTTCATGAATGTCGGCGGTTTTGATGCCGTCATAAAACTGAATGTGCGAACGCAACTCTACTTGAGAAACCGAGACGTTGTTTAACCCTTCCGCGGCCCAGTCGATGACCCGGTGGATTTTGTCGAGGTTGATGCGCTCTTTACGGCCATCGCGTTTAGTTACAAGCAGACTTTGGTTCATGTGGTGTTTTACCTGTCCGTATGGTGCCCCTAAGCAGAAGTGTAGTAGCTCTGCTCAGTATGTAAACACTATATATAGGGGTTGTATGTCGGTGAGGTAACAAGATAGTGAGAAAACAGGGCGTTTGCAAGTGAACAAAACCGGCCTAATTTGTGGATAACTTGGGGGTGAAATGTGACTTCCTGTTCTGAGTGCGCGCTGTGACTGGCGCGGCAAGCTTGTCAATATCCGGGATAAGATTTTACTGAGGATTTGAAAAACGTGATCGTTTGCCGCTTTATTAAACGTTAGAAAAAAACGGCATATTGATCTGATTTAATATTCTAAAAAACTGTTTACATCGCGCATTTTGATCGAAAATCGGGAAACTGGGTATTTTTCCTAACGCCGATACGGCACCTGGCCCCGGAGCGCCAGGGCCGGCGCGGCTCAAGGCGATTAACCTTCGTGTTGCGTATGAACCATATAGTTCACATCAACGTTGCGGCCAAGCTTGAAACGATCGGTGATCGGGTTGTAATGCAGGCCGATCATGTGCTTTTCGCGCAGCGGCGTGCCGTCGACCCAGCCGATCAGTTCGGAAGGGCGGATGAACTTCTTGTGGTCATGGGTGCCCTGCGGCACCATCTTCAGAACGTATTCCGCGCCGATCACCGCCATCAGCCAGGCTTTGGTGTTGCGGTTGATGGTGGAGAAGAACACGTGGCCGCCCGGCTTCACCAGATGGGCGCAGGCGCGCACCACCGAGGCGGGATCGGGAACGTGCTCCAGCATTTCCATGCAGGTGACCACGTCGTAGCGCTGCGGGTTCGCCTGGGCGTGGCTCTCGACGGTTTCCTGCACGTAGGTGACGTTCACGCCGCTCTCCAGCGCGTGCAGCCTGGCGACCTGCAGCGGCTCGCCGCCCATGTCCAGGCCGGTCACCTGCGCGCCTTCGCGCGCCATGCTTTCAGCCAGAATGCCGCCGCCGCAGCCGACGTCGAGCACCTGCTTGTCAAAAATGCCGTCGGCGCGCTGCATGATGTAGTTCAGGCGCAGCGGGTTGATGCGGTGCAGCGGCTTGAATTCGCCTTCCAGATCCCACCAGCGGGAGGCGACGGCCTCGAACTTGGCGATTTCCTGTTGGTCAACGTTTTGCGCGCGGCTGGATGATTCTGCATTCATGGGCTTGTCTGGCTCCTTGTTCTCGTTGCGCGGATTATACATGTTCCGGCGCAGCCCCGTCTGCGCCGATGCGTTTTTACCGCACTTATCTGCATAATTTCCGCGAAACAGCGGCGGTTATTTTCCCGTAAAGCGTGCTTTGTGATATAGTTTTACACCTTTGCCACTATGGCAGCGGGCAGATGAATCATTAGTAGAGGGATAGCAGCTCCATGAGCGACCTTGCCAGAGAAATCACACCGGTAAACATCGAAGACGAGTTGAAAAACTCGTATCTGGACTACGCGATGTCCGTTATTGTCGGACGTGCGCTGCCAGATGTTCGTGATGGACTGAAGCCGGTTCACCGCCGCGTTCTGTACGCGATGAGTGTATTGGGTAACGACTGGAATAAACCATACAAGAAATCGGCCCGTGTCGTCGGGGACGTGATCGGTAAATACCACCCGCACGGTGACAGCGCGGTTTACGACACCATCGTGCGTATGGCTCAGCCGTTTTCACTGCGTTACATGCTGGTGGACGGTCAGGGTAACTTCGGTTCCGTCGACGGCGACTCCGCCGCGGCGATGCGTTATACCGAAGTGCGCATGTCCAAGATTGCTCACGAACTGCTGGCGGATCTGGAAAAAGAAACCGTCGACTTCGTGCCTAACTACGATGGCACCGAGCAGATCCCGGCCGTTATGCCGACCAAGATCCCGAACCTGCTGGTCAACGGCTCGTCGGGCATCGCCGTGGGCATGGCCACCAACATTCCGCCGCATAACCTGTCAGAGGTCATCAACGGCTGCCTGGCCTACATCGATGATGAAAACATCAGCATCGAAGGCCTGATGGAACACATTCCGGGGCCGGACTTCCCGACGGCGGCGATCATCAACGGCCGCCGCGGCATCGAAGAGGCCTACCGCACCGGGCGCGGTAAAGTCTACCTGCGCGCGCGCGCGGAAGTGGAAGCCGACGCCAAAACCGGTCGCGAAACCATCATCGTTCACGAGATCCCGTATCAGGTGAACAAGGCGCGTCTGATCGAGAAGATCGCCGAGCTGGTGAAAGAAAAACGCGTCGAAGGCATCAGCGCGCTGCGCGATGAATCCGACAAAGACGGCATGCGCATCGTCATCGAAGTCAAACGCGACGCGGTGGGCGAGGTGGTGCTGAACAACCTGTACTCGCTGACCCAGCTGCAGGTGACCTTCGGCATCAACATGGTGGCGCTGCATCAGGGCCAGCCGAAGCTGCTGAACCTGAAAGACATTCTGCAGGCCTTCGTGCGTCACCGCCGTGAAGTGGTGACCCGCCGTACCATCTTCGAGCTGCGTAAAGCCCGCGATCGCGCCCATATCCTGGAAGCGCTGGCCATCGCGCTGGCCAACATCGACCCGATCATCGAACTGATCCGTCGCGCGCCGACCCCGGCGGAAGCCAAGGTGGCGTTGGTAGCCCAGCCGTGGGATCTCGGCAACGTCAGCGCCATGCTGGAACGCGCCGGCGACGACGCCGCCCGCCCAGAGTGGCTGGAGCCGGAGTTCGGCATCCGCGACGGCAAGTATTTCCTGACCGAGCAACAGGCGCAGGCGATCCTGGATTTGCGTCTGCAGAAACTGACCGGCCTGGAGCACGAAAAGCTGCTGGACGAATATAAAGAGCTGCTGAACTTTATCGCTGAGCTGATCTTTATTCTGGAAAGCCCGGACCGCCTGATGGAAGTGATCCGCGAAGAGCTGGTGGCCATCAAAGAGCAATACAACGACGGCCGCCGCACCGAAATCACCGCCAATACCTCAGACATCAATATCGAAGACCTGATCAATCAGGAAGACGTGGTGGTTACGCTGTCGCACCAGGGCTATGTGAAATATCAGCCGCTGTCCGACTACGAAGCCCAGCGCCGCGGCGGCAAAGGCAAGTCAGCCGCCCGCATCAAGGAAGAAGACTTTATCGATCGCCTGCTGGTGGCCAACACCCACGATACGATCCTGTGCTTCTCCAGCCGTGGCCGCCTGTACTGGATGAAGGTGTATCAATTGCCTGAAGCCAGTCGCGGCGCGCGCGGTCGCCCTATCGTCAACCTGCTGCCGCTGGAAGCCAACGAGCGCATTACCGCCATTCTGCCGGTGCGCGAGTATGAGGAAGGGCGCCACGTGTTTATGGCGACCGCCAGCGGCACCGTGAAGAAAACCGCGCTGACCGAGTTCAGCCGTCCGCGCAGCGCCGGCATCATCGCCGTTAACCTCAACGAGGGCGACGAGCTGATTGGCGTCGATCTGACCGACGGCAGCAACGAAGTGATGCTGTTCTCCGCCAACGGTAAAGTGGTGCGCTTCCCGGAAACGCAGGTGCGTTCGATGGGCCGTACCGCCACCGGCGTGCGCGGCATCAACCTGGGCGAAGGCGACAGCGTGATCTCGCTGATCGTGCCGCGCGGTGAAGGCGATATCCTGACCGTGACCCAGAACGGCTTCGGTAAACGCACCGCGGTCACCGAGTACCCGACCAAATCGCGCGCCACCCAGGGGGTTATCTCCATCAAGGTGAGCGAGCGCAACGGTCAGGTGGTTGGCGCCGTGCAGGTGGAAACCACCGATCAGATCATGATGATCACCGATGCCGGTACGCTGGTGCGCACCCGGGTGTCGGAAGTCAGCGTGGTGGGCCGTAATACCCAGGGCGTGACGCTGATCCGCACTGCGGAAGACGAGAACGTGGTCGGCCTGCAGCGCGTAGCCGAGCCGGTGGAAGACGAAGAGCTGGACAGTCTTGAGCCGGGCGCGGAAGCGGCGGAAGAAGACGCGACGCCGCTGGACGACGGCGACGATGCGGATATCGCAGATGATGCAGATGATGACAACGCCTAAAGGCTGAAACATCATTGAGACAAAAGGGCCTGGCAGCGATGCTAGGCCCTTTTTCAGTTATATGGTTTAATTGGCGGGCCAAACCGCAGGCTGCGGTTCCGTTGTGAACGCGCGCGCCGCCACTTACTTTCGTATGGTATCCGATTGAAATATTTAGCCTCTTTCCGAACTACGCTGAAAATATCCCGCTATTTGTTCCGGGTGCTGGCGATTATGCTGTGGTCGTTGGGGGCGCTGCTCACCACCTTTTATATTCTGAACATCCTGCATCAAAAAGAATCGGACATCCGGCAAGAGTACAATCTGGATTTCGATCAGGCGCAGGGTTATATCCGCCACTCTGCCGATATTATTCGCGACATCAAGTACATGGCGGAAAATCGCCTCAATGGCTCGGTCAGCAGCATCGATATGTTCAGCGGCGTTTTTCCCGGTAAAGGCAGCCCGCCGCAGTTTTACCCGCTGTATCCGGAATCCAACTGTACGCTGAATACCGCCTACCGCACCTCTTTGGATTCGCTGAGCGGGCTGATCCAGTATTGGAAAGAGAACTTCGTCGCCGCTTACGACCTCAACCGGGTGTTCTTTATCGGCGGCGACAGCCTGTGCATGGCGGAATTCGGCGGCGGCAACGCGGTGACCAACCGCGAGAACGTGCTGAAATCCCTGCACGAACGCATCCTGAAGTACCGCAACGCCAAGAACCAGGACAAGGACAACAACCTGTACTGGATCAGCCCGAGCCAACAGCGGCCGGACGTCGGCTACCTGTATGTGCTGACGCCAATCTATATCGGCAACAAGCTGGAGGCGCTGCTGGGCATTGAGCAGACCATAAGGCTGGAGGATTTCGTCACCGCGGGCAATCTGCCGATCGGCGTCACTCTGCTGGATGAGAACAACGAGCCGGTGCTGCGTCTGGCGGATGGCGAAAGGTACGCCGCGTCGCTCAACAGCTACCCCGACGAGCATGCGTATTTCGGCTATGTCGACAACTACCGCGATCTGATCATGAAGAAGGCGCTGCCGCCGTCGACGCTCAGCATCGTCTATGCGCTGCCGGTGAAGAGCGTGGTGGAGCGTTTCAAGGTGTTGATCCTGAATGCGCTGCTGCTGAACCTGCTGTCGGCCGTGGTGCTGTTCACGCTGGCCTGGCTGTTTGAACGCAAAATGTTCCTGCCGGCGGAGGAAAACGCTTTCCGGCTGGAGGAGCATGAGCAGTTCAACCACAAGATTGTCGCTTCCGCACCGGTGGGCATCTGCATCCTGCGCATCAGCGACGGCACCAACATTCTGAGCAACGAGCTGGCGCACAATTACATCAACCTGCTGACGCACGAAGACCGGGATCGCATAACGCGCATCATTTGCGAGCAGCAGGCGAACTTTGTCGACGTCATGACCAGCAATAACAATAATTTGCAAATCAGCTTCGTGCACTCGCGCTACCGCAACGAAGACGTGGCGATCTGCGTGCTGGTGGACGTGAGCGCCCGCGTGAAAATGGAAGAGTCGTTGCAGGAGATGGCGGCGGCGGCGGAGCAGGCCAGCCAGTCCAAGTCGATGTTCCTGGCCACCGTCAGCCACGAGCTGCGCACGCCGCTGTACGGCATTATCGGCAACCTCGACCTGTTGCAAACCAAGGCGTTGCCGCAGGGCGTCGACCGCCTGGTCAATGCGATGAACAACTCTTCCGGCCTGCTGCTGAAGATCATCAGCGATATTCTCGATTTCTCAAAAATCGAATCCGAGCAGCTGAAAATTGAACCGCGCGAGTTTTCCTGCCTGGAGGTGATCACCCATATCGCCGGCAACTATTTGCCGCTGGTGGTGAAAAAGCGGCTGGGGCTGTACTGCTTTATCGAACAAAACGTGCCGGAGCGCATCTATGGCGACCCGGTGCGGCTGCAGCAGGTGCTGTCCAACTTGCTGAATAACGCCATCAAATTTACCGATACCGGCTGCATCGTCCTGCAGGTGTGCACCCGCGGCAGCTATCTGGAATTCAGCGTGCGCGATACCGGCGTCGGCATTCCGGAAAAGGAGATCACCCGCCTGTTCGATCCGTTCTTCCAGGTCGGCACCGGCGTTCAGCGCCATTTTCAGGGCACCGGTTTGGGGTTGGCGATCTGCGAAAAGCTGATCAACCTGATGGACGGCGATATCGCCGTCGAATCCGAACCCGGCCTGGGCAGCCTGTTCAGCATCCGCATTCCGTTGTTCAACGCCCAGTTCCCGATCCCGCAGGCCAGCGACACCTGGCAGGGCAAAACGCTGTGGCTGGATATCCGCAATCAGCGGTTGGAGAGCTACCTGATGGAGATCCTCGGCGGCTACGGCGCCAGGGTGCTGCGCCATGAAGGGCAGGATACCGCCGCCGGCGAGGTGATGCTCAGCGACCATCCGATCATGGTCAATACGCCGCTGCTGGCGCAGATCCAGTTCTCGACCGAGCACATTGGCCCGTCGTTGGAAACCCGGCCGGGCTATTGGATGCACAGTACCTCCACACCGCGCGACACGCTGGCGTTGCTCAACCGGCTGTTCGGCGTCGGCGGTGAAGGCGGCCAGGCCCTGATGCAGCTGCCGGTACCGACCAAGGCCAGCGCGGTGGACAATGGCGATATCCATTTGCTGGTGGTCGACGATCACCCGATCAACCGTCGGCTGTTGTCCGATCAGCTCAGCTCGCTGGGTTATCAGGTCGTGACCGCCAACGACGGCGTGGATGCGCTCGGCGTGCTGGAGCACCAGGATGTCGACATCGTGCTGACCGACGTCAATATGCCGAACATGGACGGTTACCGCCTGACCCAGCGCCTGCGGCAGATGAACTTCACTGCGCCGGTGATCGGCGTGACGGCGAATGCGCTGGCGGAAGAGAAGCAGCGTTGTATCGAAGCGGGGATGGATAACTGTCTGTCGAAGCCGGTAACGCTGGAAACGCTGGAGCAGACGCTGGCGTATTACAGCCAGCAGGTGCGGCGCGACCGTACCGATGCCTGAAAAGCAAAAGGCACGGCGGATGCCGTGCCTTTTTTAGGCTGAGCGCCTGGGCGATCAGTCTTTGTCCAGCGGCGTCATGCTGACGGAGGACAGGTAATTGAGCAGCGCGATGTCGTTTTCGACGCCCAGCTTCATCATCGCCGATTTCTTCTGGCTGCTGATGGTCTTGATGCTGCGGTTGAGCTTCTTGGCGATTTCGGTGACCAGGAAACCTTCGGCGAACAGGCGCAGCACTTCACTCTCTTTTGGCGAGAGGCGCTTGTCGCCGTAACCGCTGGCGCTGATCCGCTCCAGCAGTTTGGAGACGCTTTCCGGCGTGAACTTTTTGCCTTTCTGCAGGGCGGCCAGCGCCTTGGGCAAATCGGTTGGCGCGCCCTGTTTCAGCACGATGCCTTCGATGTCCAGATCCAGCACGGCGCTCAGGATCGCCGGGTTGTTGTTCATGGTCAGCACGATGATCGACAACTGCGGATAGTGGCGTTTGATGTATTTAATCAGCGTAATGCCGTCGCCATATTTATCACCCGGCATCGAAAGGTCGGTGATCAGTACGTTGGCGTCCAGCTTGGACAGATTGTTGATCAGTGCGGTTGAGTCTTCAAACTCCCCAACGACATTCACCCATTCAATTTGCTCAAGTGACTTCCGGATGCCAAACAGTACGATAGGATGGTCATCAGCAATAATTACGTTCAGGTTATTCATGTTGTTGGTTACCTTGCTCCAGCAGTCTGCTGACGAAAAAATCAATCTGACTGATGTTATTCTCGATCTCGAGCGCATCACCGTCCGCGATGTGCTGTTCTAACGACTCACACAGTTGCTTGCCGGGAAGCAGATTTAACATGGCAAACACGCCTTTCAGGCGGTGTGCGGTTTGCGACAGAGCGTTGAAATCACTGCTGCCCGCCTCAGTATACAGTTTTTTGACATCAGCGGGTACTGTATCGACAAACAGACCATAGTAATCGCTTGATTTCAATTGTTTTTCATAGAGTTGGATGTCATCGGCGGTCAGCGAAAGCAGGTTTTCCTCCTGCTCCAGCGCCGCCATTTGCTGCTCGATCAACATCAGCACGGCGTCGATCATTGCGCCGCTCAGGTTATAGTTTACCCGGATGTAACGTTTTTCCAGCTGTTGCCAGCCCGCTTCATCGCTGGTCAGCAGCAGGGTGTAATCATCCGCCCGCCGCGGGTTATCGGTCAAGAGTACGTCGTAATCGCGGTTGATCTGGCGATCGTCGGCCACGATGCAGCTGGCGCCGTAGGCCTGCAGCAGTTGGGTGACGATGCCGCGCACTTCTTCCGAGGTAATGTCCAGCAGGGCGGTCACGCCGTCGAGCAGCTTTTCCTGCTCTTCCGCTTCTTTCTTTTCCATCTCCATGGCGACGCGGATGGTATAGCGGGTGCCGATATCCACCTTGCTGCGAATATCCAACTGGCCGTTGAGCTTTTTGCACAGCTGATTGCACAGGAAGAAGGTGATGCCGGAGCCCTGATTAAAGCGATCCACCAGTGTTTGGCTGAGGAACGGGTAGTTGAGGTTGCTGATTTCCTCGTTGGAGATGCCGGAGCCGGTATCGTTAATGTGGAATATCAGGCGGTCCGGGTGCTCGGGCTCATGGTCGACCACCAGCGAAATCTTGCCGCAGGCGGTAGTGATGATGGCGTAATGCACCAGCAGCGAGATAACTTTGCGCAGCGCATTGGCGTCGCCAATGTAATTTTGCGCGACATCCAGGTGGAAATGGTTGAACAGCGCCAGCCCTTTCTGATTGATGGCGGGCAACGCCTCCAGCAGCAGCTCGTCGATCAGCGCCGCCGGGTTGAATGGCTGCCGCGACGGCTGCCAGTCCTGCGTTTCCAGGCGGGTGAGCAGGGTGATGTTTTCAATCAACCCCAGCACCGAGGACGACTCCGCCGTCAGCTGATTCAGCAGCGCCTGGCGCTGCTCTTCATCCGGCTGGTGGCGCAGGCGATCGGCCAGATCGTGCATCTGGCGCACCGGCTGGTTCAGTTCGATGCCCAGGTTATGCAGCATCAGCTTGCGCGCCTGGACGTTTTTATCGTATTCGCGCCGCGCCTGCTGCAGCCGTTTATTGACCATCACCTCTTTGTCCTGATCGTTCAGCAGGAACAGGTAGGTTTCCGGCGACAGCTGGCTGCGGAAGATGCGGATTTCATAGACTTCATTATTCACCGTGGCCTGGATCACGCCGTGGTGCTGCTCGGCCATATGGGCGATTTTTTGCAGGCTGAGGTGCGGCAACAGGTGCTCGGCGATTTTATTGCTGGCGATCACCGCATTGCTGGCGAAGTTGTAGACCAGCAGGCCGGAGGGCAGGCTGGCGATGATCTCCTGATTCAGCGCGCGTTCGGCTTCCAGCTCCACCGCCATGCTCTCGCTGGGGCGGATGTATTGGCGGCGGATGAAATAGATGCTCATCATCGACAGCCCCAGCAGCAGCAGGTTGATGACGATCAGCCAGATATTGTTGCGCAGCAGATCGATGGCCAGATTGAGGGCCGAAACGCGATAAACCACCTTCAGCGGCGCATTGGGCAGCGCCGCGCTGAACTCTACCCAGCTGCCGTCCATCGCCACGCCGGTGCCGAGGGCGGTTTCCGCCGGTATGACGCTGTCGTCCAGGTCGACATCGTCGGGCTGCAGCAGGAAGCTTGAGCGCGCCATATTGGTCGGGATGATGTCGTTGATCGGCAGATCGAAGGCGATCACCGTGGCCAGATGCCCCGGCTGGTTAAAGGTGGTGCGGATCGAGAACGAGTAGGCGTTCTGGAAACGTTGCTTGCGTAAAGCGGAGAAGCTCTCGCGTTCGTCGAGCATGTTGGCTTGCTGCAGCATTTCGGCGCGCCGATCCTCCGCCGACGTGGTCAGATAGCTTTCCCTGAAGCGCGAGGCCAGCTCTTTCAACGGCTGGGTGGTGATCAGGCTGAGGCTGTTATCCTGGCCGTTGAGATAATACATGGCGTAATTCTCGGTTTTGGCGCCCCAGTAGGTATCCAGATAGGCCGAGATATTGGCGATCATCGCCAGCGTGCCGTCGTCGTGGCTGCCGAAAATCACCGCATCGGTTTTCTTGTGCGGCTTTTCGACGTAGTAGACATCCGGGCGCAGCCGGGTTTCCTGCAGGCTGGGATCGAGGCTCAGCGACGGCGCGTTGCCGAACTTGTCATAGACCTGGTAGGTCATATAACGGTAAGTGTCGATGCGTTTCTGCAACGCGGTGGCGATGTTGTTCAGCGCGTATTTCTTTTCCGTCAGCCAGGCGTTGGTGTAGTTGTAGCCGTACAGGCCAATGCCGATCAGCAGCAGCACGATAAACAGCAGGAAGCTGCGGGTAATATTGTTTGAGCTGATGGTCAGTTGTTTGTTTTGCATAGATGGCTGCGCATTCCTGAATCAGCGGGTGATGGCTCTGGCGCTGGCGGTGACCGCCAGCAGCAGCGCGGCGACGCAGGCGAAGGCCACCGTCAGGTTGGAGAACTGAGCGATAAAACCAATTAACGCCGGCCCGGCGAGGATGCCGGCATAGCCCACGGTGGTGACGGAGGCGATCGCCAGGTTGGCCGGCATATCGTGCTGATTGCCCGCCGCGCTGAACAGGATCGGCACCACGTTGGAGGCGCCCAGGCCGACCAGCATAAAGCCGATCAGCGAAACGGTGGCGTGATTGAAGACGATGGCCAGGCTCAGACCGATTGCGGCGCACAGGCTGCCCAGCAGCAGCACCCGATACCTGCCCAGGGCGTTCACCACCCGGTCGCCGTTCAGCCGGCCGATCGTCATGGTAATGGAGAACAGGGCATAGCCCAAGCCGGCCTGGCTGTGTTCGACGCCGCGCAGGGTGGTCAGGAACAGCGCGCTCCAGTCGAGCATCGAGCCTTCCGCCAGGAACATGATAAAGCACAGTATGCCGATGAACATCACCCAGCCGCGCGGCAGCACGAACATCGGCCCGCCTTCGCTGGCGCCGCTTTCGCGCAGCAGGTTGCGGCTGGCGAGCGCCAGCAGAGCGAAAACCACCAGCACGGTAGCCAGCGTCGCCAGCAGCGGCGACAGCCCCAGCCACAGCAAGATGCTGACGCCGCCGGCGCCGGCAATGCCGCCCACGCTGAAAAATCCGTGAAAGCCGGACATCATCGCTTTGCCGCTGGCGCGTTCGACGATCACCGCCTGCACGTTCATCGCCACGTCTATCATACCGATGGCCGCGCCAAACAGCAGCAGCGCCACGGCCATGCCGCCGATGGAGTCCATCAGCACCAGCAGCGGCAAATCGATGCACAAGGCTAGCCCGGCCAGCAGGATCACCGGGCGGCAGCCCAGTTTGCCGGTCAAAAAGCCGGTGAGCGGCATCGCCAGCATCGAGCCGGCGCCAATGCACAGCAGCAGCAGGCCCAGCGAGCCGTCGTCAAGGCCGATGCGCGCCTTGGCGAACGGCACCAGCGGCGCCCAGGCGGCCATGCCCAGGCCGGCGACAAAAAAAGCCAGGCGCGTGGCGATCTGTTGAGGAACGCCGGGAGTTTGCTGTTCATTGCACAAGGTGGAAGTCATGTAGGCGTCAGGATCTATGGTGAAAATGCCGGCTGAAAGTTATGGACTGTTTTTATCACAATACGCGATCCGGGTCGAAAAGATTCGCGCTGTCATCGCGCTGCGCTCCGCCCCGGCGCACCAGCCACAGGGCGATCACCTGCACGATATAGTCCTTCTGCCGTTGATCCAGCGCTTGCCCCTGGGGGATGCCGTGCCATTTGGCCAGGCAGCCGAAGCCACAGCCGGTCGGGTTGGAATATCATCAATGAGCTTATTGCGGACATGCTGGTTTTTTTCAGGCTGCCAGAAGCGCGGCGGCGCTGCCAATATAACCTTAAATCATCCCGTTAAGCGGGGAAACGGCGGCGGAGAATTTTTTGCCAAAGCAAATGCGGTTAACTTGTAGCCTAAAATAGCCAGAAAAATTAGCTATTAGTGCGGAAGTTAATTAGCGGAATAATATCATCGGGTTATTTGTTTTGGTCGGGATCGGCGCGGTTGCCGAATTGTGAGGTAAATGTGGAGAAAATAAAAACCGGCCATAAGCCGGTTAAAAGGTATAGAAATTATCTTTCGATAATGAAGGTAATAATGAAAATAATGATGATAGCGAGGTGATTATAGCGTCGGAGCTCAGCGGGCGTTTTGGCACAATGTGCTTATTGGTCGCCAAGATTGTATGGTTAGCTTTTTTTTCTTAAAGTTTTGTATAACTGCATGATTTTTTGTCTGTTAATCTATTTTTTATCATTATGTGCTTTATTTTGTTTGTCTGTAATGTTTTGTGAAAGTTCGCGCGTATTTACATTTTGAAACCTTTCATAATTACAATGAAACACTATCGGATACTTGGTATCATTTTCTTTCTGGATTAATATAAACCTTGTTACCAGAATGGTAATGCACAGTCGCGCTAATAATGCTCAGAAGGGCAGTGGCCATAGCTCGACATAATTAATGAGGATAATAACGATGAAACTTCGAGTACTCTCCCTGATGGTACCCGCACTGCTGGTTGCAGGCACGGCTGGCGCGGCGGAAATCTACAACAAAGACGGTAATAAACTGGATTTGTTCGGTAAAATCGATGGTCTTCACTATTTCTCCGATGATAACGGGTCCGACGGCGACCAGTCTTATATGCGTTTCGGCCTGCGTGGCGAAACTCAGATCAGCGACCAACTGACCGGTTACGGCGAGTGGGAATATCAGGCAAACCTCAACCGCGCTGAAAGCGAAGACAACAACAACTTCACCCGCGTTGGCTTTGCGGGCCTGAAGTTTGGCGATTACGGCTCTCTGGACTACGGCCGTAACTATGGCGTGCTGTACGACATCGGTGCATGGACCGACGTTCTGCCTGAGTTCGGCGGCGACACCTACGGCGCGGACAACTTCATGTTCCAACGCGCTAACGGCGTGCTGACCTACCGCAACAACGACTTCTTCGGTCTGGTGGACGGCCTGAGCTTTGCCCTGCAGTATCAGGGTAAAAACGACAGCGCCACCGAGTCCAACAATGGCCGTGACGTGCTGGCGCAGAACGGCGACGGTTACGGCATGTCCGCGACCTACGACCTGGGCTACGGCATCAGCGCCGCGGCGGCTTACTTCTCTTCCGACCGTACCAACGAGCAGAACGGCAACAACAACCCGGGCATCCTGGGGCGCGGCGACAAGGCTGACGCCTACAGCGGCGGTCTGAAATATGACGCCAACAACGTCTACCTGGCGGCGATGTACACCCAGTCTTACAACGCCACCCGCTTCGGCAGCAGCGGCAGCACCACCTACGGCTACGCCAACAAAGCGCAGAACGTTGAAATCGTGGCGCAGTACCAGTTCGACTTCGGCCTGCGTCCTTCCGTGGCTTACCTGCAGTCTAAAGGCAAAGACATCGACCGCGGCTGGGGCGACCAGGATCTGATGAAATATGTTGACGTGGGCGCGACCTACTACTTCAACAAAAACATGTCCACCTATGTTGACTACAAAATCAACCTGCTGGACGACAGCGACTTCACCAAATCCGCCGGCATCAACACCGACGACGTGGTTGCCGTGGGCCTGGTTTACCAGTTCTAAGCGACAGCGTGTGAATATGACAGCGCGGCCTTCGGGCCGCGTTTTTTTTGCCTGCGATAGGGCACGGATTGATCTCTGAGCGGCACCGATTGCCATTCTGGCGCGGTGGCGATGGCCTAGGCTGTAGCTGTAGAGACGAACCGGAGGTCATATGCAACTTAAAATCGAACGGGTAATTGAAACCGTGCTGTACGTGCGCGATATCGAGCGCGCCGACGACTTTTACCAACGAGTGTTGAAGCTGCCGACGATGGTGGCTAACGAACGCTTCCGCGCCTACAACGTGGGCGGCCAAAGCGTGCTGCTGCTGTTTATCGAAGGAGATTCGCTGAAGGGGGCGCATTACCCTGAAGGCTATATCCCGGCGCATGACGGCGCCGGGCCGCTGCATATCGGTTTGGCGGTGACGAAAGAACAGCTGCCGCACTGGGAGCGGCAGCTGGCGGCCAATGGCGTCGAGATCGAAGGACGGATGCGCTGGGAGCATGGCGGAGAAAGCATTTACTTTCGCGATCCCGACGGCCATCTGCTGGAGCTGGTAACGCCGGGCATCTGGGCCAACTACTGAGCGAACCCGCCTTTGGCCAGGGTTTGCAGCATTTCTTTCAACAGCCGCAGCGCTTCCTGCGGCTGCCGCTCAATCTGAACCTTCACGATCGCCCCGTCGATCAGCATCGCCAGCATGGCCGCCCGTGGCTGTTGCTCCGGGCCTTCGGGCAGATGACGGGCAATTTCGTCGGCCATCTGCCGTTTGTGCTGCTGCGCGAGGCGCAGGCTTTCCGGCAGCATGTCCGCCAGCTCCACCGCCGTATTGATGAACGCGCAGCCACGATAGTGCGGATCGCCGAACCACTCCTCCAGACAGAGCGGCAATGCCGACAGCAGGCCGCCGGATTGAGCGACATGCCGCGCCAGAGAGCCGCTGAACCACGCCAGCCACTGCTGGTGGCGGTAGTTCAGGAAAGCCTGAATCAGCTCGTTCTTGCTGGGAAAGTGGCGATAGAAGGTCACCTTGGTGACGCCTGATTCCTTGATGATCCGATCGATGCCGGTGGCGCGGATCCCTTCCCGGTAAAACAGATCGTGCGCCGTCAGCAGGATGCGCTGGCGGGCGGGGGGCGCCTTGGGGGCAATCGACATGGCGGTTCTCCTGAGATTTTAGCTGCAATGATTGTAGACAACTCTGTCTACGTGCGCTAGCGTAAACGTGTAGACAGAGTTGTCTACATAATTTCAACCGAGGAGATCCGCATGAGCATCAAACCCCCATTGCCGCCCTTTAGCCGCGAATCGGCGATCGAAAAAGTCCGCCTGGCGGAAGATGCCTGGAACAGTCGCGATCCCGAGCGGGTTGCGCAGGTTTACTCCCCTGACACCCATTGGCGCAACCGGGCGGAATTCGTCGAGGGTCGCCAGGCGGTGTGCGCATTCTTGCGGCGTAAGTGGGCGAAAGAGTTGGAATACCGCTTAATCAAGGAGCTGTGGGCCTTTGACGGCGCGCGCATCGCCGTGCGTTTCGCTTACGAATGGCGCGACGACTCCGGCAACTGGTATCGCAGCTTCGGGAACGAGAATTGGGAGTTCAATCAGGACGGGCTGATGATCAACCGGCACGCCTGCATCAACGACATGCCGATCCGCCAGCAGGATCGCCGCTTCCATTGGCCGCTCGGTCGTCGCCCGGACGACGTTCCCGCCCTGAGCGATTTTGGATTCTGAACGCCGTTAAGCGCCGCTGCAGTGTCGAAGACGGGGGAGGCGAGCGTCAGCCGCAATTTTCGCTGTGTGGCCCGCCGCGTCATCCGCAGAAAAAACGCACCGATAGATAAAGTGAAATTTGTCGAAAAGTCTTTCTTCTTCTAGACTTAGGAGACAATAAACGCACTCCAAGAGGACAAGCTATGACGAAGAAGCTGGTTTTAGCCGTTTGCACAGCGGCGGCATTTTCCATTCTTGCTGGCTGTACTGCGTATGACCGAGCCACCAGTTATGTTAATGAACCGGTGGTCAGCGACGTAAAAGTAGGGATGACTAAACAACAGGTGCGGGCAATCGCCGGCCCTCCGTCCACGACGGCGACCCTGGTTCATGCGCAGGGCACCTGCGATACCTATGCGGTAGCGCCGCGCGACGGCAAGGTGCAGACCTATTTTGTCAGTTACAACGACACCGGCCACGTGATGAACAAGGGCTATCAGTCCTGTTCGGAGTACGACTCGCAGCCTAAATAATCGGCATCTCGCTGAGCAAAAAAGCCCCGCTTTCGCGGGGTTTTTCATTTTTTCACCGCTAGCGGCCTGAAGTTTAAGCAAATGCGCTTTCGGCAGCATTTTTTTTCATGAAAACGGTAGACATTTCATAACGGTACCGTTAATATCTGCGCCCATTGGAAGGATGGCCGAGTGGTTTAAGGCAACGGTCTTGAAAACCGTCGAGTGTAACAGCTCCCAGAGTTCGAATCTCTGTCCTTCCGCCAAATTTAGCCGGCTTAGCTCAGTAGGTAGAGCAACTGACTTGTAATCAGTAGGTCACCAGTTCGACTCCGGTAGCCGGCACCATAAAAGAAGCCCCAGCAGCGATGCTGGGGCTTTTTGCTTTTTGTCATTGCCGGCTGGCGGTTCTCTGCAAGCGCCTAAAGAAAAACCCCGACAGCGCTGTCGGGGTTTTGGCATCGGAGGGTCCGCATGGTTACGGCATGGCTATCGCTTTTGCCTGCTGGCGACCGATAATGGTCTTGCCCAGTTTGATGCCCGGTTTCTCAATAAAGCGATACAACAGCGTCGCGATCCCGTAGGTGACAGGAACAATAATCGCGGATGCGGCGACGAATCTGACGGCTGAAGGCAGTTCCGCAAATTGAGTATTGGACAGCAGGTAGGCGATGACCGGCAGCACAATTAACAAATGCAGCAAGTAAACGGAGTAGGAGACATCGCCAATAAATACGCTGAATTTGTTAGTTAAAATCCAACGAGGGAAACGCAGTATGTTCGCCCATGTGCTCCCTTCGGTGCGCGGCCACAGGATAGCCGCCATCCCCAGGATCATGCCGATTTCCGCCAGGAAGCGCATTTTGTTCAGATTGCCTTGCATCAGATAGAGGCTGACGAAGGCTGCGACCAGAGCGCACGCCAGGTAGGCGATACTCTTACCGCGAATGGCTTCCGCAATAAACATCCCCGCGATAAACAGATTCAGCTTGAACAGGATCATCGATGGCATCGGGAAGGCTGAAAAGTAGCCAGGCAGCAGATACTTGGCGATAGCGCACAGTGCGATAACGCTAAAGCAGGCGCGCGCAAAGCCCCATTTCATTACAGCTAACATGATGAATGGGAAGAGGAAATAGAACTGCATTTCCAGCCCAATGCTCCAGTCAGGCAAGACGGTATTGAATGAAAACTCCGGCAGTAAACCAAACATAAAGCTGACATGGGTGAAAACGTTTAAAAATGAATGATCGCTATAGCGCGAGCTGTTGGTTTGAGTGGCGCTATAAAAACTACTGATAGTGTCTCTGGCTTCGCCAAAGTAGCTGCCAAAACCAATGGCGAAAATCAGTAATACGTAGTAAAGCGGGGCAATGCGGAAAAAACGGCGTAACCAAAACTTTTTAAAGGTGGCTGAGTCGGTCCACGGCTCTTTTTCTTTGCGCTCCACATAGTTTTTCGCCATCAGATAACCGGAGAGCAGAATGAAGAGATCAACGCCGATAGCTGGATCGGAAAGGATGGGGAAGTGAAAATTGGTTAAAATGCATATGTGGCCTAAAACGACCCAAAGAGAGGCCAGGCCTCGTAGCCCTTCTAATTCTTGTGACCATTTTTTAACAGGGGGCTTAGAGTGCCCCTCAGAATCGTACCCCATTACAGCTCCCAGTATTTAGGTAAACTTTGTTCAATATAGCATGCGGAATACGCTGAGTTTACTGGGCCAATTCTGAATCTGTTGGCGGGAAGCGCGGGGCTGTGGGAATGGCGGTCACTTCTCTGGCGGCACAAAAAAACCAACCGCAAAGGGTTGGTTTTTAAAGGTGTTTTGGTCGGCATGAGAGGATTCGAACCTCCGACCCCCGACACCCCATGACGGTGCGCTACCAGGCTGCGCTACATGCCGACGCTATGGAAAATCATACTACCTGTTCCCGATGTTAATGCAAGAGCCTCTCCATCCGATTGCTTTTGTTTTAAGCAGTTAGTTGGCGATAAAGCGTTTTACATCGGTCAGCACCTGCAACAGCAGGGCAAGCTGAGGTTTTTCGTCTTTTATCTCTTTGTCGTCTTTATCGTACGCGCGGTAGTTGCCGTTGTTGTCCAGCACCAGCGTCTGCGTTGGCGTGGTGATGACCAACAGGTTGCTGTCCCCGGTGGCGATCCAGTTGTTGCGGCGCTGGGCGGCGAACAGGTCTTCGCCCTGCGAATAATCCTTCGCCGTGGTTTTCACATGCAGCAGGCGCTGCATCAGCGTACGCATCACATCGTTATGGCCGGTGAGCTTATTGATGGTCTGCGCCGGGGTGCCCGGCCAGTGGATCACCAGCGGCACATGCAGCTGAGGCTGGCTGAAGCTGCTGCCGGCGCCCCATTGGCCTTTGCCGGTGTCGTTGAATTCGACGCCGTGCTCGGCCGTGATCACCACCACGGTTTTCTCCAGCAGGCCGCGTTGTTTCAGGGTGTCCAGCACCTGGGCTATCTGCGCGTCCACCTCTTTGGCGCCGCTGCGATAGCGCTGGATGAAGTCGGCCGGCGCCGGCGTTTTTTCATCGGCGGCCGGTTCGGCGCCGCTGAAGTTGATATAGGAGAACCAGGGTTCCCGGCTGCCCTGATCCGTCAGCCAACGCTGCCACTGCCGGGTGGTCATTTCGTCGCTTTGTTTGACCGGCGCCGGCAGCGAGAAATCGGTCAACAGGGCCTGGCGATACAGGCCGGCGTTAAAGCCGTCGGACGAGAACAGGCCGAACTGATAGCCCTGATCGCCAAGCGCATTCACCAGCGCCGAAGGCTTGCGCGCGGCGAGAACGCTGTCCAGATAGGTCGGCGAAATGCCGTAAAACAGGCCAAACAGGCCGGTGTCGGCATGATTTCCCGAACTGTAGTGGTCGCTGAAGCGCACATTTTCCTGCGCAAAGCGGGTCAGGGCGGGCATGTCCTGCGCCATATCCTGAGGGCGCATGCCGTCCACCACGATCATCAGCAGGTTGTAACCGCTGCCTTTATCGCTGTAGCTGAGGTCGCTGAGCGGGTACTCCACCGCCACGGCTTCCGGGTTGCCCTGCTGCACCAGGCGCCGTTCATATTCCTGCTGATCGAGCAGGCCGTGTTTCTCAAGGAACTTACGCGCGGTCATCGGATACGACAGCGGCAGGTTGGCGCGCTGCATGGTGATCGGGCGATAGAAGTTGGCGTCGGCCCAGATATAAATCAGGTGCGAGGCGAAAAAGGTGCAGATGAACAGCACCGCCAGCGGTTTGCCGAAACGTTGCCGGTTGAGGCTGCGCAGCTTCTGCCAGCTCCAGGTGCCGAACAGCATCTCCGCCAGGAAGATGATCGGCACGCAGATGAACATCAGCTGCCAGTCGCGCGCCAGCTCGCTTTGATCCGGGTTGACCACCAGTTCCCACACCACCGGATTGAGGTGAAGGTGGAAATGGGAGAAGACCTCGCTGTCGACCAGCAGCAGCGTCAGCCCTGCGGTCGCCAACGCGGCGGAAATAAAGCGCAGCAGCCGCTGCGACATCACCACGAAGGTGAGCGGGAAGATCACCAGCAGGTAGCCGGCGAACACGATAAAGCTGAAGTGGCCCAGCAGGCTGACCAGGGCGTAGATCCGGCCCAGCAGCGAAGAGGGCCAATCGGTGACAAACAGGTAGCGGCTGCCCAACCCGAGGGCGAGCAGGATATTGAATAAGGCGAACCAGTGCCCCCAGCTAATCATCTGGGAGACTTTTTCACGATAACGCTGACGGTTTGTCACCATAAGTAAGTATTAATGCGCTTTATCTTCACGAATAGAAGCCTGCAGGGCTTCAGCAAACGATCTCGCCAGGGTTTTCCGCTGCGCGGGAGCAACGCTGGTGTTGATCAGATTAGTTACCATGTTGCCCAGCACCATCAGAGAAAGATCGGTGGGAGTATGGTGTTTTTCCAGAACGTTGACCAGCTCTGAGAGCAGTTGTTCAACGTGTTCGTCACTGTAACGAGATGATTGTGGCATAAGATTGCGCTTAGTAACCTGACAAAGTCCCATATCTTACCGTATAGGGCAGTGATTTTCCGCTCTTTTATCGCCCCCTTTCGTACTTGACGTCGCCGCATCGACGAGTTTGCGGATTGCCCGCGCTGTTTCGGGTTTTGGTATTGCAGGTCGAAGCCTTCGGTGTTTGAATACGCGGCTAAAGAACAGGAGGATTTACCATGAGTCTGGATATCGACCAGATCGCTCTGCACCAGTTGGTTAAACGCGACGAGCAAACGCTGGACGTGGTGCTGCGCGATTCCCTGCTTCCGGCCAACGCGGCGGTGGAAGAGATGATGGCGGAACTGCATCGCGTTTACAGCGCCAAGAGCAAGGCCTATGGCCTGTTCAACGAAGGCAGCGAACTGGCGGAAGCGCTGCGCACCTGCCGCAAGGACGACAAGGACTTTCTGGCGTTCAGCCGCGCGGCCACCGGGCGTTTGCGCGATGAGCTAGCCAAGTACCCGTTCGCCGAAGGCGGCGTGGTGCTGTTTGGTCAATACCGCTACCTGGCGGTGGAGTATTTGCTGATTGCGGTGCTGAACAGCCGCAACAGCATGCGCGTCAACGAAGAGCTGGATATCAACACCACCCATTATCTGGACATCAACCACGCCGACATCGTGGCGCGCATCGATCTGACCGAGTGGGAAACCAACCCGGAGTCAACCCGCTACCTGACCTTCCTGAAAGGGCGGGTGGGGCGCAAGGTGTCCGATTTCTTTATGGATTTCCTGGCGGCGGCCGAAGGGCTCGACACCAAGGCGCAAAACCGCGGGCTGCTGCAGGCGGTCGACGATTATTGCGCCGATGCGCAGCTGGATAAAAACGAGCGCCAGTCGGTGCGCCAGCAGGTGTACAGCTACTGCAACGAGCAGCTGCAGGCCGGTGAAGAGATCGAGCTGCAGGCGCTGTCGCAGGAAATCGCGCCGGTCGGCGAGAAGGATTTCATGCAGTTCTCCAGCGAGCAGGGCTACCAGCTGGAAGACAGCTTCCCGGCGGATCGCGGCACCCTGCGCCAGCTGACCAAATTCGCCGGCAGCGGCGGCGGCATCAGCATGAATTTTGACGCCATGCTGCTGGGCGAGCGCATTTTCTGGGACGCGGCGACGGACACGCTGACCATCAAAGGCACGCCGCCGAACCTGCGCGACCAGCTGCAACGCCGTTTGAACGGCGGCAATAAGTAAACCTGGCCGAATCGCAGACAATAAAAAACGCCGCAATTGCGGCGTTTTCTACTTCGGCGTCCCGAAAAGCTCGAATACGTTGCGATTACGCGCGAACGAAGTCGATGTGGGCCAGCTTCGGCTTGAACGGGTGACGCTGTACAGCCTGAACCTTAACTTTGGTTTCTTTACCGTCGATAACCAGAGTTACTGCTTCGCTGTAGAATTCTGGTTTAGCTTCCATGTTCTTTACGGAATCATGGTCCAGTTCGATGGAAACTGGCGCTTCTTCGCCACCGTAAACGATAGCTGGGAATTTATTTGCTGCACGCAGGCGGCGGCTCGCACCCTTACCCTGGTCTTTACGTACTTCTACATTGATAGTGAACATTGTTTTTTCTCTTAAAAGAAAATTTACCCCGCTACAGGCGACCCAGTAGCGAGTTCGATAACCTGCTTCAACGCCGGGCGAACCCGGGCAAAGCGGGCGGCATTTTAGCGGAAAGCGGCCCGCAGGGCAATGAAAACCTGCCCGCCGCCGCCGTTAATACAGATCGTTGGCGCGGCGAAAGCGGCCCTGATAATCGAACACTTTTTCCCGCACCTGCCAGAATTGGCCGCGTTTGCGCGCCACCACGAAGTCCGGGTGGCGCAGCGCCGCCTGCTGGGCCAGCACGTCGGCGGCGGTGTGCCAGTTGAACGGCACGCCGGGCGCGCGCTGATGCGGGCGCAGGAACAGCATGTCGAACGCCTTGCGCTGCGCCGGCGTTTGCAGGCGGAAACGTTCGCTGGTGCCGGTGCCGTCCTCGTCATAGTAGGTGGCCTTCAGCCATTCGCCCTTGTCGTCGCGGCCGCTTTGCAGCGCCATGCCGCCGCAGCGCAGCACCAGGGCGTCTTTCAACTTCAGCGCCGCCTTGAGCATATCGTCGGGATCGACCAGCACCGCCTGGCATTGGTGGCAGCGGCGCGCGGCAATGTCATTCTCGGCGCCGCAGTGCGGGCAGCTTTTGAAGCGAAAGCGGTAGTCGCACTGTTCGCGGTGGCCCTCATCGTCCTCCAGCCAGCCCTGACAGCGGCGGCCGTAATGCTCGATAATATCGCCGTTTTCGGTGCATTTGCCCCAGAACAGGTTGGCGAAGCCGCAGCCCGGGCAGAATACCTGCACCGGCTGGCTGTCGCCGTGCGGTTTGCTGGCGCCGACCTCCGGCGTGAACAGGTCGTGGGGGTTGCCGGCGTAGTCGAGGATCAGGCAGTCCTGCTTGCCGGGCGCCAGGCGCAGCCCGCGGCCGACAATCTGCTGATACAGGCTGACGGATTCGGTGGGGCGCAAAATGGCGATCAGGTCGACGTGCGGCGCATCGAAGCCGGTGGTCAGCACCGCCACGTTGACCAGATAACGCAGCCGCTGCCGTTTAAAGGCCTCGATCAGCGCGTCCCGCTCGGCGGCGGGGGTCTCGGCGCTGACCAACGCCGCCGAGCCGTCAGGCAACAGCCCGTGGATCTCGCGTGCGTGCTCGACGGTGGAGGCGAAGATCATCACCCCTTTGCGGTCTTCGGCATACTCCACTATCTGGCTGATGATGTGCGGGGTGATGCGATCCTGCCGCTTCAGTTCGCGGTTCAGGTCCGCTTCGCTGAACAGCCCGTTGCTTCTGGCCTCCAGCCGGCTGAAGTCGTACTGCACGATCGGCATGTCCAGCCGTTCCGGCGGCACCAGGTAGCCGTTTTTGATCATATAGCGCAGCGGCAATTCATAGATGCAATCGCGGAACAGGCTGCCGCCGTCGCCGCGGGTAAAGCCGTGGTAGTGGTATTGATAGATCCATCCCTTGCCCAGCCGATAAGGCGTGGCGGTCAGCCCCAGCAGCCGCAGCTGCGGGTTGGACTTTTGCAGATGCTGGATGATCTGCTGATACTGGCTGTCGTCGTCGTCGCTGATGCGGTGGCATTCGTCGATAATCAGCAGGGAGAAGGCGCCGTCAAACAGCGCCAGGTTGCGCGCCACCGACTGTACGCTGCCGAACACCACCTTGCCGGCGCTGTCTTTCTGCTGCAGGCCGGCGGCGAAGATATCCGCCTCCAGCCCGTAGGCGCAGTATTTGGCGTGGTTCTGCGCCACCAGCTCCTTGACGTGGGCCAGCACCAGCACCCGGCCGCGCGCGCGTTTCGCCAGCTCGGCGATCACCAGGCTTTTGCCGGCGCCGGTCGGCAGCACGATCAGCGCCGGTTCGGGGTGCTGACGGAAATGTTTGATGGTGGCTTCGACCGCTTCCAGCTGGTAGGGGCGCAGGGTAAATGCCATAAATTAACGCCGTGAGTTGAGAAGGGCCGCCGGGAACAGCTTTTGTAACATCTGATCCCACAGAAACAGTGACATTTTACTCCCCAGACGGCCAAAAAATTTCTATTATTATGCCCTCTGAGCGCTCGCGGTGCGAGAAGCGCGGAAATACCCCTGTCAGGGGACGGTTTCCGCCGCTATACTTGTGTGACAGCAATCGCTGTTTCCCCACGCGATTTCCCCTTCGAACCTGCCATTTGCACCCGGTGCAACGGCGGGGCGTCATATTTTGGCAATACGATCAATGCGATCATAACAACGACAGGCAAAGCAGATCCAATGCGACTGGACAAGTTTTTATCTCAGCAGTTAGGTATTAGCCGTGCGCTGGTAGCGCGCGAACTTCGGGCCAAACGCGTCACCGTGGACGGTGAAGTGGTGAAGAGCGGGGCGCTCAAGCTGACCCCGGAGCAGGAGGTGACGTTCGACGGCAATCCGCTGCTGCAGCAGAACGGCCCGCGTTATTTCATGCTCAACAAACCGCAGGGCTACGTCTGTTCCACCGACGATCCCGATCACCCGACGGTGCTGTACTTCCTCGATGAACCGGTTGCCTACAAGCTGCATGCCGCAGGTCGGCTGGATATCGACACCACCGGCCTGGTGCTGATGACCGATGACGGCCAGTGGTCGCATCGCGTGACCTCGCCGAAACACCACTGCGAGAAAACCTACCTGGTAACGCTGGAGCACCCGTTGGCGGAAGATACCGCGCAGCGTTTCGCCGAAGGCGTGCAGCTGCACAACGAAAAGGACCTGACCCGTCCCGCGCAGCTGGAGCAGATTGAAGATTGCCTGGTGCGTTTGACCATCAGCGAAGGGCGTTACCATCAGGTGAAGCGCATGTTCGCCGCGGTCGGCAACCGGGTGGTCGAGCTGCATCGCGAGCGCATCGGCGCCATCGTGATGGATGAGGATCTGGCGCCGGGCGAATACCGCCCGCTCACCGAAGAAGAAATCGCCAGCGTGGGTGCGCCGCACCTGCAGGATTGAACTGACTATCGCGGCTGACTAAGGAGTCGTTGAACGTGCAACAGAACCGGACATCTCACCTCGGTTTGATTTTTATTCTGGGCCTGCTTTCCATGCTGATGCCGTTGGCCATCGACATGTATCTGCCCAGCATGCCGGTGATCGCCGCACAGTTTGGCGTCGAATCAGGCAGCGTGCAGATGACGCTCAGCGCCTACATGCTGGGTTTTGCCTTCGGGCAGCTGTTCTATGGCCCGATGTCGGACAGCATCGGCCGCAAACCGGTGATCCTGTGGGGAACGCTGATCTTCGCCATCGCCGGCTGCGCCTGCGCCATGGCGCAGTCTATCGATCAACTGATCGGCCTGCGTTTCCTGCATGGCCTGGCCGCCGCCGCCGCCAGCGTGGTGATCAACGCCCTGATGCGCGATATGTTCACCAAGGACGAGTTCTCGCGCATGATGTCGTTCGTCATTCTGGTGATGACCATTGCGCCGCTGCTGGCGCCGATGATCGGCGGCGCGCTGTTGCTGTGGTTCAGCTGGCACGCCATCTTCTGGACCATGGGTGCCGCGGCGCTGATCGGCTCGTTGCTGGTGGCGCTGTTTATCAAGGAAACGCTGCCGCCAGAGCGGCGGCAGAAGTTCCATTTGCGCACCACGCTGGGCAACTTCGCTTCGCTGTTCCGTCACAAGCGGGTGCTGAGCTATATGCTGGCCAGCGCCTTCTCGTTTGCCGGCATGTTTTCGTTCCTCAGCGCCGGGCCCTTTGTCTATATCGAGTTGAATCACGTTTCACCCCAGCACTTCGGCTATTACTTCGCGCTGAACATCGTGTTCCTGTTCCTGACCACGCTGGTCAACAGCCGCAACGTGCGGCGGGTGGGGGCGGTCAGGATGTTCCGCCTGGGGCTGCTGGTGCAGCTGGCGATGGGGCTGTGGCTGCTGGCGGTCAGCGCCCTTGGCCTGGGCTTCTGGGCGCTGGTGATCGGCGTGGCGGTCTATCTGGGCTGTATCGCGATGATTTCCTCCAACGCCATGGCGGTGATCCTGGATGATTTCCCGCATATGGCGGGTACGGCGTCTTCCCTGGCCGGCACGCTGCGCTTCAGCATCGGCGCGCTGGTGGGGGCGGTGCTGTCGCTGGCGCCGGGCAAGAGCGCCTGGCCGATGGTCTCCTCGATGGCGCTGTGCAGCATCGTGGCGGTGCTGTTCTACCTGTACGCCAGCCGGCCGCGCAACCGCGCCGCCTGACTTTCCTCCCAAGCCGGGGCTAAGCGCCGGCTTGGGTCCTGGCCCTACCGGCGGGCCTGCCGGTTGGCAATGAAAAGTTTGTTGCTAAATATTTGCAGGCTAATCAAGTGTCCTTCAGCGCGACTGTGTGCTTTTTGTTAAAAAAGTGCGGCGTTCCCCTGCGTGATTATCACCGTCTGCGCGGGTATTCTCCGGCCCCGCCGTTTGGCGGCGGTTTGCGTTAGTCACAAGCTAAATCAACGCATTAGGCGTATCGCACGCGGTGGCGCATAAAGTTAAATGTTTCTGCAATGTAAAATTATGGCGGCTAGAAAGTAGCCGTATTGCAAGAAAAAAGAGTTGAGATCGCTGCGGGAAAGGGTTACATATAACGCAAAAATGCGAGCTGAGTCGCAAAATGCCGTGAAACGACACCGCACGGCGCATGAAAAACAGCATGACATCAGCACGCGCAGGGCTAGGTTAACGAACTGTGACAAATTTTACATTCAAATAACATTTGTTCGCGGCAGAGTCGGTGGTCAGCGGCTATAACTTAGTAACCCTGTCAGGTAAAAAGTGTTTCACCTTTTCAAACTAGGGATTTCATGTGGAGAGTATCCAACTTTCGGTAGTGCATCGCTTGCCGCAAAGTTATCGTTGGCTATCTGGTTTCACCGGCGTCAAGGTTGAACCGATTCCGCTGAGCGGAATAGACGAAGATAACAACCTGATTGGCCTGAAGCTGCTCAGCCATGAAGGGGCCGAGGCCTGGCAGGTCATGCAGCAGCTCAACCTGTCGCTGCAGGAGATCCAGGTCGACTGCGCCGTCGTCGAATGGGAAGGGGAACCCTGCCTGTTTGTGCAACGCAGCGACGAAAGCGCCACCATGTGCCGGCTTAAAAACGTCGGCGCGGCGATTGCCGAGCAGCTTAGCGCACAGTACCCTTTCTGATCCCGCCGCTAATCCGCCAGCTGCAGCAGCTGTCGGGTATAGTCGGCCGCGGGCGAGGTGAAAATCGTCCGGCAATCCCCCTGTTCAACCACTTCCCCCTGCCGCAGCACGATGACCTGATGGCACAGTGAGCGCACCACCTGCAAATCATGGCTGATAAACAGATAGGCCAGCCGGTGGCGCCGTTGCAGCGACTTCAGCAAGGTCAAAACCTGCGCCTGCACCGATTTGTCCAGCGAAGACGTCGGCTCATCGAGGATCAGCAGCTGCGGCTGCAGGATCAGCGCGCGGGCGATGGCGATGCGCTGACGCTGGCCGCCGGAGAACTCGGTGGGATAGCGATGGCGCAATTGCGCATCCAGCCCAACCTCCTGCAGCGCCGCGATCACCCGTTGCTCCCGCTGTTCGGCGCTCAGTTTCTGGTGCACCTCCAGCCCTTCGGCGATGATCTGCTGCACGGTCAGCCGCGGATTCAGCGCGGAATAAGGATCCTGGAAGACTATCTGCATGCGGCTGCGGTAGGGCAGCATCTGCTTCATATTGAGCGCGTGCAGGGGCTCGCCGTCGAACCACATCGCGCCCTGAGAGGCCAGCAGGCGCAGCAGCGCCAGCCCGGTGGTGCTTTTTCCGGAGCCGGACTCCCCCACCAGCCCGACGCTTTCCCCGGCGCGTAGTTCGAAGCTCAGGCCGTTCAACGCGTAGTGGTAGTCTACCGTACGGCGCAGCAGGCCGCGGCGAATGGGGAACCGGACCTGCAGGCCTTCCACCTTGAGCAGCGGGCAGGCGCCGCCGGGGGGCGGTTCAGGCAGCGGCAGCGGTTCGCCGACGTCTTCGGCGGCCAGCAGGCGTTGGGTATAGGGGTGCTGCGGCCGGCTGAACAGCAAGGCGCGCCGGTTCTGTTCCACGCAGCGCCCCTCGCGCATGACCGCCACGTTATCCGCCAGGCGGCGCACGATATTCAGGTTATGGGTGATGAACAGCAATCCCATGCCCATTTCCTGCTTCAGCTCCTGCAACAGCTTCAGGATCTGCGCCTGAATGGTCACGTCGAGGGCGGTGGTGGGTTCGTCGGCGATCAGCAGCTTGGGCCGGGTCAGCACCGCCATGGCGATCATCACCCGCTGGCGTTCGCCGCCGGAGAGCTGGTGCGGATAATCTTTCAGCCGGGTTTTGGCACTGCGGATGCCGACCCGATCCAGACACTGAATAATCTCACTGCGCGCCGCGTCGCGCCGCATGCCGCGGTGCAGCATCAGCACTTCCGCCAGCTGTTTTTCGATGTTGTGCAGCGGATTGAGCGACACCATGGGTTCTTGAAATATCATCGCTATCTGGTTGCCGCGCACTTTGCGCAGCTCAGACTCGGGCGCATGCAGCAGCGAGGCGCCGTTGAAGCGGATATCGCCGCCGGGATAGACCACCGGCGGCGACGGCAGCAGGCGCAGCACCGACAGCGCGGTAACGCTTTTGCCGGAGCCGGATTCGCCGACCAACGCCAGCGTTTCGGCCTGCTCTATCTGCAGCGACAGGCCGTTGACCACCGGAACCAGCGCCTCTCCCTGTCGGAAGGCGACGCTGAGATCCTGAATCGAAAGCAGTGGAGTGCTAGCCATATCAATGCGCCTTGCTGGGGTCAAAGGCGTCGCGCACCGCTTCGCCGATAAAAATGAGTAACGACAGCAGCACCGCCAGCACCAGGAAGGCGGTTATGCCGAGCCACGGCGCCTGCAGGTTGTTTTTACCCTGCAGCAGCAGTTCGCCGAGCGACGGGGAACCGATCGGCAGTCCAAAACCGAGGAAGTCGAGCGAGGTCAGGGTGGTGATCGACCCGCAGAGGATAAACGGCAGGAAGGTCAGCGTCGCCACCATGGCGTTGGGCAGCATGTGGCGATACATGATGATGCGATCCGGCACCCCCATGGCGCGCGCGGCGCGGATGTAATCATAGTTGCGGGTACGCAGGAATTCGGCGCGCACCACGCCCACCAGGCTCATCCAGCCGAACAGAATGGTGATGCCCAGCAGCCACCAGAAATTGGGCTGCACGATGCTCGACAGCAAAATGATCAGGAACAGCGTCGGCATGCCCGACCAGACCTCGATAAAGCGTTGCCCCCACAGGTCAAATCGCCCGCCGTAATAGCCCTGGGTAGCGCCGACGCACACGCCAATCAGGCTGGAAAACAGCGTCAGTGCCAGGCCGAACAGCAGCGAAATGCGAAAGCCGTACAGCACCCGGGCCAGCACGTCGCTGCCGTTGCCGTCGGTGCCGAGCAAATTATGGCGCGAAGGGGCGGAGGGGAAGGGCACCTCGGTGGCGAAGTTGATGGTGTCGTAGCTGAAGCGGATCGGTGCCCAAACGGCCCAGCCGTGGCGTTCAATCTGCCGTAGCACGAAGGGATCCTGATAGTCGGCGGCGGTATCCAGCTCGCCGCCGAAGGCGGTTTCGCTGTAGTTGACCATAAAGGGCAGGTACAGCCGCCCCTCATAGCGCACCAGCAGCGGCTTGTCGTTGGCGATCAGATCGGCGGCCAGGCTGAGGACAAACAGCGCCAGGAAGATCCACAACGACCAATAGCCGCGGCGATTGCTGCGAAAGCGCGCCCAGCGCGCCTGATTGTTCGGGCTCAGGCGGCTCATTGGCGGGCCTCGAAATCAATGCGCGGATCGACCAGGGTATAGGTGATGTCGCTGAGAATATTCAGCAGCAGGCCAATCAGCGTGAAGATATACAGCGTGCCGAACATCACCGGATAATCGCGCTGCAGCGTGGCGTCGTAGCCCAGCAGCCCGAGGCCGTTGAGCGAGAACATCACTTCAATCAGCAGCGAACCGGTAAAGAACATGCTGATGAAGGTGGCGGGAAAACCGGCGATCACCAGCAGCATGGCGTTGCGGAACACGTGGCGGTAGAGGATTTTCCGCTCGTCCAGCCCCTTGGCGCGGGCGGTGATGACGTACTGCTTGCGGATCTCATCGAGAAAGGCGTTTTTGGTCAGCATGGTCAGGGTGGCGAAGCCGCCGATCACCGTCGCCAGCACCGGCAGGGTAATGTGCCACAGGTAGTCGGTGACCTTGCTGTACCAGGGCAGGGTGTCGAAGTTGCTGGAGACCAGCCCGCGCAGCGGGAACCAGTCCAGGTAGCTGCCGCCGGCGAACAGCACGATCATCAGGATGGCGAACAGGAAGGCCGGAATGGCGTAGCCGATGATGATCAGCGTGCTGCTCCAGGTATCGAAGGCGCTGCCGTTGTGGATAGCCTTGCGGATGCCGAGCGGGATCGACACCAGGTAGATGATCAGCGTGCTCCACAGCCCCAGGGTAATGGAGACCGGCAGGCTCTGGCCAATCAGTTGCATCACCGACGCGCCGCGAAACAGGCTGTCGCCAAAGTCGAGGCGCATGTAGTTCCACAACATGTTGAAGTAACGCTCGTGCAGCGGCTTGTCGAAGCCGTAACGCCGGGTGATCTCGGCGATCACCTCCGGATCCAGCCCGCGCGCGCCGCGGTATTGGCTTTCGGCGGCGCTGGCGACGCCGACCCGCGCATGGCCCGCGCCTTCACCCGTTCCGCCGCCGCCGAAGCCGCTGCTTTGGCCCATTTCGATGTTGGCGATCGCCTGATCGACCGGGCCGCCGGGGGCGACTTGCACGATAAAAAAGTTGATGGTGATGATCGCCCACAGCGTGGGGATCACCAGTAACAGCCTGCGTATCAGATAAGCCGCCATCGCAGACTCCTTATTGCCGTTGGGCCGGCAAGCGCGCCGCCTTGTTGACGTCGAACCACCAGTTGTCGAAGCCGATGGCGTAAGGCGGGCGGATCGACGGCCTGGAGAACTTGTCCCAATAGGCGTAGCGGTCGTGGTTGGAATACCACATCGGCAGCATGTACATATTCCAGGTCAACACCCGATCCAGCGCGCGGCCGAGCGGCAGCAGGGCTTTCTCGTCGCCCTGGTGGCGCATGATTTGCCGCACTAGGCTGTCGACGGCCGGATCGCTGACGTGCGGGGTATTCCAGCTGGAGTCGATATATTTTGAGTCCCAGCTGGTTTCCAGGCTGGAGCCCGGGAACGGCATCGCCAGATAAACCGTGGGCATCATATCGAAATCGCCGTCGCGCATGCGCTTGGTGAACTGGCTGACATCGATATCGCGGATCTGCATATCGATGCCCAACCGCTGCAGGTTGTGCTGGAACGGCAGCACGTACTGAAAGTTGCTGCCGCTCAGCAGCATCAGTTCGAAGCTGAAAGGCTGGCCGGTTTTCACGTTGACCAGCTTTTGGTTTTTGACCGTCCAACCGGCCTCTTTCAGCAGCTGGGTCGCCTTCAGCAGGTTTTGGCGATCGTTGCCGCTGCCGTCGGAGGACGGCGGCTGATAGAGGCTGGTGAACACCTCCGGCGGCACCTGGCCCTTGAGCGGCGCCAACAGCGCCAGTTCGGCGGCGTCCGGATAGCCGGCGGCGGCGTACGGGGTGTTTTGGAAATAGCTGTTGGTGCGCTGGTAGGCGTTGTAATACAGCGCCTTGTTCATCCAGTCGAAGTCGAAGGCGAGGGTAATCGCCTGCCGCACCCGGCGATCGGCAAACAGCGGGCGCGTCATATTGAACGCCATCCAGCGGGTGTTCTGCGCCGACTGATTGATTTCGTCCTGCTTGATGATGTAGTTGCGCGCAAAGTTGCCGCCCTGATACTGGGTGGCCCAGCTTTTGGGCGAGCTTTCGATGCGGAAATCATAAGCGCCGGCCTTGAACGCCTCCAGCGCCACCTTGTCGTCCAGGTAGTAGTCGTAGCGGATGCTGTCGAAGTTGTAGCGGCCGCGGTTGACCGGCAGGTTGGCCGCCCAGTAGTCGCGTACCCGCTGATAGGTGATGTATTGGCCGAGGCGGTAGCCGCTGATTTTATAAGGGCCGCTGGCCAGCGGCGGCGTATTGAGCGGTTCGTTGAGCAGGTGGTTTTGCCAGAAGCTGGCCGGCAGGATCGGCAGGCCGAACAGCCCCAGCATTTTATCCTTGTCCGGCTGCGGGAATTCCATGCGCACCGTCAGCCGCGAAATGGCTTTGACCGTTACGCCCTTATAAGCCAGGCGGAACTGCGGCACGCCTTCGGTCATGAACTTGTTAAAGGTAAAGGCCACGTCGGCCGCGGTGATCGGGCTGCCGTCGTGGAAGCGCGCGCGGGCGTTGATGTCGACCTCAACCCAGCGCATGTCGGCCGGAAAGCGGGCCGATTCGGCAACCAGCGGATAGTAGCTGCCAATTTCATCGTCGGAGGTGGTGAACAGCGAATCGTAAAGCTGTTCCGTGCGCTCGCCGGGCACGCCGCGGGTGGCGTAGCGGTTAAAGTTGTCGTAAGTGCCGATTGCCGACAGCCGCACGTCGCCGCCCTTGGGCGCCGCCGGGTTGACGTAGTCGAAATGGCTGAAGTCGGTGGCGTATTTCGGATCACCGATCAGGGCGAAAGCATAGCTTTCATTGAGCGTTTCGGCCTGCAGGCCGAAACTGAGTGCCGAGAGCACCAGAGCAGCAAAAACGCGCACGGACATCAGACGGTAAGCTCCTGCTGTGTAATGAAATTAACCTGCGCCCAGCATAACATTCTCCGCATGGTCGCAGGGTAAAGAAGTTTAAAGATCGGATCGTTGCGCCTGATAATCAAACACCTGACGGGCGTTGCAGTAGGCGACGAAGTTTTCGATGCTCAGCGGCTTGCTGTAATAATAGCCCTGCATAAAGGTCACCCCGTGTTCTTGCAGAAAATGCACCTGCTCGGCGGTTTCCACCCCTTCGGCCACCGTCAGCATTTTCAGCTTTTTGGCCAGTGAAATCACCGCGTCCAGCACCGGGGCGGTGACCGTGTCCTGGCCGATCGAGTTGACGAAGCCGCGGTCGATCTTCAGGTAGTCCATGCTGAAACGCTCGAGATAAATCAGCGCGCTGTGGCCGGTGCCGAAGTCGTCGATCGCGATCTCGATGCCTTGTCTGTGCAGCCAGTCGAATTCCGCCAGCGCGTTATCCTCCTCCACCATACCGCGTTCGGTGATTTCAAACACCAGCGTAAAGTAGTTGGGCGGCAGTTGGGCCAGCAGTTCGTAGACATCCTGATGGAAGGACGGCGCGCTGAGATGCGAAGGGGAGATATTCAAACCGATCTTGGCGCCCTGCGGCAGCGCCTTGGCCAGCTGCGGCGCATCTTCGGCGATCAGGCGGAACAGGTGGCGGGTCAGCGGCACGATCAGCCCGCCGCTTTCCGCGTAGGGGATGAACAGGTCCGGCGGAATGCGCCCTTCGATCGGGTGCTGCCAGCGGATCAGCGCCTCCAGCCCGCCGATGGCGCCGCTGCGGGTATGCAGCACCGGTTGGTATTCGATAAAGAATTCGTTGCGTTTGATGCCGCGCAGCAGCGCCCGTTCGGGGCTTTGGCGCAGCAGCAGCATGTAGTAGCAGAGCACGCCGAGCATCAGCGACAGCACCAGGCTGCCCAACAGGGTCAGGCGAATGTCGTTGGGCGTCAGCTTTTCGTTGTAGAACATGATGCTGAGCGGCAGGCCGGCGATGGTCAGGCTGTCGGCCTTGTCGCGCGGCAGCTGGCTGACCGGCATCAGGTTCGGGCTGAAGGTGGTCAGCGCGCGATCGCCCATCACGATGGCGATGCCCGGCGCCTGGGCATCGTGCGAGGTGAACAGCATGTAGGGCATCAGATCGATGTCCAGCGTGGCCAGGATGCCGGTATCCTGCGCGCCGGGCTGGCGCAGCCAGACGGCGACCGCCGGTTTGCCCGGCACGATGGGCGTGCCTTGCTGCAGCTTGAGATCGAGCCGCCGGCTCCCGTCTATTTCCGGATAAAGATTTTTCAGCGTCATATTCATGTCGCCGGTGGCGGAAGAGCAATAGGCGAAGCCGTTTTTCACCAGCAGAAAGGTGCGCACGCCGGAGGTAAACGCCGCCTGATAGGTAATATCCGCCTGGCTGGACAGGCAGGGTTTGGCGGTGAGCGGCAACATTGTCTGCATGGCTTGCGTCAGGCTGTTGATATAGCCGAGGGCGAATTTTTGCGTGCGCGCTTCGACCGCGCGCTGATATTGCACGCGTTGATGGGTAATAAGCGACAGGGTGACGGCGGTGAACAGGATAAAAAAGACCAGGGCAGCAATGCTGCTTTTAACCAGGCTGCGCTGTCGGTGCGACACGCTGCGGGCAAATGCCCTTTTCAAACCCATAAAGCTGCCCCCTGAGCATGGCGTAGCCATCTGTTATTATTTTGGCGATAGGGTTTCATATATCTCAATAACGGCATTTCAGCGATTTCTCATCGTTACCACCGGGGGGCTTGGCGCATTTTCTGGCGGCGGCGTGAAACTCCCCGGGATTTTAAAGAATATTTATCGTTCAGCCGCAGTTTAAATAACGCATCACCACCGTTACCGTCATTTGACGATAATAGGCGAGTTTTTCGTCGGCGGTGCGATTTCCTTCAAACAACGTGTCAAAAGTATATTGGTTGGCGGCGTGATGGAAACACAGCGAGCTGATGATGCGGTGCAAATCGCGCGCCTGGGTTTCGGCGGGGAACAGGCCCTCGCGCACGCCGCGCTGCAGAATGTCTTCCAGCGTCTGCAGCGCGCTGGTATTGAGCTGCTTCAGCTTTTCGGACTGCCGGGCATATTGGCCGCGCTGCATGTTTTCCAGGCTGACCAGGCGGATAAAGGCCGGGTGCGCCGCATGATAATCGAAGCTGGCCTCCACCAGCCGCTGCATCGCCTCCATGGGCGGCAGGGTCGCCAGATTGAGGGCGATTTCGTCCTGTCGTATATGGGTGTAGGCGTATTCCAGCACCGCGATATACAGCGCCTCTTTATTCTTGAAGTGATACACCACCATGCGTTTGGTGGTGTCGGCCTGCTCGGCGATGCGTTCGAGGCGCGCGCCCTTCAGACCGGACTCGGAGAACTCCGCCAGTGCGCTTTCAAAAATGCGCTGTTTCAGGCCTTCGGGATCGTTTTTACGCGGGCTTTTGGCTGGGGGATCGCGATGAACGCTCAAAATAGGCTCCGTTATATGGCTGGCTCAAAAACTGGGGACGTTGAACAATCTAAGAGCAGGGGAGGTAAAGTGCAAACATCGCGGCCGATGCCTGCGGAAAAAAAACGCCGCCCGAAGGCGGCGTCTTATCGCTCGTTTGGTATTCAGGACAATCAGGTATTTCGCCGTCAACTGCTGGTCAGCACCCGACGCGCTTCGCGATAACGTTTATTCCAGTAGTTATCGGTCAGCTTGGAAATCATCACGCCGCTGCTGGTGGAGGCATGAACGAATTGATCGTTACCCAAATAGATGCCGACGTGGCGCCCGGTAGAGCCGGCGCGGAACAGCACCAGATCGCCTGGACGCAGTTTGGTGCGCTGGATTTTCTTGCCGACATCTTCCTGTTGATAGGTAGAACGCGGTAAGTCCATGCCAAACTGTTCGCGGAAGGTGCGCTGTACAAACGCCGAGCAATCGATGCCGCGCTTGGTTTCACCGCCTAAACGGTAGCGAACGCCTTTCCAGTCTGCATACTGATCCATAATCTTTGACTTAACGTCAACGTTACGAACCATGGCTTCGAATTCATCCTGAGAGGCTTGCAGTAAAAGACCGTCTTTGTCATTAACTGCACGCATCTCAGTTTGTGCGTTATTCAAGTTCGAAGTGTGAGTCGAGCTGCACGCGGAGAGCATGACCGCGGCGGCAATTGCAGGGATCGCCCGCAAAAAATATCTCAAAAACGGTTGAGATTTGACCATTGTTGTTGTTTTCCCTTGAAGTCCTTAACGACGAAAGTCGCTACCTGAAAAATGCCAAACGGAACGAGACTAATCCGCACCTGTTTCATCGACAATCAGTTACCTCTGAAAACGTGCTGGAACGCACATTTTTAGCGGATTTAATGCTGAGTCGAGTTAAACCAGGCACAAACGCATTTGAGATTACCGGAACAAATAAGGGATTGCGAGCCTTTTTCCATCCTTTTTTATATGAATTTGTGATGTAACATAATGTAAAACTTCATATAAAAAACGATGAGTGTGGGTTGTGCTGACTTGGTGGGGATGAGGTAACGAAATCGTTAACCCGCTGATGCGAAAATAAACCTGGGGCGATGGGAAGCCGGATCGGGAGGCGAAGCGCCTCCCGGCGTCATAGCTGCAGGTTATGACCGGCCTGGCCGATGCTTACCGGGCAACAGGCGGTTCAACCGGTCGATCAGCCAGTCGCTGAACGGCGTCATCAGGCACCAGCTGGCGCCGACCAGCACCACCGACAGCGAGCCGACGGCGATATCGGTGAACCAGTGCGCGCCGATCATCACCCGCGGCAGGGAGAAGAACAGGGTGATCAGCAGCGCCACGGCAAAGGCCCGGCGGTTGAAGTAGCGCAGCATAAAGCAGGAGAAAATGATCAGCATCATGCCGTGATCGCCCGGGAAGCTGTCGCTGGAGGCGTCCTTGGTGGGAATGCCGGTCAGTTCGCTGACGCGGTTGATGGAGTCAAAGGTCAGCGTCGGGCTGGGGTGCTTCACCGGCAGCAGGTGGCCGAGCTGGTTGAGCACCACGGCGGTCAGCAGCATCACCACGCCGGTAATCAATAAACGGCGGCGGCCGGCGGCGTCCTGTTTCAAATAGAAGTACAGGTACAGCAGCCCCATGGCGATCAGTGAAATAACGTCGAAAGCGCGGTTGTTGGTGATGGCGACCAGGTGCAAAAACGCCGGGTCGGTCGCCAGATGGCGGTTAAAGAAAAAGAAAATCGCTGAGTCCAGGGTAAACCACTCGCCATGGTTAGCCGGCAGGAACCAGGACAGGAACAGCGCAATGCCCAGTAAGTTTAATAGAATGATGAAGGGTAAATTGCGGCGCGTCATGACATAACCTGTTGGAAGTATAAATTAAACAATGCGAAATTCGGCGGTTTTCAGCCGGCTTTATCGGCCGGGGCGAAAACCGCGAGGTACCACGGTAATGTTGTTAACTTAAACGAATCTTAAACAATGCCGCTTGCAGGGCGTTCCAGTCGGCGTTTTCGCTGTGGATCAGCTCAATGCGGCTGTCCAGCGGCGCCACCGGGCGGGTTTCTATGCTGAGGTCTTGCCCCTGGCGGTTGATCAGCAGCGTGCCTTCGGCGATGTGCACTACGCCTTTGGCGCGATCCACCGGCGCCAGCCGCACCCATTCCATAAAGCCGACGGTGTCGAACCGGGTCTCGCCGTCAAAAATCCAGCCACAGCCGGTAAACCCTTGTCCCTGGTTGAGCGCCCGGCGCCAGCGTGAATTTTCCGGCAGCCGCAGCGCCGCCAGCCCCTGCGTTTTGGCATGGCTATGATGATGCTGCGCATCCGGCAATTCTGTGCGATTCGTGCGCGGGCTGTCCAGCCACGCCGCGTCGGCCTGTCCTTGCTCGATGCGATGGCAGGGCCGCTGCAGGGGATCCTGCGCCGTCCAGGCCTGCAGCGCCAGCACGTCTTCCGGCCGGTAGGTGTCGCTTTTGCTGGCCAGAATCAGGTCGGCCGCCGCCAGCTGGTCGCGGAAGTTTTCATTGTCGCGGTAGCGGGGCTGGCTAAGCTGGCGGGCATCCAGCAGGCACAGGGTGGCCTGCAAATCTACCCAGCCGGCGTAGCTGTCCTGGGTCAGCAGCGACAGGATTTGTTTCGGATGGCCGAGCCCGGTGGGTTCGATCAGCAAACGGTCGGGTTTGGCCTGCTGCAGCAGCATGTTCAGCCCGACCTGCATCGGCAGGCCGTTCACGCAGCACATGCAGCCGCCGGGGATCTCTTTCAGCACGGCGCCGCTGTCGGCCAGCAGCGCGCCGTCGATGCCGATTTCGCCGAACTCGTTCACCAATACCGCCCAGCGCTCATGCTCGGGTTTTTGCGCCAGCAAATGGCGGATGGTGGTGGTTTTACCGCTGCCGAGGAAGCCGGTAATCAGGTTGGTTTTGGTCATCGATTATTCCTGATTGCAAAAGTTAATCTGATCAATAAGTGAGCGGCGCTGTTCTAATGCCGAATAGCGGACGCTGGCATGTGCGCCATCTCGCAAATTTTGCACGCTACGATGCGCCTTTCAACCGCCAAAATCCATCGTATCAGGTCAGAAAATTCCTAGGTAAAACCATGGATTAGCCATGGAAAATGCGGGGTAGTAGCTTGTTTTTACATGGTTAATGACCCGATTAGCCGACAAATAAATCCCCTTTCCTTGCGATTATTCCTAACAAGATCCTCTATGTTTAAATTGGCTTAACTAAAAATGAGGTTGCCATGAACGTCTTTCGGTTATTTTTGATCGCAGGAATGTTGTTTTCATGGACGGCTGTCAGTCAGGCAGGCGTTGCCGGCGGGGTGATTCGCTTCGTCGGTTCTATCGTAGAAAGTCCTTGCTCGGTCAATATTGCCGATTCTACCGCGAAGACGCAATGTTATCGCAACGGTCAGCATTATCAGGCGCGGCAAACTTTGTCAGGTTTCGATGCTACACGCAAAGAGCTTCCGCTGAATCTCGGCACCACCGAGATGAAGTGGGTGGATCAACAGAAAAAACTGGCTGTCATGACGGTCGTTTATCGTTAAGTCGTTCCGCCATGCCGGAGCGTTGCGCCGGCATGGCTACCCTGGCGGGCCGTTCAGCCCGGCTGCCGCATGACCCAATCCTTCACCGTCTGGCGCGCGCCGCGGTCGCGCAGCGCCAGATAAGCGCGGCTGACCGCCGCCACAAAGGCTTCCTCCGCCGGCAATTGCTCGCCGAATACCGACGTTAGCGCCAGCAACGCCTGCACGCGCCGGCTATCGTCTGGCGTGGCCGCGACCTTTTGCCGCAGGGGTTCCAGCAGCGGATCGCGAATGTCGATAGGCTGACCGGCGTCATCCACGCCGCCGACATAACGCATCCAGCCGGCCACCCCCAACGCCAGGCCGGCATAATCTCCGCCGTGCTGCAGGTGCCAGCGTACCGAATCCAGCATGCGTTGCGGCAGCTTTTGCGTGCCGTCCATGGCGATTTGCCAGGTGCGGTGCTGCAGCGCCGGGTTGCTGTAGCGCGCGATCAGTTCGCTGGCGTAGCCGGCCAGATCGATGCCGCTGACGCTGAGCGTCGGCGCCTGTTCGTTGAGCATCAGACGGTGCGCGGCGCGGCGGTAGTATTCGTCCTCCATGCATTCGTTGATGTACTGATAGCCGCCGAGGTAGCCGAGGTAGGCCAAAAATGAATGGCTGCCGTTCAGCATGCGCAGCTTCATCTGTTCAAAAGGCAGCACGTCGTTTACCAGCTGCGCGCCGGCCAGCTCCCAGGCCGGACGGCCGGCGGCGAACTTATCCTCGACCACCCACTGAATAAACGGCTCGCAGGCGATGGCGCATTCATCGCGCACGCCGCCCAGCTCGGCGGCGATCTCATCCAGCGTCTCCGGCGTGGCGGCCGGGACGATGCGATCCACCATGGTGCTGGGGAAGGTCACCTCGGCGGCGATCCAGTCGGCCAGGGCGCGATCGCGCGCCTGCGCCAGATCGAGCACCGCGTTGCGCAGCACGTGGCCGTTTTCGGGAATGTTGTCGCAGGAGAGCAGGGTGAAGGCGGGAAGGGCGCGCGCGCGGCGCAGCCGCAGCGCCTCGACCAAAATGCCCGGCACGGTGGTCGGCTGCTGCGGCCGGGCCAAGTCGGCGACGATCCCCGGATGCTGCAGATCCAGCCGGCCGCTGCCGGGCTCGATGCAGTAGCCTTTTTCGGTGATGGTCATCGACACGATCGCCACCTGGGGTTCCGCCAGCTTTTCCAGCACCGCTTCGATGCCTTCCAGCTTGCGGTGCAGGCTCTCATGCACCGCGCCGACGACAATGGCCTGGTTCCCGCCGGCGCCTTTCTCCAGCACGCTGTACAGATGATCCTGCCGGCGCAGCGCTTCGAACAGCGGCACGCCGCCGGACAGGCTGATTTCGCAGATTCCCCAATCGCCGCCCTGGCGATTCAGCACCCGGTCGGTGAGCAGCGCCTGATGGGCGCGGTGAAAGGCGCCGAAACCGATATGCGCTATGCGGCTGCGCAGGGCGCGGCGGTCATACTGCGGCTGTTGAACGGCGGCGGGCAGCGGCTGATGGGCGATCGTTTTCATGCTTGGCTCCAAAACGGGGGAAACGACGGGTTGGCAACTTGTTAAAAGTTAGCAGACCAGTTTTTCCGGTCGTAAACAACGATGACGGCGCGGTGCGCCTGAAAATTTAACCGACGCCAGTGTAGAGCGGCTGGCGCATCAATGAAATTGGTCAGTCCAAAATAAGCCAGAATCGTGAAGTGGATCAACCAATGGCGCTTTCGCTTTTGACAGCGTGCGGCGAAAGGGTAAGGTAAAGATAAATGATATCTCGCTTCAATTGGTATAACAGAATCGCCGGCATCGGCGATGCGCACAAGGATAAATAATGGAACAAACATGGCGTTGGTACGGGCCGAACGATCCGGTCTCTCTGGACGACGTGCGCCAGGCCGGGGCAACCGGCGTGGTGACGGCGCTGCACCATATTCCGAACGGCGAAGTCTGGCCGGTCGACGAGATCCGCGCGCGCCAGGCGCTGCTGGCCGAAAAGGGGCTGGTATGGTCGGTGGTCGAGAGCATTCCGGTACATGAAGAGATCAAAACGCACAGCGGCGACTGGCAGCGGCATATCGCCAATTACCAGCAGTCGCTGCGCAATCTGGCGGCCTGCGGCATCGACACCGTCTGCTACAACTTCATGCCGATCCTCGACTGGACGCGCACCGACCTGGAATACCCGCTGCCGGACGGCTCAAAGGCGCTGCGCTTCGACCAGATCGCCTTCGCCGCTTTCGAGCTGCACATTTTACGGCGCGCAGGGGCCGAGCGGGATTATACGCCGGAGGAGCAAAGCCAGGCCGCGGCGCGCTTTGCCGCCATGAGCGAGGCGGAGAAAGCCAGGCTGACCGGCAACATCATCGCCGGGCTGCCGGGCGCGGAAGAGGGTTATACGCTGGATCAGTTCCGCGCCCGCCTGGCGGAATATGACGGTATCGACAAGGCGCAGCTGCGCGAGAATATGGCGGTGTTTCTGCGCGCCATCGTGCCGGTGGCGGAAGAGGCCGGCGTGCGGTTGGCGGTGCATCCGGACGATCCGCCGCGGCCGATCCTCGGCCTGCCGCGCATCGTTTCCACCTTTGAAGACATGCAGTGGCTGAAGCAGACCGTCGACAGCATTCACAACGGCTTCACCATGTGCACCGGCTCTTACGGCGTCCGCGCCGACAACGATCTGGTGCGGATGATTGAAACCTTCGGCGATCGCATCCACTTTACCCATCTGCGCGCCACCTGCCGCGAGGAAAACCCGAAAAGCTTCCATGAAGGGGCGCATCTGCAGGGCGATGTGGATATGGTGGCGGTGATTGAGGCGATATTGACCGAAGAGCGGCGTCGTCACCGGGCGGGCGATCGCCGGCCGATCCCGATGCGCCCCGATCACGGGCACCAGATGCTGGACGACCTGAAGAAGAAAACCAACCCCGGCTATTCGGCGATTGGCCGCCTGAAAGGGCTGGCGGAGCTGCGCGGGGTTGAGTTGGCGCTGAAACGACGCTTCTTCCCGGAACTGCCGTAACGGGAAGAAGCAAGCGAGATAACTTACTCAGCCCGGCTCATGTAGCGGCGTTCGGCGATATGTATGCGGATCTTGTCGCCGGCGCTGAGGTATTCCGGCACCTGAATGGTCAGGCCGGTCGCCATGGTGGCCGGTTTGTTGCGGGCGCTGGCGGAGGCGCCCTTAATGCCCGGCGCGGTCTCGACGATTTCCATATCCACGGTTTGCGGCAGCTCCAGCGCCAGCACTTGGCCGTCCAGCGTCAGCACCTGCATGCCCGGCAGGCCGGCTTCCGGAATGAACAGCAGCTCGTCTTCGATCTGATCCTTCTTGAAGATGTACGGCGTGTAATCTTCATCATCCATAAACACGTATTCTTCGCCGTCGATATAGGAGAAGTTCACCTTGCGGCGCGACAGGGTGATGGTGTCGAGAATATCGTCGCCCTTGAAACGCTCTTCCACCTTCAGCCCGGTGCGGACGTCGGAAAAACGCATTTTGTATAAGGTGCTGGCGCCGCGGGCGCTGGGGCTCTGCACATCGATATCTTTCACCAGCAGCAGTTTGCCGTTGTAGTTGATCGCCATGCCGCGCTTAATTTCGTTAGCTCTTGCCATATAAATTCATCCGCAATGAAGAGGTTTTGAGAAGTTGCGACAAGGTACTCGCGCCGCTGATTTCAGGCAAGAGCCCAGCGCAAAAAACAGTGTGCGACGAGAGAAAGCAGGAGGGCGGGCACCCTCCCGTTGCGGCGTTAGCGGAACACCGGCAGCAGGCCGAACAGCGACAGCAGGTGCGCGGCGGCGTTGATCAGGCCGAACAGAATAATGAACAGGATCATGCCGCGGCCGCCCGGCGCACGATAGCTTGCCTGCGGGAAGCGGCGGCGGCTGGCGCGCGCCATCATCGCCGGCACCATCACCGCCCAGACGGTGGCCGCCAGCCCGGCGAAGCCGATGGCGTACAGGAAACCGTTCGGGAACAGCAGCGCGGCCAGCGTAGGCGGCGCGAAGGTCACCAGCGCGGTTTTGCTGCGGCCGACGGCGTCATCGCCGAATTTAAAGAAGTCCGCCAGATAGTCGAACAGCCCCAGCGACACGCCGAGGAACGAGCTGGCCAGCGCCATATAAGAGAAGGCGTTCAGCAGTTGGCTGACGGTCTGGCCGCTGGAGACGTTGCCCATCTGCTTCAGCAGGCTGCCGATATTGCCGCCTTCGGCAATCACCTGTTTGAAGGCGTCGCGCGCGATATTGCCCTGGATCACATACTGCCACAGGATGTAGATCGCCAGCGCCAGCAGGGTGCCGTACACCAGGCTGCGCACTACCGCGCCGCTGTCCTTGCGGTAATACTTCACCAGCCCGGGGATGTTGCCGTGGTAGCCGAACGAGGTCAGCAGGTACGGCAGCGCCGCCAGCGCATAGGGCAGGTAGCTGGCGTCGTTGTCGCCACGGTTGAACAGCACCGCCGGCTGTACGTGGGTGAACATGTCGCCGACCGACATCACAAAGGTGATCACCATACCGCCGATCAGGACGGTGCTGAGGCGATCGACCGCGCGGGTGGACAACCAGACGATAAACGCCACCAGGATGGCGAACACCAGCCCGGCGGCGCTTTGGCCGACGCCGACTCTGCCTGCCAGCGTGTGGGCGATAATCGAACCGCCGGCGGAAATATAGGCATAGGTGAGGATATACAGCACGAAGGCTATCGAGATGCCGTTGATGGCGTTCCAGCGCTTGCCCAGCAGGTCCTTGACGATGGTGTGGAAGCTGGCGCCGCTCGGGTAGTGGAGGGTGGCTTCGAGGATCATCAGGCCGGAGATCAGCATGCAGGCCCAGGTGTAAACCAGCAGCGCGACGGAACCGCTGAACCAGACGCCGGAAGTGACGATCGGAATGGAAAACATGCCGGCGCCAACGGCGGTACCGGCAATGATCATCGCGCCGCCGAGTACCGAAGGGCGGGCTGGCTTCTGGATGGTGTCCGTAGACATTGAGGCTCCTGGTGGGCTGGGGTTCTTTTGTACTAGCTCAATGGTACAGGTGCGGATGATGCATGTAAAGGGCAGTCGATGCGCGTTTCGCGCATTTCAGGCATGATTTAGGCCGTTGCTGGGCATTTGTTGGCCACCGGAGGTTTTCGCCACTGGCGAGGTGCGCAAGATGCGATGTAAAGATTGGCGGGAAAAGCGGGATTCTGCTGGCGGCGGATGAGCGCGGCTGATATTGTCGCGCTTCACTTCCCCCAGCCCACCAGGAGCCGCGCTGATGGACTGCCGTACCGACTGTGGCGCCTGCTGTATCGCGCCGTCAATATCCAGCCCGATCCCCGGGATGCCCAACGGCAAGCCGGCCAATACCCGCTGCATTCATCTGGATGAGCGGCTGCGCTGCGGCCTGTTTCATTCTCCGCTGCGGCCGAGGGTCTGCGGCAGCCTGCAGGCCAGCCGCGAAATGTGCCACGATCGCCGCGACCAGGCGTTGATTTACCTGGCCAGGCTGGAAGCGGACACCGCGCCCTAAGCGTCTTTCAGCTTCCACAGGCACAGCGCCGCGCCGGCCACCATCGCCAGCGCGGAATAGAACACCGCGTGATAGTTCCAGATCTCCGCTACCGTGCCGGCGATAGAGCCGGCGATGATCCAGCCTACCCGAATGGTGTTGGTGAACAGCGTGGTGGCCGCCCCGGCCTGGCCGGGCATCAAATCCTGGAAATACAGCATGCCGATGCCCGCCAGCACGCCGATAAACACCGCGTTAAGCAGCTGCAGCGCAATCAGCTGCCAACTGCCGGTGATAAACAGCAGGCCGATATAGAACAGCAGCCCGGCGCCGACCGCGCCGCGCATCAGACAACCTTTGCCGAAGCGTTTCGCCACCATGCCGGCGAGCAGCATGGTCGGGATCTCCAGCCCGGCGGCGGTGCCCATCAGTATGCCGGTCAGCCGCTCCGGCAGCCGCAGCGCGTGCGCCATATACAGCGGCATGTTGATCAGATACATGCTGTTGGCGGTCCACATCAGGGTGCAGGCGGCGAACAGCAGCAGCGCGTCGCGGCGATTCTGCCGCGGGGCTTCCAGCGTTGCGCCGCCTGCCGCCGCGGCTTTCGGCATCGAAGGCAACAGCTTCCACACCAGCGCGCCGCACAGCACAAAGGCCGCCGCCCCCGCCAGATACATCACCTTGAAACCGAAGCCCAGCGCCAGCGCGAAGGCGATTGGCGGGCCGATCACCCAGGCCAGCGACACCTGCGCGCGCATGATGGAGGTGAACATCACCGCCTCGCGCCCGGTGCGGTCGGCATGCTCCCGCGCCAGCGCGAACATCTGCGGATTGGCGGTGGAGCCGAAGCTGGTCAGCAGCACGCCGACCGCCAGCAGCAGGTAATAATTGCGGTTCCAGGCGAACAGCACGAAGCCCAGCGCGCCGAGCATGCAGCAGAAGAAGATCAGCGACTTGCGATCGCCTCTTTTATCCGAACGGCTGGCGAGAAACTGGCTGACCAGAATGCCGATGACCGCGCTGCCGGTAAAAAACAGCCCGACCATCGCCGGGCGCACCTTGACCTCGGTCGCCAGGAACAGGCTCAGCGTAGGCGTCTGCAACGCGCCGGCAATGCCGGTAAGGAATGCCGCCGCCAAAAAGGCCAGCGAAGTGAAGTCGGGAGAGCGGCGCGTTACCGCGGTTGAAGTCGGCATAGGGTCATTAAACAGTCGGAAAAGGGGAGGTCACGCGCATAATACGCCCGTTCTTTTAAAAAAAACAAAAAACAAAAAGGAAAAAAACAAAAAACGGTTTCAATTCGTTTAAGCGCCAGGCGCTGGGGGGGAAAGGGGGCGACGGTTCCACCGCCCCCGGTGAAGCGATTAGGCGCCGGCCGGCACCGCATGCGCGGTATTTTTCAGCACCTCGCCGCGGTATTTTTCGATCTGCAGCTGCGCCATCTGCCCGCAGTTGCCCTGCGCCAGGCTGGACGAGCCTACGTCGAAGGTCAGGCAGTTGACGTTGCCGTTCTTGCACAGCGAGCCGGGCTGCGCCGGATCGGCCGGATCGAACCAGGCGCCTTCGCTGATGCGCACCACGCCGGGGCGTACGTCTTCGCTAACCACCGCCCCCACTAGGATCTGGCCGCGATCGTTGAACGCCCGCACCAGATCGCCGCCGGCGATGCCGCGCGGCTGCGCATCCTGCGGGTGAATGACGATCGCCTCGCGATCCGCCACCGCATATTTTTGCCGCAGCGGCGTGTTGTCGAGCTGCGAGTGCAGCCGGTTGGTCGGGTGCGCGGTATTGAGCGACAGCGGGTATCTGGCCGCCTCCGGCCCGCGGTACCATTCGTGCGGCGGCATCCAGGTCGGGATGCCGGGGCAGTCCCGATAGTTCATCCTGGCGATGGCGTCCGAGTAGATCTCGATTTTACCGGACGGCGTGCCCAGCGGGTTCAGCAGCGGATTTTCGCGATAGTCGGCGAAGCGCACCCACTGTTTGTTGGCCTCCGGCACCGGGAAACGCACGTAGTTGTTGGATTGCCAGAACATGTCGAACGGCGGCAGCGCCACCCGGGCGCCGCGCGCCTGAGTTTTCATGTCGTCATACATGCCTTTCAGCCACTGGGTTTCATCCTTGCCCTCGGTAAAGGCGTCCTGCACCCCCAGCCTGGCCGCCATGGCGGCGAAAATGTCGAAATCGCTGCGCGATTCATGCTGCGGCGGCACGCACTGGTGCATCGGGAACACGTACAGCTGCGAATAGTCGCCGCCCATCTCCAGATCGTTGCGTTCGTAGCTGGTGGTGGCCGGCAGCACGATGTCGGCATGCTTGGCGGTGGCGGTCCAGTAGGGTTCGTTCACCACTATGGTGTCCGGCCGCTGCCAGGCCTTGACCAGGTTGTTGGTGTCCTGATGCTGGTGGAAGGTGTTGCCGCCCGCCACGTAGACCATTTTCACCTCGGGGTAGGTGACCTGCGCGCCGTTGAAGTCGATGGTCTTGCCCGGGTTGCTCAGGCATTCGGCGATGCGCGCCACCGGGATCGGCGTCGGTGAGTTTTTCGGCGCATTGCCGGCGGAGATGCCGGCGATGATGCCGCCCTTGGCGGTCGGGCTGCCGCCGGAGGAGTAGTGATAGCTGAAGCCGAAACCGCCGCCCGGCAGGCCAATCTGGCCGAGCATCGCCGCTACCGTGACCAGCAGCCAGTGCTGCTGCTCGCCGTGGTGCTGGCGCTGAATGCCCCAGCCGCCCATGATCATGGTGCGGTGTTTCGCCATGTCGCGCGCCAGCTGGCGCAGCACCTCGGCGTCGACGCCGCTGATGTCGGCCGCCCATTCGGCGGTTTTCGGCGTGCCGTCGCTCTCGCCCAGCAGGTAAGAGCGGAATTTGTCGAAGCCGACGCTGTAGGTCTGCAGGAAATCCGGATTATGCAGCTTTTCGGTCAGCAGCGTATGGGCGATGCCGATCAGCATCGCGCCGTCGGTATAGGGACGCGGGGCGATCCATTGCGCGCCGACAAATTTGGCGCTGTCGTTATGCACCGGATCTATGCTGATCACCCGGGTGCCTTTGTTTTTCAACGCCTCGAAGCCGGTCTGGCCGACGTGGTCCGGCACGTTCCAGCTGTTTTTCAGCGTGACCATCGGGTTGCAGCCCCACAGGATCACCAGTTGGCTGTTTTCGACCACGTTTGGCCAGGCGGTTTGCTGTTCGTAGACCTCCATCGAGCCGACCACGTGCGACATGATCACCTGCGCCGCGCCGGTGGAGTAGTCGCCGGCATAGCCGAGGAAGCCGCCGGTCAGGTTCATCAGCCGCTGCAGCAGCGTGCGGCTGTTGTGCAGCATACCGACGCTCTTCCAGCCGTAAGAACCGGCGTAGATCGACTGCGGCCCGTGGTCTTTCTGCAGGCGGGTGATTTCATTGCACACCAGTTCGATAGCCCGTTCCCAGCTGACGCGCACCCATTCGTCGCGGCCGCGCAGCTCGGTGCGGCTGCCGGGGCCGCCTTCCAGCCAGCTTTTGCGCACCATCGGGTATTTGACGCGGTTTTCGGCATGCACCTGATACGGCGCCATGGCGATCAGCTCATTCGGATAGGGGTCGTCTGCGATCGGCTGCACGCCGACCATCTTGCCGTCCCGAACTATGGCTTCGAAGGCGCCCCAGTGCGCGCCGGTCAGAATGCCTTTCTGCGCCTGACGCAGCGCCACAAACTGCGGCAACGCTTCGCTGATGGCCTGCGCCAGCGCGGATTTCGACCACAGGCCGGACAGCAGCGGAGCGGCGACCAGCGCGGCAGCGCCGGCCAGAAAGCGGCGGCGGTTCATTTTTAACGGTTGTTGATGGTTGCTCATTGCGCTTCTCCCTTAAAGCTTGGCCGGTGCGGCGGATGGCATATCGCTGGCGTGTTTTTGCACGTACTGGGTCAGCACCCGCAGCTGTTCCTGCGTCAGCGAGGTGCGCGGCGCCATGCCTTTAATCACGCCGATCCACTGGTTGGCGTTGAAACGGTCGAGCGCGGTCAGCCCGTGGCAGCCGGTGCAGTTGGCCGACATCATGTCCGCCGCGTAGCGCCAGATTTTCTGCTGGTCGTCGATCAGCTGCTTGCGCGGCAGCCAGACCTGCAGCGCTACCCGATGCCACACCAGCCCGGTTTCCGCATCGGTCAGGGAGTCGCCGGTTTTCAGCTGTTTGCGGGCGTCTTCACCCAGCAGCACGCTGAGAATGCGTTTGCCCTGGGCGGCGTAGAACACTTCGCTGACTCCGTCCTGCTGCCAGCCTGCAACGCTGGCCAACACCCTGTCGCCCTCCTGTTTCACCACCTGCACTTCGGTGGACGGCATCAGGTTGCCGGCGTTGTGGCTGTCATCGGCGCTGAGGAAGAACGGCTCGGTGGCGATGGTGTAGAGGGTCGTGGCGTCAGGGGCGGTCTCCGCCGCAGCTTTCGCCAGCTCGGCGGCGCCCGCCTGGGTTTCGCCGCTCATGTCCGGCAGGATATGCGCCACGCCTTTGTGGCAGTCGATGCAGGTTTCACCCTGCTTGATGGCCACCGGGTGCTGAAGGCGCGCTTCCGGCCGCTGGGCGGTCATGTCCATGGCGTCAAAGCTGTGGCAGGAGCGGCAGGTGGCGGAGTCGTTTTCTTTCAGCGTTTTCCACACCGACTGCGCCATCGCAAGTTTGTGCGCCTCGTATTTCTCCGGCGTATCGAGGGTGCCGACCATCTCGCCATAAATGTCTTTTACCGCACGGACCTTGGTCCACAGGTAATCGAGCGGCTCATGCGGCACGTGGCAGTCGGCGCATTCGGCGCGGATGCCCTTGGCGTTCTGGAAATGGACGCTGCCTTGGTATTCGGCCAGCGGCTGTTGCATGCTGTGGCAGGAAACGCAGAAGGCGGTGTCGCTGGTTTTATGGAAGACGGTGGCGGTGCCGGCCAGCAGCGCCGCACCGAGGATAATCCCCAACAGCACCAGCCATACCCATCCCCACCGGCGCTTTTTCTCGGAGCCAGTCAGTTTTTTGCTCATGGTAAACCCGCTTATTATTATGAAATCACAAGTAAAATCTTGCCAAAGGGCCGCCGCCGCAGGGGGCCGGCATGCCGTACTGATTATCGGGTTGATAATAAAAGGCACCTAATACCATAGGGTTATTCTGGGTCAATAAAATGGCGTTTAGCGAATAATTTAGGGTTATATCTTGTTGTATATAGCGGTTTTTTATCAGGAATTATGGCGGGGGCGGCAGGATCGCGGCCTGGGGATGAACCGCGATCGCTGCTGGGTTATGCGTTCGGCAGATAGGCCTGGCCGCTCAGCCACAGGCGAATGGCGGTGCGGCTGGCTTCGAAATGCGGTTCCGGCAGATGTTCGGGCGAGCACCAGCGCCACTCGGCGCATTTATCCGGCTCTTTCAACTCGGCCTGGCCGCCGGGGTGCGCCACCTGCAGACAAACAGACACCGTGTGTTTGCCTTCGGCGCGCCAGGTTTGCAGATTATTACTGACGCCGACAAAGCGCGGCGCATCGATCAGTAACCCGGTTTCTTCGGCGATCTCGCGCTGGGCGCACTGTTCGAAGGTTTCGCCGGCATCCAGATGCCCGCCGGGAATCGACCAGAAAGGGGCGTGCCGGCCGCAGCGTTTTCCCAGCAATATTTCCCCCTGCGGGTTAACGATAATCACCCCCACGCCAGTGACGACAGCCATGCTTTTCTCCTTCAGCAAAGTTTCAGCACAGTATGTCATTTTGCCGGCCGTGCGGCCAACCCTTGGGGAAAAGTGTGCGGAAGCTCAAAAATCTGCAATGGCAAAAGGGAGAAAACTTGCTTTCATCCTGAGCAGCTCACACACTCCTTGAAACGTTTCAGCGTTATCGGCCGCGACTCTCGCCGCAGGTAACGCTCCTTTTTCTCAATGAAGCTGAAACGATTCAATTCAGCAGGAGAGGAGAATCATGTTCCAGTTGTCACCGCAAGACATTCACCTGGGCGCCGCCGCCGGCGACAAACAGGACGCCATCCGCCAGGTGGCCGCCGCGCTTACCGCGGCCGGCTGCGTTAGCGCCGCCTACGTGGACGGCATGTTGCAGCGCGAGCTGCAAACCTCCACCTACCTGGGCAATGGCATCGCCATCCCGCACGGCACCACCGATACCCGCGATTTGGTGCTGAACACCGGGGTTCAGGTGTTCCAGTTTCCGCAGGGCATCGAATGGGGCGAAGGCCAGACCGCCTATGTGGTGATCGGCATCGCCGCCCGCTCCGACGAACATTTGGCGCTGCTGCGTCAGTTGACCCACGTGCTGAGCGACGACAGCGTCGCCGATCAGCTGGCGAAAACCGACTCTGCGGAAGAGCTGCGCAGCCTGCTGATGGGCGAGAAACAGGCGGCCGAGTTCCGTTTCGACGCGTCCCTGATTGCGCTCGACGTCGCCGCCGACAGCCTGATGACGCTGCAGGCGCTCAACGCCGGCAGGTTGCAGAAGATCGGCGCGGTCAACGCGCAGTTCGTCAGCGACGTGATCACCCGCAAGCCGCTGAATCTGGGGCAGGGTATCTGGCTGAGCGACAGCACCGAGGGCAACCTGGCCAGCGCGGCCACCGTCAGCCGCCCGGCGCAGGCGTTCGACGAAGACGGCGAGCCGGTGGCGCTGCTGTTGACGCTGTCCGTCGCCGATCCGCAGCCGCTGGCGGTGCTGAACTATTTGGGCGATCTGCTGCTGGCCAATAAAGCTGAACGCTTGCTGAACGCCGACGCCGCTACCCTGTTGGCGCTGCTGACCAGCGAGGTGGCGGAAGAAAGCGCCACGCTGAGCGCCGAGTACGTGATCCGCAACGAACACGGCCTGCATGCCCGGCCGGGCACCGCGCTGGTTAACGTGATCAAGCAGTTCAGCAGTGAAATTACCGTCACCAACCTGGACGGCAGCGGCAAGCCGGCCAACGGCCGCAGCCTGATGAAGGTGGTGGCGTTGGGCGTGAAAAAAGGGCATCACCTGCGCTTTACCGCCAATGGAGAAGATGCTGAAGCCGCGCTGAAAGCGATTGGCGAAGCCATTACTGAAGGACTGGGCGAGGGCGCAGCATGAGCAGAAGAGTAGCAACAATCACCCTGAACCCGGCTTACGATCTGGTGGGGTTCTGCCCGGAGATCGAGCGCGGGGAAGTCAACCGGGTGAAAACCGCCGGCCTGCACGCGGCAGGTAAAGGGATCAACGTCGCCAAGGTGTTGAAAGACTTGGGCATCGACGTCACCGTCGGCGGTTTTTTAGGCAAAGACAACCAGGACGGCTTCCAGCTGCTGTTCAGCGATCTGGGCATCGCCAACCGTTTCCAGGTGGTGCCGGGACGTACCCGCATCAACGTCAAGCTGACCGAGAAAGACGGTGAAGTGACCGATTTCAACTTCTCCGGCTTTGAGGTAACGCCGCAGGACTGGGAGCGTTTCGTCAATGACTCCCTGAGCTGGCTGGGCCAGTTCGACATGGTGGCGGTCAGCGGCAGCCTGCCGGCCGGCGTCGATCCCGACGCCTTTACCGACTGGATGATCCGCCTGCGCGCGCAGTGCCCGTGCATCATTTTCGACAGCAGCCGCGAGGCGCTGGTCGCCGGGCTGAAAGCCGCGCCATGGCTGGTGAAGCCGAACCGCCGCGAGCTGGAAATTTGGGCGGGGCGCCCGCTGCCGCAGTTGGCCGACGTGGTGGAAGCCGCGCATGCGCTGCGCGATCAGGGCATCGCCCACGTGGTTATCTCGCTCGGCGCCGAAGGGGCGCTGTGGGTGAACGCGTCCGGCGCCTGGATCGCCAAACCGCCGTCTTGCGAGGTGGTCAGCACCGTGGGCGCCGGCGACTCGATGGTCGGCGGCCTGATTTACGGCCTGCTGATGCGCGAATCCAGTGAACATACTTTGCGTTTGGCCACCGCCGTGGCCGCGCTGGCGGTAAGCCAGAGCAACGTCGGCGTGACCGATCGTCCCCAGTTGGCCGCGATGATGGCGCGCGTCGACCTGAAACCTTTCAACCCATAAGCAGGAGGCAGAATGAAAACGCTGCTGATGATAGACAGCTCGCTGGGACAGGCCCGTAGCCACCTGGCGAAACGCATGCTTGAAGCCGCCGCGGCCAAAACCGGCCTGACGCTGGCGGCGTCGCCGGCGGACGCCGAGCTGGTGGTGGTAGCGGGGCAGGCCGTGCCCGTCGACGCCGCGCTGAACGGCAAATTGGTTTACCTGGGGGAGGTTGAACAGGCGGTTCGCGAGCCGGAAGCCTTCCTGGCGCAGGCCAGGGCCGGGGCCAAGGCCTATCAGGCGCCGGCTCAGGCCGCCGCTCCGGCGAAAGCCGCCGGGCAAAAACGCATCGTGGCGATCACCGCCTGCCCGACCGGCGTGGCGCACACCTTTATGGCGGCCGAAGCCATTGAAAGCGAAGCGAAGAAGCGCGGCTGGTGGGTGAAGGTGGAAACCCGCGGCTCGGTAGGCGCCGGCAACGCCATCACGCCGGAAGAGGTCGCGGCGGCCGATCTGGTGATCGTGGCGGCCGATATTGAAGTGGATCTGGACAAGTTTGCCGGTAAGCCGATGTACCGCACCTCAACCGGCCTGGCGTTGAAGAAAACCGCGCAGGAGCTGGACAAGGCGCTGGCCGAAGCCGAAGTGTTTCAGCCGCAAAAAAGCGGCGGCGCGGCGCCGACAGGGAAAAAGAAAGAGGGCAACGGCCCTTATCGCCACCTGCTGACCGGCGTGTCGTACATGCTGCCGATGGTGGTGGCCGGCGGCTTGTGCATCGCGCTGTCGTTCGTGTTCGGCATCAAGGCGTTTGAAGTCAAAGGCACTCTGGCGGCGGCGCTGATGCAGATCGGCGGCGGCTCGGCCTTCGCGCTGATGGTGCCGGTATTGGCCGGTTTTATCGCCTTCTCGATCGCTGACCGTCCCGGCCTGACCCCCGGCCTGATCGGCGGCATGCTGGCGGTGAGCACCGGCGCCGGCTTCCTCGGCGGCATCATCGCCGGTTTCCTGGCGGGCTATGTCGCCAAGGCGATCAGCGGCAAGCTGCGCCTGCCGCAAAGCATGGAAGCGCTGAAGCCGATTCTGATCATTCCGCTGGTGGCCAGCCTGATCACCGGCCTGATCATGATTTACGTGGTCGGCACGCCGGTGGCGAAAATCATGGAAGGCCTGACCCACTGGCTGCAGTCGCTGGGCACCGCCAACGCGGTGTTGTTGGGGGCTATCCTCGGCGCGATGATGTGTACCGATATGGGCGGCCCGGTGAACAAAGCGGCTTACGCCTTCGGCGTGGCGTTGCTGAGCTCCTCGGTGTATGCGCCAATGGCGGCGATTATGGCCGCCGGTATGGTGCCGCCGCTGGCGATGGGGCTGGCGACGCTGCTGGCGCGCCGCAAGTTCCAGAAATCCGAGCAGGAAGGCGGTAAAGCGGCGCTGGTGCTGGGCCTGTGCTTTATCTCCGAAGGGGCCATCCCGTTCGCGGCCCGTGATCCGATGCGCGTACTGCCTTGCTGCATCGCCGGCGGGGCGCTGACCGGCGCGCTGTCGATGGCGTTCGGCGCCAAGCTGATGGCGCCGCACGGCGGCCTGTTCGTGCTGCTGATCCCGGGCGCCATCACGCCGGTGTTGCTGTACCTGGTGGCGATCGCCGCGGGTACGCTGCTGGCGGGCGTGGCTTACGCCCTGCTGAAACGCGCCGAAGCGCCGGCGGCCACCCTGGCTTAACGGTTACGCAGGCAAGTAAGCAAAGCGCGGCCCTTGGGTCGCGCTTTGTCATTTCCGGCCGCCGCATGGCTAAAAGCCCCAACTGTTTCTATGATGGTGGGCAGACGGAAACCGACGTTTAACCGGAGAATCAATGAATAAAAAAGCGGCAGTGATAATGACCCCGGGCTTTGCCGACTGGGAATACGCTTTGATCGCTGGCATCGGTGGGCCTTTCTATGGGCTGGAGGTGGCATTTTTTGCGCCGCAGGTGGGGCGAATTCGTTCGCAGGGCGGCCTGGTCTGCGAGGTTTCAAAGGGGCTGGACGAACTGGCGGCATGGCATCCCGATGCCGTGGTGGTCGTGGGGGGCACCCTATGGGAACGCGAACAGGCGCCGGATATCGGCGCATTGCTTAACGCCCAGCATCTGCGAGGCATAACGTTAGCGGGTATCTGTGGCGGTACATTGGCACTGGCGCGTGCGGGTTTGCTTAACGACAGGGCGCATACGTCCAACGAGGTGGGATTTTTAACGCGCAACGCAAAGAACTACACCGGCGAACCGCTTTTTATCGCCAGTGCCTCAGCGGTGGCGGACACCAACGTCATCACGGCGCCGGGCACCGCGCCAGTCAGCTTTGCCGCCGCTATTTTCAGCGCCCTGGGGATCGATGAGGCGACGGTGACACAGTTCAAAGCCATGCTGGCCGCCGAACATGCCTGAGAACGCCGCCGTCTGAGCGGTTACTGCTGCGCTTTCAGCCAGGCGATTTCTTCCGCCCAGATGTCCGGGTTCACCGTTTCGAGGATCAGCGGAATATTGTCGAAGCGCGCATCGCGCATGATGTAGCTGAACACCGTTTTGCCGATGTTGCCTTCGCCCAAGCTGTGGTGGCGGTCGACGCGGCTGTTGAACTCGCTCTTGGCGTCGTTCAGGTGCATGCCGCGCAGGTAGTTGAAGCCGACGATATCGCCGAGCTGCTTAAAGGTTTGCTCGCAGTCCGCTTCGGTGCGCAGGTCGTAACCGGCGGCGAAGGCGTGGCAGGTGTCGATGCAAACGCCGACGCGGCTCTTGTCTTCCACGCCGTCGATGATGGCCGCCAGGTGTTCGAATTTGAAGCCCAGGTTGCTGCCCTGGCCGGCGGTATTCTCGATCACCGCCGTCACGCCCTGGGTTTTATCCAGCACGATATTGATCGACTCGGCGATGCGCGCCAGGCATTTGTCTTCCTCAATCTGCAGCAGATGGCTGCCGGGATGGAAGTTCAGCAACGTCAGGCCCAGCTGTTCGCAGCGCTGCATTTCATCGAGAAAGGCGTCGCGCGATTTTTCCAACGCTTCGCCGACCGGGTGGCCCAGGTTGATCAGATAGCTGTCGTGCGGCAGGATTTGCCCCGGGCCGAAGCCGTACTGGGCGCAGGCGCTTTTAAACTTATCGATCACGTCGGCGGGCAGCGGGGCGGCCTTCCACTGACGCTGATTTTTGGTGAACAGGGCGAACGCGGTCGCCTCTAATTCGTGCGCGCGGATAACCGCCTGATCCACGCCGCCTGACGCGCTGACATGTGCACCGACAAACTTCATTTTGATTCTCCTGTGTTATCGGCGTCATTATGGCATTGATGGCGGGCAGATTGAATGGCGGAAAAAAATAGCCCGCCGAAGCGGGCCGAAGGGGAGGTTAAAGCAGCGACTGCACCAGTTGGTTAATCGCGCCGCCGCCGACGATCAGCCAGACAAACAGCAGGGTGGCCAGCAGAATCGGTTTTACCCCGGCCTGACGTACCGCGCTGATGTGGGTGGTCAGCCCCAGCGCCGCCATCGCCATCGCCAGCATCCAGGTGTCGGCGGTAATCAGATGCCGCACCAGCGTGGCCGGGAGCAGGTCGAACGAATTCAGACCGGCGACGGCGATGAACAGCACCGCGAACCAGGGAATGGTGATGGCGGATTTGTCCGCCTTGCCGGTGGCGCTGCCGCGGCTGATGTAACCGGAAAGCAGCAGCAGGAACGGGGCCAGCATCATGACGCGGATCATTTTGGCGATCACCGCGGCGTTTTCGGCGTCCGGGCCGATGGCGTGGCCGGCCGCCACCACCTGGGCCACTTCGTGGATGGTGGAGCCGGCGTAGATGCCGAAGGTCTCCTGGCTGAGCGGCAGCCACTGGAAGTGCGCATTCAGCTGGTACAGCCACGGGTAAACGAAGATAGCCAGGGTGCCGAACACCACCACGGTCGCCACCGCCACCGCCACCTTGCTGGAGTCGGCCTTCAGCACCGGTTCGGTGGCCATCACCGCCGCCGCGCCGCAGATGCTGCTGCCGGCGCCGATCAGCATCGCGGTCTGGCTGTCGATGCCGAACACTTTCTTGCCCAGCCAGCAGGCCAACAGGAAGGTGGTGGTCAGCGTCAACGCGTCGATAATGATGCCGGTGGCGCCGACGTCGGCGATCTGCTGAAAGGTCAGCCGGAAGCCGTAGAGAATGATGCCCAGCCGCAGCAGACGCTGTTTGGCCAGCTGAACCCCGCTGTGGCAGCTGGGCTGCAGCCAGGGATAAAGCGTGTTGCCCACCAGAATGCCGAACAGGATCGCCAGCGTCAGCGCCCCCAAGCCCAATCCCGCCACCCAGGGCAGGTCGCCGGCCCAGATGGCCAGCGCGGTCAGCGCGCCGGTCAGCAGCAGCCCCGGCACCAGCCGCGGCAGGCCGAACAGGGGATAACGCCGTTCTGGAAAGGTATGCGTAGTATCGGTCGCCATATAACTCAGTCCTTCATCAAATTCCTTGCTGACAAGACTACGTTTCGGCGGCATAAAAGAGAAATTGATTATATATTTATAACCAATCTGAATAAGTGGTATAGGGCAAAGAGGCTCGCAAAATGCGAGCCTCTGAGCAGCGAGAGAAAAGGCTATCTAGGGGTAAAAGAAGTGATGATTGTTGAGCTGGTTGACGATGCCCTTTGCGACATAGTTTGCGCCGCTTAGGGTAAAGTGGCCGTAGTCGAAGGCAGAAGGTTGGCCGCTGTCGGTCATTTCCAGGCAATGGCCCGCCGGGCAAATCAAGTCGTAAACCGAGATATAGTTGACCTTCATGGACGCCGTCAGCGTTTTCAATTCGCTGTCCATCGCTTTCCGGCCTTTAACGATAGAACGGCTCGCCAGCGCAGGATCGCCATTTTCCTGATAAGCCAGCAGTTCCGGCAGCGGGCCCTTGTACTCGACCGTCGGCCCCAGTATGTAAAAGTTTTCCGTATATTTCCGCAGATAAGCTATGGTTTTAATAAGCTGATCTTTATCGTATTGATTCCAGCGCGCTGAGATGATCACGCCATCGATCTTGTTATTGGGAATAAAGTCTTTGTACACGTAGTTTATTAAATCGGTGCAGCGGTTGCTCATTTTCTGCTCGGTGACCGGCTTGCAGCCTGACGCGGTAGCCTGCATCAGGTTTACCTTATCGCCGGCGGCCAGGCTGATGGCGCGCCACAGGTGGGCGCCGTGGCTGTCACCGATCAATACGAAATTTTTCTGCGTTTCGGAAATCTTCAGGCACTTTTTCTTATCGTAGGCGCCATCGCCGCCGGGTTCGCCATTAATAAAGCACTCGCCCAGGCGATATTGGTAATTGTACTCATTTGAACCACGGTAATTGATGTAGTCGGCGATCTTCAACGACTCAGTGGAAAAGCTGCCGTTGTCATTCTTTATGTAACCAATGAACGCGGTCAGCGACGCCGCGAGTACAACGCTGGCCGCAGAGGCCGCGACAATACTTTTCGATGGAATGTTTTTCAGCTTATATCTGAACGGTATTTCGATTAAATAACGCGATGCGATCGCCAGCCCAAAGGTGAGCGAAATAACCAGCAGGCTCTTTTGCCACAGGCTGACGTCGAGCAGCAGGTTGGCGTAAACGATGATCGGCCAGTGCCAAAGATACAGGCAGTATGAGATCATGCCGATATACACGACGGGGTTGAGCGCCAGTATCTTGCCGACGATAGAATCCCGGCCGGCCAGGATTATCAGGAAAGCGCCAACGCATGGATAAAGTGCGTTATAGGAAGGGAACTTCTTGGTGGTGTCTAACCAGAGGAACCCAAAGATAATCAACGCCAACCCCAACAGGCTCAGGGCATGGCGGGTCGTCTTTTTATTCAGGGATGGCGAGTGCTCCATGCCGCTGACCGCCAGTATTGCCCCCATCGCCAGTTCCCAGGCGCGGGTCGGCAACATATAAAATGTCATGCTGGGCTGGAATTTTAGGCCCGCCAGGCTGAGTAGGAATGAACCGGCGATAATCAGGGTGATGATCAGGGTGATCCGGTTGCGGAAGAATTTTAACGCGGTGAAAAGAATAATAGGGAAAATGATATAAAACTGTTCTTCCACCGCCAGTGACCAGGTATGCAGTAGCGGCTTCAGCTCTGCTGGGCCATCAAAATAGCCGGTTTGACTAAAAAAGAAAAAGTTCGAGGAGAATAGGGTGGTGGCTAAGGCGCTCTTGCCTAACTCTGCAACCTGTACCGGGAGAAGTATATGGTAGCCAACGGCGAGTGTAGCGAATAATACAACAAATAAAGGCGGAAGGATTCTTAAGCTGCGTCGTTTGTAAAAATCGATATAAGAAAAATCACCTTTAATATATTCCTGGAAAATTATCCCTGAGATTAAATAACCCGAAATAACAAAGAATATATCGACACCGGTAAAGCCACCAGGAATACCGCCAAGCCCCATGTGATACGCGATGACCGGCAGAACGGCAAGCGCCCGTAAGCCGTCGATATCTGCTCTATACTTCACTTTTGCACCCAATTGGTAAGAAAAACGTTAGCGGAGTATAAGCAAATTGGGCAGTTATTTTGAAGGATATTTCGCCAAAACCCCGGTTTTGGGCATTAAAATAAGATAAAGCTTAGAATTGTTAACGAAAGTGTTTTTGGACGTAACGCGCCTGCGTTATGGTGTCTTCGTTTCTCGCCTAAGCCCCGCCACGGTCTTTGTGCGCGGGAGTTCAGGTTTTGATCGCATTTAAGGTTATAATTTCTCGAAGAGAATTTTTGAAATTTCAACACCGAGACGGTTATGCACATCACCCTGCGTCAATTGGAAGTTTTTACCGAAGTGCTGAAAAGCGGATCCACCACTCAGGCTTCGGTGGTGTTGGCGCTGTCGCAATCTGCGGTCAGCGCGGCGCTGGCGGATCTGGAAGGGCAACTCGGCGTTCAACTGTTCGATCGGGTCGGCAAACGGCTGGTCATCAACGAACATGGCCGTCTGCTGTATCCCAAGGCGCTGGCGTTGCTGGAGCAGGCGGGGGAGATAGAGCAGCTGTTCCGCCACGACGGCGGCGCGCTGCGCATCGCCGCCAGCAGCACCATCGGCAATTATATGCTGCCGGAGATGATCGCCCGCTACCGGCAAGCCTTCCCCGACACGCCGTTGGAGCTGAACGTCGGCAACAGCCAGGATGTGATCGTGGCGGTGGCGGATTTCCGCGTCGATCTGGGGCTGATTGAAGGGCCTTGCCACATGCCGGAGCTGGTGACTCAGCCCTGGCTGGAGGACGAGCTGGTGGTGTTCGCCGCGCCGGATAACCCGCTGGCGCAGCAGCCGCTGACGCTGGAGGCGTTGGCCAATGCGCCCTGGATCCTGCGTGAGCGCGGTTCGGGCACCCGCGAGGTGCTGGATCATCTGCTGTTGGCGCACCTGCCGCATTTCCAGCTGGTGATGGAGCTGGGCAATTCGGAGGCGATCAAGCACGCGGTGCGGCACGGTATCGGCATCAGCTGCCTGTCGCGCCGGGTGGTGGGCGAGCAACTGGCCAGCGGCGCGCTGGTGGAGCTGGCGGTGCCGCTGCCGCCGCTGATGCGCACGCTGTATCTGATCCATCATCGGCAGAAACACATCTCCAATGCCTTGCAGCGTTTCCTCAGCTACTGCGCGCTGTAATCCCTCACCACGCAAATCTCGCCTCCGCGCAGGAAAAATAAGCATAAAAACCTGCGCGCTGTCACATTAATGACAGTAAGTAAGGCTAACTGGCCCGTTGCTAATAATTGCCGCTGAGTTATGAAGCTATCTTATATCAGTGCAATGTTGCTAGTTCGCCGGTGGGTATTTGTTACAATCCGCCCTCATTTTTTTTGACGAGCAGATAGGGTAAGAATGGCTCAGCAGGATATAAAAACATCGGGGCAGCAAGCACCCGGATTGCGCCGCGAGCTGAAAGCCCGGCATTTGACCATGATCGCCATCGGCGGCTCCATCGGCACCGGCCTGTTTGTCGCTTCGGGCGCCACGGTTTCTCAGGCCGGCCCCGGCGGGGCGCTGTTGTCCTATGCCCTGATCGGTTTGATGGTGTACTTCCTGATGACCAGCCTCGGCGAACTGGCGGCCTTTATGCCGGTGTCCGGTTCGTTCTCCACCTACGGCGCCAAATACGTCGAAGAAGGCTTTGGCTTCGCGCTGGGCTGGAACTACTGGTACAACTGGGCGGTCACCATCGCCGTTGACCTGGTGGCTTCGCAGCTGGTGATGAGCTATTGGTTCCCCGATGCCCCGGGCTGGATCTGGAGCGCGCTGTTCCTCGGCCTGATGTTCCTGCTCAACTATATTTCGGTCAAAGGGTTCGGCGAAGCGGAATACTGGTTCTCGCTGATCAAAGTGACCACCGTCATCATCTTTATCGTCATCGGCGTGATGATGATCTTCGGCATCCTGAAAGGCGGCGAACATGCCGGCTGGCAGAACTGGACGGTGGGCGACGCGCCCTTTGCCGGCGGGTTCTCGGCGATGATCGGGGTGGCGATGATCGTCGGCTTCTCGTTCCAGGGCACCGAGCTTATCGGCATCGCCGCCGGCGAATCGGAAAACCCGGGCAAAAACATCCCGCGTGCGGTGCGTCAGGTGTTCTGGCGTATCCTGCTGTTCTATATCTTCGCCATTCTGATCATCAGCCTGATCATTCCTTACACCGATCCGAGCCTGCTGCGCAACGACGTGAAAGACATCAGCGTCAGCCCGTTCACCCTGGTATTCCAGCATGCCGGCCTGCTGTCGGCGGCGGCGGTGATGAACGCGGTGATCCTGACCGCGGTGCTGTCCGCCGGCAACTCGGGCATGTACGCCTCGACCCGCATGCTGTTTACCCTGGCTTCGGAAGGCAAGGCGCCGCGCATCTTCGCCAAGCTGTCGAAGGGCGGCGTGCCGCGCAACGCGCTTTACGCCACCACCGTAGTGGCCGGGCTGTGCTTCCTCAGCTCGATGTTCGGCAACCAGTCGGTTTACCTGTGGCTGCTGAACACCTCGGGCATGACCGGCTTTATCGCCTGGCTGGGCATTGCCATCAGTCACTACCGCTTCCGCCGCGGCTATATGCTGCAGGGGCATGACCTGAACGATCTGCCGTATCGTTCCGGCTTCTTCCCGCTGGGGCCGATCTTCGCCTTTGTGCTGTGTCTGATCATCACGCTGGGGCAAAACTATCAGGCGTTCCTGGAAGACAAAATCGACTGGTACGGCGTGACCGCGACCTATATCGGCATTCCGCTGTTCCTGCTGATCTGGTTCGGTTACAAGCTGACGCGCGGCACCCGTGTCGTGAAGTACAGCGAAATGGAATTCCCGAAGATGGACGTTAAATAATCTGCAATGCTGAAACGCGGCGGGATCCCGCCGCGTTATTGGGTCATTTCCTGCCGTTTTTGGCCAACGCCCGTTGCGCCGCCGCCATGAGACTTTCCACCGTCGCATAGTCCTGCGTCAGCGCCAACGCGCCGGCGTTGAGCTGCATCGTCACTTCGCCGAAATCACCGAAGCCGTAAGGCGCCTCCAGCGGCGGTAAAATACGCGCCAGGAATTCGCCCTCGGAACCGTAGGGCAAATCGTGCACCAGGATCAGAAATTGGCCGCCGATATAGCGGCAGACGAAGTCGCTGGGGCGGATCAGCATCTTGAGACGCTCGCCGACGGTGCGCAGCACGCCATCGCCAATCAACACGCCGTGGCTTTGATACAGCGCCGCCAGCGGGCCGAACTCGATAATAAACAGGTGCGAAAGCGGATGAACGGTTGCCGAAGGACGGCAGATCTCCTGCATCACCGCCTCGCCGCCGGCGCGGTTCAGGAAGCCGGTGAGGTGGTCGCGATGCGCCGCCTGCTGCTTTTCCCACGCCAGGGTGACGCGCAGCACCAGCTGCCGGTGGTAGAGGGCAATTAAGCCGTGGGCCAGCAGCACCCACAGCGGCGTGATGTCGGCCAGCAGAAACAGGTTTTGCACCCGCGACAGCGGCGCCGTCAGCAGATAGGGCAGGGTCAGTACCATCACTTCCAGCAGCGCGAAGCGCGGCGCCGCGGCGTGACGCTGCATCAGCCAGCAGGCCAGCGCGGTCACCGCCAGCCCGGCGAACAGGATCAGCACGAAGCGCCCCGACAGCATCGCCAGCACGGCGCCGGCGCCGACCAGCGCGGCCCACAGCAGCGCCATCACCAGCATGGCGTTCGGCCAATTCGGCGAACGATGGCGCGCCAGCCACCAGCGCCCGGCGGTCAGCAGCAACAGCAGCAGCAGCAGCCCAATGCCGACCAGCAGATGGCTCAGCCAGGCATAGCCGGCCAGCAGCAGCGCCGGGCCGGCGGCGTTCAGCCAGGGCGTCAGCGGGGAAGGCACCAGCGTAAGCCGCAGCTGGCGTTGGAAAGGGCCGTCGTCGGCATGCAGCGGGCTGTGCAGCAGCCAATGCAGCAGCGCCGGCCTCTTGGGCGTTAACCTGGTAGGTGGACTTCTCATTGCAGCCTCATCAATAAAGCCCTGTGCATAATAGGGACTGGAACCTCTGGTCCGGACGCGGTGATGCGTTGCGGAGCGCTTTGGCTTTGGATTCTATGTGGTTTTCTCGTCGTTTGTCATAGCCGGGCCGGTTCGGGGGCCACTTTCGGAATTGTTAACCCCGGGCAATTAACATGGCCGCAGCAGGCACGTTGGATAATAAGCATAGAAAATAAAACGTTACATCTTGATACGCCCGATTACAGCGATAGTTATGATTGATAAGTATTATCGTTTGCTTTATTGTTGGCGGCTGCTTAACGGTTAATGCAGCACTCTTTCCAGGTAAAAGCGGCCGTTCGCCTGCCGCTATCGTTATCGTCGTAACAGGTATCCGAAATAATGAGCGTATCCACCGATCCCGCCACCGGCGCCAAGGGGCAACCCGAGGTCAACGTGATGGGGCGTTATCAGCATATTCTTCGTCACCGCTTACTGATTATGGGCGTGCTGGCCCTGGCGATCCTCGGCTCGCTGCTGCTGGACTTCACCATGGGGCCATCCGGGCTCTCGCTGTCCTCGCTGTGGCAAACGCTGATCGACCCGGCGGCGGCGGACGCCGGCACCCGCGTGATCGTATGGGATATTCGCTTGCCCTACGCGCTGATGGCGGTGGTGGTGGGCTTTGCGCTCGGCCTGGCCGGCGCCGAAATGCAAACCATCCTGAATAACCCGCTGGCCAGCCCCTTTACCCTGGGGGTCTCTTCCGCCGCGGCCTTTGGCGCCGCGCTGGCCATCGTGCTGGGCATCGGCATTCCGGGCATCCCCGACCAGTGGTTCATTTCCGCCAACGCCTTTATTTTCGCGCTGTTCGCCGCGCTGATGCTGGACGGCATCACGCGCTGGACGCGGGTGGCCACCTCCGGCGTGGTGCTGTTCGGCATTGCGCTGGTGTTTACCTTCAACGCGCTGGTGTCGATGATGCAGTTCATCGCCAGCGAAGACACGCTGCAGGGCCTGGTGTTCTGGACCATGGGCAGCCTGGCGCGGGCCTCGTGGGACAAGCTGGGCATTCTGCTCGGCGTTTTCGCCGTGCTGCTGCCGCTGTCGATGATGAGCTCGTGGAAGCTGACCGCGCTGCGCCTGGGGGAAGACCGGGCGGTAAGTTTCGGTATTGACGTGCGTCGCCTGCGCCTGACCACGCTGCTGCGCATCAGCGTCCTTTCCGCGCTGGCGGTGGCTTTTGTCGGCCCGATCGGCTTTATCGGCCTGGTGGCGCCGCACATCGCCCGCATGATTTTTGGCGAAGATCACCGCTTCTACCTGCCGGCCAGCGCCCTGATTGGCGCGCTGGTGCTGTCGATGGCGTCGGTGGCGTCGAAAAATCTGGTGCCCGGCGTCATCATTCCGGTCGGCATCGTCACCTCGCTGGTGGGCGTGCCGTTCTTCCTGAGCATTATTCTGCGCCACCGGGGGAATGTATGAGCCAGGGTTTGCGTATCGAACATTTCTCCGCCGGCTATCCGAAGCGCCAGGTCATCCGCGACCTTTCGGTGCCGATGCTGCCGCGCGGCCAGATCACCGTATTGCTGGGGCCGAACGGCAGCGGCAAGTCGACGCTGCTGCGTTCGCTGGCCGGGCTGAATCCGGCGCAGGGCAAACTGTGGCTGGACGACGGCGACCTGATGCAGATGCCGTTCGCCCGCCGGGCGGAGAAGGTGGTTTATTTGCCGCAGTCGCTGCCCGCCGGGGTGCATCTGCACGTGCTGGAATCCATCATCGTGGCGCAGCGCGCCTCGGGCGGCCGCAGCAACGCCGGCAGCGAAGCGGAAGTGATGGCGCTGCTGGAACAGCTGGGCATCGCCCATCTGGCGCTGAGCTATCTCGATCAGCTGTCCGGCGGCCAGAAACAGCTGGTGGGGTTGGCGCAGTCGCTGATCCGCCAGCCTTCGCTGCTGCTGCTCGACGAGCCGCTGAGCGCGCTCGATCTCAACTACCAGTTCCACGTGATGGATCTGGTGCGGCGCGAAACCCGCAGGCGCAATATCATCACGGTCGTGGTGGTGCACGACATCAACATCGCGCTGCGCCATGGCGACCACGTGCTGATGCTGCAGGATGGCGAGGTGATTGCCGACGGCGCGCCGGAACAGGTGATTACCCCGCACAGCCTGGCGCGGGTGTATGGCGTGCGCGGCCGTATCGAGCGCTGCTCGCAGGGCACGCCGCAGGTGCTGATCGACGGCTTGGTCAACCAACCGGTGATTTAGGCCCGCGGTTGCGCGGTAAGTCAGCTAAAAAAGGCCCTTTGCAGGGCCTTTCGCTTATCAGAAGTTGTAGCTCATGCCGACGGTGTAACGGCGGCCGTCCAGCGTGGTGTTGTAGTGATCGTAATCCACGCTCTTGTCGAGAATGTTGTAAACCCCGCCGGTCAGCTGCAGGTTTTTCGCCGCCTGGTAGCTCAGGCCGGCGTCGACAAAGGTGTAAGACGGCGTGCTCTTGGCCATCGAGGTGCGGCTCAGATAGTCCGAGGTTTTGCTGCGGAAGTTAACGCGCGTCCATACGCCCAGATCATGAGTGGCCTGCCAGTCCAGCACGGTGTTCAGCATATGTTTCGGCATCTGATTCAGCGGTTTACCCTGGAAATCGCCGCTTTTCTGCTCGGACGAGGTAAAGGTGTAGTTGGTGTTCCACTTCCAGTCTTTGCTGATCTGCCAGCCGAAGGTGGCCTCCACGCCGCGCATATTGGCTTTATCGACGTTGACGCGATCGCTGATGAAATAGTAAGGGGTGTTGCCGATCATGCACTGCGCATCGCCATCGCCGCTGTCACAGCGGCGTACCTCGGTGATCTTGTCTTTGAAGTCGGTGTTGAACACCGTTACGCCGGCGTTGATGCCTTTGAGGCTATCCCACATCAGGCCGATCTCTTCGCTCAGGCTCTTCTCAGGCTGCAGATCCGGGTTGCCGATAATGATCGACGTACGCCCGCCACCGGTAATTTGCCCCCAGTTGGCGGAGGATTGGCGCAGGTCCGGCGAGCGGTAGCCGGCGGAGACGCCGCCTTTCAGCGTCCACTGTTCGGTCAGATGCCACACGCCGTACATGCGCGGCGTCCAGTGGTTGCCGTAGTTTTGGTCCTGATCCATACGGATGCCGGTCGTCAGGCTGAAGTCGTTGGTCAGCGCCCATTCATCCTCGGCGAACAGCGCCCAGCTCCAGCGGGTCAACTTGCTCAAGCCGTCGGCGGCGTCCAGCTGATTGCCGCCGTCGCTCAGTTTTTCGTAACGGTACTGCCCGCCGAGGTTCAGCATGTGCGACCCCAGCTCGAATTGGTTCTGGGTATTGAAGATGGTGTTGTACATCTTCATGTCACGGCCCGGGTTATTGGTTTCTTCACGCTGAATGTAGCTGGTGGAGTTGCCGAAGTCGTAATAGCCGTTGTGGGTCAGGGCGTAGTTGGTGCGGGTATAGAGGCTGTCGCTGACGCTGTTTTGGGTGCATTTATTGTTGCGGCAGTTTTCGGCCGCCATGGATTTGCCCGGCGTGCTGTTGCGGTCCTGCAGCGAGCGGCCGACCTCGAAGTCGAATTCGTTTTTGTCGTCCGGCGTCAGCGTGAACACCGCGGTGCCGCTGCGCATGCGCTGTTCGTTGAAGCCGTTAAGGATCTTGTCCTCGGCGCGGCGCGACAGCAGGCCGTTGACCCGCAGGCCGAGCAGGCCTTCAATCAGCGGGCCGGAGGCGTAGGCGTTGGTCTGGAACAGATCGCCGGAGTTGCGGTTTTCCTGCAGGGTGGCGTCGCCGTGCAGCGAGCCTTTCCACTCGGTGCGGGAGGTTTTGCGGGTGATGACGTTGATCACGCCGCCCATGGCGTCGGAGCCGTACAGCGAGGACATCGGCCCGCGCACCACTTCGATGCGTTCAATGGCTTCCAGCGGCGGCAGCCAGCCTTGCTCGATGCCGGAGTTGTCGCTGTTCGGGCGGGTACCGCGGGTGTCTACGCGCTTGCCGTCCACCAGGATCAGCGTGTATTTGGACGACATGCCGCGAATGCTGATGTCGCTGCTGCTTGCGCCGCCGGTAACCACCACGCCCGGCACGTCTTTCAGCGCGTCGGTGATGTCGCGATAGGCCTTGTCTTCAATCTGCTGGCGCGGGATCACCGAGATCGAGGCGGCGGAGTCCTGGATCTTTTGCTGGAAACCGGAGGCGGTGACCACCATGGTGTCCTGAGCGTCGTCCTGCGGTGCGGCCAGCGCGCCGGCGCTGCTGAGTGAGGCGATAATCAATGCGGCGAGTCTGTTATAGCGTGGCTTTTCCATGAGGCAAACCTTTCCTGGTTTAGTGTTGTTTATTAACGTATTGAATAATTGGATAAATAATTCCATTGCCGCGGCGAAATGCATCGTTTCGCCCGCGTTGCGTCAGGGTATTGTAAGGATTTCAAACCAAATGTAAACGCAAATGATAATTCGTATCATTTGTATGATTGCGTCAATAAAGAAGGGAGTAACCGGATGAATTAAAGGGAAAAGCGGCGCAGCGGGGCTGCGCCGTCAGGCTTAGCGTTTCTGGATGTAGGTGATGGCCAGCGCCAATGCCAGCACCAGGCCTTTGATAATATCCATCGCGTAATAAGGGACCGAAAGCATCACCAGGCCGTTCTGCAGCACGCCGAGGATCACTGCGCCGACCAGGGTGCCGAGCGCGTTGGGTTTGCCGGAGCCGGCCAGCGAAAAGCCGATATAGGCCGCGGCGACCGCATCCATCAGATAACCGCCGCCGGCATTGACCTGAGAGGAACCAATACGTGACGCCAGCAATATGCCGCCAAGCGAGGCCAGCAGGGCAGAAATGACATAGGCGGAAACCCTGTAACGTACGGTGCGGATACCTGAAAGGCGCGCGGCCTCGGGATTGCCGCCGATGGCGTACATGCGCCGGCCGTGCTTGGTCAGCGACAGGAACAGCTGGACCACCAGGGTGACCGCCAGCATGATCAGCACGATCACCGGCACCTGGCCGAGGGTGGAAAACACCTCGGGGATCGTCCCCTCCGCCATATCCCCGCTCGGCAAGACCATGTTCTGGGTAATCGAGCCGCCATAGCTGTAGGTCATCGCCACCCCCTGGATGACGAACAGGCTGGCCAGGGTGGCCAGCATATCGGGGATTTTCAGCACCACGATCAGCAAGGCGTTGAACAGGCCGACCAGCGTGCACAGCAGCAGCGTCAACACTATGGCGCCGGCGGTGCCGAAGCCGTGCCAGACGAACAGCGAAATCACCAGCGCATTGGCCAGCGAGGCGGTGGAGCCGACCGACAAATCGAAGCCGCCGACCGACAGCGAAATAGAGACGCCGATGGCGATCACCGTAACGATGGCGATCGAACGCAGAATATTGATGATGTTATTGGGATCGAGGAAGTTATCCGACGCCAGGCCGAACAGCGCGATCAGCGCCACGACGGTGAGCAGCATGCCCCATTTATAGAGAAACTCAAACAGCTGATGGCGCCAGGGGCGGGCATTCTGTAAGGATAATTCTTTACTCACGCTGGGGTTCCTCCGGTGGAATACAGTAATAGCGTTTCTTCATCAATATCGGCGGCGTTCAGCTCCGCCACGACGCGGCCGTCCCACAGCACGCAGATGCGATCGCACAGGCCAACCAGCTCGGCGAACTCGCCCGAGGCATAGATGATGCCCTTGCCGGCGCGCGCCAGCCCGTCGATCAGGCTGAACAGCTCCTGCTTGGCCTGGATATCCACGCCTTTGGTCGGCTCGTCGAAAATCAGCACCTCGGCGTCGCCGCGCAGCCATTTGCCGATCGCCACCTTCTGCTGATTGCCGCCGGACAGCCGCGCCAGCCGCTGTTGCGGGCCGGAGGCGCGAATGCTCAGGCGCCGCATGATGTCCTGCGCCCAGCGCAGCTCCCGGCGCCGGCTGAACAGGCTCCAGCGCGAGAAGCTGTCGTCGGCGCTGACGCTCAGGTTCATCGGGATCGCTTCATCGATGAATATGCCTTCCTTGCGGCGCTCTTCCGGCACCAGCGCCAGCCCTTGTTCGACCGACAGGTGCGGCGCGCGCGGCCGCCAGGGCTGGCCGCGCAGCTCGCCGCGCTCGATGCGCGCCGGCGCGGCGCCGAACAGCGCCTTGCACAGCTCGGTTTTGCCGGCGCCGGCCAGCCCGGCGATGCCGAGGATCTCTCCCCGATGCAGCCGCAGCGAGACGTCGCGCAGCTTGTGCCTGTCGTGCAGACCCTGCACCTGCAGCAGCGGGCGGTCGCCGTGCGGCGGTCGCGGCGGCGGGAAGATGTCGTCCAGCCGGTGGCCGAGCATTTTCTCGACCACCTGTTCGCCGCTCAGGCCGTGCATGGCGTCCTCGCTGACGTGGCGCCCGTCGCGTAGCACCGTCAGCCGGTCGCAAACCTCACTCAGCTCATGAATGCGATGAGAAATAAACACGATGCCGATGCCTTCGGACCGCAGGCGGCGCACCACCCGGAACAGGCGTTCGCTCTCGGCGCGATCCAGCGGGGCGGTGGGTTCGTCCAGCACCAGAAAGCGGCAGCGGTGCGACAGCGCCCGCGCCAGCAACACCTGCTGTTTTTCCGCCAGCGTGCAGTCGGCCAGGCGCCGGCGCAGGCTGAGCTTCAGTTCCAGCTGTTGCAGCAGCCGCGCCGCCCGGCGGTGCAGTTCGGCCCAGTTCAGCAGGTGGCCCGGCTCATTCAGCCAGTCCAGCATGATGTTTTCCGCCACCGACAGCTGCGGAATCAACGCCACGTCGACCTCCTGCTGCACCACATGGATGCCGTGTCGGCGCGCCTGCAGCGGGGAATGGATATCCACCGCCCGGCCGTCGATCAGAATGTCTCCGCGGTAGTGGTCGTGCGCGCCGGACAAGATCGCCATCAGCGTCGACTTGCCCGCGCCGTTGGCGCCGACCAGCGCATGGGTGGAACCGCCCTGCAGGGTGAAATCGACATTCTGCAGCGCGTTGAAGCCGGCGAAGGCGATCGAGATATTGCGCATCTCGAGGCGTGAGGGCGTGGCGGTTGGCATAGTGTGATCGGGACGTTTAGGTGTTTAGATGGCTAAAGGTGATCTTTTGTAACACAGATCGCGATTTTGACAAGCCACTAAATGACATAACTAAGACGAAAAAAATCCTTGAGCGGGCGGGGCGTCAGATCCCCAGCCGATGCGCGCCGCTGCCGGAACCACGACGCGGCAACCCGCCTTCGTCAGGTGCAGCGCCGACGACGGGCCGGTAAAACCGCCGCCGACGATGCAGACGTCGCAATGGATGTCTTTGCTCCGGCGTCAGAAGGTGGTGGGGGTGTGCGCGCTGACGATGCGGCAGACGCGCGCCGAGGTATTGCTGAAGCTGTGCGGAATGCCGGTGTTGATGGCGTAGCTCTGGCCGGCGGACAGGCAATAGCTCTGGCCGTTGATGGTCAGCACGATTTCGCCTTCCAGCAGGGTGCCGATCTCCTCGCCCTGATGCTTGATCTTCTCGCCGGTGGTGGTGCCGGGCTGGTAGGTTTCCAGCATCATCGCCAGGTTGCGCGCCGGGTTGCCGTTATGCACCAGCTTCATCGATACGCCCTGGCTGCCGATTTCGATCAGGTCTGCGGCGTTGATCACCACCTTGGGTTCGTCGGCGGCTTCCGGCTCGGCAAAGAATTCCGACAGCGACAGCCCATACACCTTCAGCAGCTTTTGCAGCGTGCTGATGGCCGGACTGACCTTGTCCTGTTCGATGGTGCTGATTGCGCTGTGGGTTAACCCGGACAGTTCGGCGACCCGGCGCTGCGACAAACCCAACTGCAAACGGATCTGTGACAGGCGCTTGCCCGGCGCCAAGCTGACTTCGCTCATAGCGGTACTTCCTTCTGATAGGGACGACAGGCAGAAATGAATAACGGTATCGGGCGCCTGTCTGAGTGATATCGACACAGCATGATATCGGTAGTTGGGCCGGGTTTGGAAAATATATTGCCCATGGTCACCCTCGTTGCGACGGACGAAATTCTGTACGCGAAAATGGCGCCAAGGCCTTTTCGGTCAATATTTTATCAATTTAGCAGCCGGTGGCGAATAATCAAACAGGATTGTAACATTTGCAAACCCATTCTGTTAAGGCTATGTTTCATATTATGGATGTTATTTTGAGCGCCCGTTCCGGCGCAGTCTACAGAGAAATCAGACCATGTGTTGAATCGAGCGGCAAGTGGGCGCCAAGGCGCTCTCTGAGCATAATGGCGGGTGACCTATGCAAACCAATATCGCGGCAGTTGAAAATTTTGCGCAGCACAATGAAGAGAGGCGAAGTAGCGCGTTCCAACGTGAGGTCGCTCACTATTTGGAACGCCACCCCTCCACGCAGTATATCGATATCCTTCTCACCGATCTGAATGGTTCCTTCCGCGGCAAACGCATTCCCGTCTCAGGGCTGAAAAAACTGGAAAAAGGCTGTTACTTCCCCGCCTCGGTATTCGCTATGGATATCCTCGGCAACGTGGTGGAAGAGGCCGGTCTGGGCCAGGAGCTTGGCGAACCGGACCGCGTGTGCATGCCGGTGCCCGGCTCGCTGACCCCCTCGGCGGCGGACCCGGAAAATATCGGTCAGGTATTGCTGACCATGCTGGATGAAGATGGCACTCCCTTTGACGTTGAACCCCGCAATGTCCTGAATCGAGTATGGCAGGCGTTGCGCCAGCGCGGCTTGTTCCCGGTGGTAGCGGTAGAGTTGGAGTTCTATCTCATCGATCGACAGCGAGACTCGGAAGGGTATCTGCAGCCGCCGTGCGCGCCCGGCACCCAGGAGCGCAACATGCAGAGCCAGGTCTATTCGCTGGATAACCTGAACCATTTTGCCGAGGTGCTGAACGACATCGACACCCTGGCGCAGATGCAGGGGCTGCCGGCCGACGGCGCGGTGGCTGAGGCCTCGCCCGGTCAGTTTGAGGTTAACCTGCAGCATACCGACAACGTGCTGCAGGCCTGCGACCACGCGCTGGCGCTGAAGCGTTTGGTGCGGCTGGTGGCGGAAAACCACCATCTGCACGCCACCTTTATGGCCAAACCCTACGAGGAATACGCCGGCAGCGGCATGCACGTGCACATCAGCATGCTGGACGGCGAGGGGAAAAACCTGTTCGCCGACGCCGCGGGGGAAGATTCGCCGCTGCTGCATCGCGCGCTGGCCGGGATGATTACGCTGATGCCGGCGTCGATGGCGCTGCTGGCGCCGAACGTCAACGCCTTCCGCCGCTTCCAGCCGGGCATGTACGTGCCGACTCAGGCCTCCTGGGGGCATAACAACCGCACGGTGGCGCTGCGCATTCCGATCGGCGAGCCGGAAAACCACCGGGTGGAATACCGCGTGGCGGGGGCCGACGCCAATCCTTATCTGGTGGTGGCCGCTATTCTGGCGGGCATTCTGTACGGCCTGGACAACGCGTTGCCGCTGCCTGAGCCGGTGACCGGCAACGGGCTGGAGCAGGAAGGGCTGCCGTTCCCGATCCGCCAGAGCGACGCGCTGTATGAGTTCGAGCATCAACGCGAGCTGACCCAGTACCTCGGCGAACGCTTCGCCCGCGTCTATCATGCCTGCAAGATGGACGAGCTGATGCAGTTCGAGCGGCTGGTGACGGAAACCGAGATCGACTGGATGTTGAAAAATGCCTGAATGGGCGTAAAGTTAGTGACATCGTTCTGACGGCGAGCGGGTTAATAGCGGATTAATTCGCCTGGCAGGCGGGTTTCCGAACGATCGCCAAAAGAATTTGTGTAAGAAGGTTTCCGGATCTTGTCATCCGGAGGCATTCTGGTGCAAAATACCCCCAATGCAGATAGCCGACGTTTTAAAGCGTCGGTTATTTTTTTTGCATTTGTGTTTTACAAACTGAGCGTTTCATACACCAAGCGAGGCCGGACACCGATCCGGATAGATAAACAGTTTCGTGCACGATCAAACAAAACTTTATGGTCGTGACTCATGAGGATAAGAAAGATGGGGCAATTTTTCACTTTAGCGCCGGTGCCCGCCGGTTTCCGCTGCGGCCGCAGCGATTATGGAGCAGTCGAGGCTTCCTTGACCCGCTATCCAGCTTCCAATCCCCTTCTTTTAGAATTAAGTCGCTCGTTGCGAAGTTTCCCCGCAACCTTAAGTCTTGGCGTGTCCACCATCCGCAAGGCAGAAGGTAAGGGGGGGCTGAACAATGTCCGATAACATCATCAGCGCCGCTCCGGCTCAGCGCACTCAGCTGCGTAAAACCCTGACTTTAGTTCCGGTAGTGATGATGGGCCTGGCTTACCTGCAGCCAATGACCATCTTCGATACCTTCGGCATCGTATCCGGCCTGACCGATGGTCACGTCGCGACCGCGTACGCCTTCGCTCTGCTGGCGATCCTGTTTACCGCCCTGAGCTACGGCAAGCTGGTGAAGAAATTCCCTTCGGCCGGTTCCGCCTATACCTACGCCCAGAAAGCCATCAGCCCGCACGTCGGCTTTATGGTGGGCTGGTCATCGCTGCTGGACTACCTGTTCATGCCGATGATCAACATCCTGCTGGCCAAAATTTACCTGGAAGCCATCTTCCCTGGCGTGCCGTCGTGGATTTTCGTGGCCGCACTGGTCGGTTTGATGACCCTTTTCAACCTGCGCGGCATCAAGCTGGTGGCCAACCTGAACTCGATCATCGTGGTGGTGCAGGTGGCGATCATGATCGTGTTCCTCGGCCTGGTGATTAACGGCGTTTATCACGGCGAAGGCGCCGGCACGCTGGTCAGCAGCCGTCCGTTCTGGTCCGAGAACGCCCACGTGGTGCCGATGATTACCGGCGCGACCATCCTGTGCTTCTCGTTCCTCGGCTTCGACGGCATCAGCTCGCTGTCCGAAGAAACCAAAGACGCGGAGAAAGTGATCCCGAAAGCCATCTTCCTGACCGCGTTGATCGGCGGGGTGATCTTTATCGTGGTGTCTTACTTCGTGCAGCTGTACTTCCCGGACATCTCGCGCTTCAAGGAACCTGACGCGTCGCAGCCTGAAATCATGCTGTACGTGGCGGGCAAGTTCTTCCAGTCGGTGATCCTGGTGTTCTCTTGCGTCACGGTGCTGGCATCCGGCATGGCGGCGCACGCGGGCGTTTCGCGTCTGATGTACGTGATGGGCCGCGACGGCGTGTTCCCAAGCCGTTTCTTCGGCTATGTGCACCCGAAATGGCGCACCCCGGCGCTGAACGTGCTGCTGGTGGGCGCCATCGCGCTGTCGGCGGTGTCGTTTGACCTGGTTACCGCTACCGCGCTGATCAACTTCGGTGCGCTGGTGGCCTTCACCTTCGTCAACCTGTCGGTGATCTCGCAGTTCTATATCCGCGACAAGATGAACCGCACGCTGAAGGATACCTTCAACTACCTGATCCTGCCGGTGATGGGCGCGCTGACCGTGGGCGCGCTGTGGATTAACCTGGAAGCCAGCTCGATGACGCTGGGCCTGGTGTGGGCGGCGATTGGCCTGATCTACCTGGCCGTGGTGACCCGCAGCTTCCGCTTGCCGGTACCGCAGGCGAGCGAAGACGCCGCATAACGCGAAAGAACGCTTTACGCGATTAAAGAAAAAGGCCGCTTATGCGGCCTTTTTTGCGTATTAGCCCGCCAGCTCGCGGCCGTAGTCAAACAGCGCTTTCAGCAGCGCGGTTTTTTCTTTGTCCCCTTCGTGCAGGTTATACAACGCTTCCAGCTGCAGCAGGTAATTCTGCACCCGCTCCGCGCTCAGCGCTTCCTGCCGGTGTTGCAGCCAGCGGCGCTGCTCGGCGTCGTCCAGCGTATTCGGGTAGTTGCGCGCGCGGAAGCGGAACAGCAGCTCTTTCATGCGATCGTCGCTGAAGGCCAGATCCAGCGCCGGCAGGTTTTGCGGCTTGGTTTGCTGGATAATCTTCATCGCCGCCTTGTCGGCATCGCTGAAGAAACCGTCGTACAGCCGGGCGTCGACGTCATCGGACCCCTTGAAAGGCTCGGCTTCGGCAAACAGCGCCACCACTTTTTCGCGCACTTCCGGATGCTGACGCAGCAGCTGCAGATTCTGCAGGCAGGCCTGGCGATCGATGCCCAGCCGCTCGGCATTTTCCGGCAGCAGCGTTTTGGCCGGCGCCAGCACCGGGCACTTGTTGATGTGTACCAGCTTGATCGGCACCGGCGCCTGGCCAGCGGCCAACTCGTCGCGGCGGGTATACAGCCGCTCGCGCAGCTGCTCGGCGCTCAGGGTCAGCAACGGGGTCATGTCGCCGGCCAGGTCGCACATGATCACCGCGTTCTTGTTGTCCGGGTGCCAGGCCAGCGGCGAAACCCAGCTGGTGTTGCCGCGCGCAGCGCCGAACATGCCGGAAACGTGCACCAGCGGGGTCATTTCGGCGATGTCGATCAGCGCATTCAGCTTGTGCTTGTTGCGGTGCTGCAGCAGAAAATCAAACAGCCGCGGCTGCGCCTGCTTGACCAGCCTGGCCATGGCGATGGTGGCGTAAACGTCCGACATGGCGTCGTGCGCCTGGGTATGCTCGACGCCGTTGGCGCGGGTCAGGTGTTCCAGACGGAAGCTGGGGAAACCCTCTTCGTTTTCCGGCCAGACGATGCCGTCCGGGCGCAGCGCATGGCAGGCGCGCATCACGTCCAGCAGATCCCAGCGCGAGTTGCCGTTTTGCCAGCTGTAGGCATAGGGATCGTAGAAGCTGCGGTAGAAAATGTTGCGGCTGACTTCGTCATCGAAGCGGATATTGTTGTATCCCAAAATACAGGTGCCGGGCACGCTGAACGCCTGATGGATCTGGCGGGCGAATTCCGCCTCGTTGACGCCTTTGGCCCGCGCCTGCTGCGGCGTGATGCCGGTGATCATCACCGCTTCTGGCTCCGGCAGGTAATCATCGGCCGGGGCGCAATAGATCACCAGCGGCTCTTCGATGATGTTGAAATCCATGTCGGTGCGCACGCCGGCAAACTGCGCCGGGCGGTCCATCGATGGGCTTTTGCCGAAGGTTTCGTAGTCGTGGATGTAGAATGTGGCCGGTGCCTTGCTGCTCAAAATCGCATCTCTTCAGTGGCGAATGAATATGCCCCTATTGTAACGGCGAGATGCGCGATGCCAAGCGGTGGTTAGCGAAATGCGCGTTATTACGCACCGCGGTAGTAATTCAGACGCTGAAAAAAATAGGCGCGCAGGTGTTCGGGCACCTGTTGTTCCGCATCGGCCTGAGTGGAGGCGATGCCGTAGCGTTCGTTATAGATAACGCTGATGGCCAATAAGTCGGCTTCGATTTTTTCACGTTCCGCCTGGGGCAAGCTATCCAGCTTTCGAGTCATTTTTATCTCCCTGTAAATCTCAGGGCATCATAGGATCGTTAGCGGTGCTTGTCCCTACCCATAACGGGGGGATCAGGCGGTTGGCGGCAAGGGGGGAGTCCCTTGCGCCGTGCGGGTGTCGTGATGGATTTGGCCGTGTTGCGCCGCCAGCTCGTCGCTCTGGCGATGCTGACCGACGCGCTCAAGGTCGCCATTGAGCGAAGAAATACCGCCGATCACCGCCAGCCAAAAAAAACTGCACAGCAGTAATATACCCAACCAAACTTTTTGGTTATAGGTCATACGCCCTCCAGGGGAAAAGAAAAGTTATGCTGAGAAGTAAATTAAATCAGAGACAACATCAATGATATTTAAACGACGCTGATTAACTCCCGTCATTTTAACGCCAATTTGTTACCAAATGCCGCGCGGGTGTTTCAAAACATTCTTAAGATAATATTAAGAAAAGATAACTAAACACTCCGAGGTTTTATTTAATATTTGTTTAAATATCCACGCATACAATCAGCCTCATTCAATGCCATTGTGGATAATTATTATGAAAACGCTGCTGTTGACTGGCGCTACCGGCTTTCTCGGTGGTGCGGTTCTTGAGAAGTTACTGAATGAAAATCAAAACATTAACTGCCTGTTGTTAGTGCGTGCAGAGGATGCGCCGCGGGGGTTGGCGCGTATAAAAGCCAATATGGAAAAATTTAATGTCGCCGCCAATCTATTATCTAAAATAACGAAAGAAAATATATTGTTGGGCGACTTATCCGAGCCGGAAGCTTTTTTATCTGACTCGCGTATCGATAATGTCACGCACGTTATCAATTGTGCGGCGGTTGCGTCATTCGGCAATAACCCGCTCATTTGGAAAGTGAATGTGGAGGGCACGCTGGCCTTTGCCGAAAGAATGGCGCAGGTAAAAGGGCTGCAACGTTTCCTGCACGTCGGCACCGCGATGTCCTGTGCGCCTGAGCCGGGTTCGCTGGTGGCGGAAAGCGGCGAGTTTGAAGAGGGCGCCGAGCATCTGGTGGAGTACACCCGTTCCAAATCCACCATTGAGCAGCTGATGCGCCAGCGCTGCCCGCAGCTGCCGCTGGTGATCGCCCGGCCGTCGATTGTGGTGGGCCATACCCGCCTCGGCTGCCAGCCCTCCAGCAGCATTTTTTGGGTGTTCAGCATGGCGCTGATGCTGCGCAAGTTCATGTGCTCGCTGCAGGATAACATCGATGTGATCCCGGCGGATTACTGCGCCGACGCGCTGGTGATGCTGATGAACAGCGGCCCGCTGGAAAACGACGTCTACCATATTTCCGCCGGGGAAGGGAGCAGCGTCAGCTTCGCCGATATCGATCGCGCCATGGCCGCCGCGCTGGAAAAGGCGCCGGTCGGCGATGCTTACGCGCAGGTCAACTATGACGCGCTGGTAAAAATGCGCAGGCAGCTGAAAGATATCTTCGGCCCGTGCAATGAGCGGCTGATGCTGAAAGCGATGCGGCTGTACGGGTCATTCGCCATGCTCAACGTGCGTTTCAGCAATGAGAAGATACTCAAGCTGGGCATGCCGAAGCCGCCGCGCTTTACCGACTACATCCACAGCTGCGTGCAGTCGACCCGCGGCCTGACGATCCAGCAGCAGATGGTGGTGGACTTCAAGTAAGCGCCCGGTTGCGCGTCACCAGGACGACGAAGACCAGAACACCCGCCCCAGCACCACCAGCTGCTCTTTGCGCTGCTGGTAGCTGAGGTGCTCGTCCTGATATTCTTCCCGGTTGAGCGAGCGGATGACGACGCCGCCGTCGGGCTGCTCGATCAAAATTTTCACCCGCAGCAGGTTGCCGTGGCGTATCGCGTAGGTCTTGCCTTCGCGAATGCGGGTGTCGTCGGTATTGATGCCCACCACGTCGCCATCCTGCAGGCGCGGCTCCATGCTGGAGCCCGAGATGCGGATAATCCGCGCCGCGTTCACCGCCACCCCCATCTTGTGCAGATAGTAGCGGCGGAAGATCAGCGAAAACTCTTCGCGATCGACGATTTCATAGCAGCCGTCGCCGGCGGAAAAATCGATATCCAGCAGCGGGATCTCCACGAACTCTTCCTTGTCCTGTTCGGTGTCCTCCCACACCACCGGTTTCAGGCGGGCGGGTTGAAAGTCGGATTCTGCCGCCACGTTGTCGAACGGACGGGTCAGCTGCTTTTCATGAAACACGTCAAACCAGCCTTTGGGCAGATCCAGCCTGGCCTCTATCCGCCTGGCGAGGTTGTCGCCAAGATTGCGGGAGGATTTTTCACCGATGATTTGGCTCAGCGTGGGCGCAGAGGATTCAACCAGGGCGGCGAACTCGTTCTGGTTGACGCCTTGCCGGGCGTAGCGGGCCATCAGTTCGCGCAGGTTGTTGCGTCTTATTTCTTTAGTTTCCATCTGCGGATGATCTCACTCTTTAGCAAAAAGGTAAATAACGTTTTTGCTAAAAAACGCTTGCGCGAGATTTAGCGTTTAGCTAAAACAAAGAGGGGGTCTGCAGGCTCACGCCGAGAGAACGGCCAGTCATGATGATGAGCCGTTCAGTGAAATCAACCGAGAAGAGGGAATTTACGATGTTCAAGATTGATTACAACAGCTACCGTTCGGTCGCCAGCTTTGGCCACCGCGTGCGCTTCCTGGTGCTGCATTATACGGCGCAAAATTTTGTCGATTCCGTCCAGTCCCTGACCGGCAAGTCGGTCAGCGCCCATTATCTGGTGCCGGATCCGACCGATCCCGGTTACCAGGCCGCCGGCTTCAGCGGCGTGCGCATTTTCAACCTGGTGGACGAGAACGAACGCGCCTGGCACGCCGGGGCCAGCCAGTGGGGCAACCGCAATAACCTCAACGACACGGCGATCGGCATCGAGATCGTCAACCTGGCGAGCGGCGATGGAGAAGACATCACCTTTCCGCCGTTTGATCCGCAGCAGATTGCGGCGGTGACCCGGCTGGCGCAAAACATCCTGCAGCGCTACCCGGATATCACCCCGGTCAACGTGGTGGCCCACTCCGACATCGCGCCGGGCCGCAAGAGCGATCCGGGCCCGCAGTTCCCCTGGCGGCAGCTGCATCAGGCCGGGGTCGGCGCCTGGTACGACGACGCGGTAAAGCAGCGGCATCAGCAAAGCTATTGCAGCCAGGGCCTGCCTGCGCAGCAGGAACTGCTGGCGCTGTTCGCCAAATACGGCTACGACACCTCGGCGGCCACCAATGCAGAAGGGTACCGCCAGCTGGTGCGCGCTTTCCAGCTGCATTTCCGTCAGCAAAAGTATGACGGCGTAATGGATGCGGAAACCGCCGCCGTCCTGCGTGCGCTGGTCGACAAGTACGTCGCCTAGGCCGGGGGCGAATGGGGGACGCCTCATTCGCCTTTTCTCCCGTCGTCTTCCTCCGCTAAACTAAGCCTCTGGCCCGTATTAACCGGATGCATTGTGCGCCTCGACAGAAAGATTTCGCCGTTTGAACTGCTGACCTACCGCCATTACCGCATCGTGCACGGGGTGCGCATCGGGTTGGCGTTTATCCTGACCTTCCTGCTTATCCGCCTGCTGGAGGTGCCCGAAGGCACCTGGCCGCTGATCACCCTGGTGGTGGTGATGGGGCCGATATCTTTCTGGGGCAACGTGCTGCAAAGGGCGCTGCAGCGCATCGCCGGCACGGTGTTCGGCGCCGCCTCCGGGCTGATCGCCCTGTATCTGGAACTGTATTCGCTGCCGCTGATGCTGGCCTGGTGCGGGGGGGTGATGTTTCTCTGCGGCTACCTGACGCTGGGCAAGCGGCCTTATATGGCGTTGCTGGTGGGGATCACGCTGGCGGTGGTGTGCGGCGCCGGCGCCGGCGACATGCATACCGCGCTGTGGCGCAGCGGCGATGTGATCTTCGGTTCCCTGCTGGCGCTGCTGTTCACCAGCATTTACCCGCAGCGGGCCTATATTCTGTGGCGCATGCAGATGGCCGACTGCCTGCAGAACGCCGGCAGGATCTATAGCGCCTATCTTTCGCCCAACGTGATTGAGCGGCCGCGGTTGGAGCCGCAGCTGAAAGACTTGCTTAATCAGGTGGTCAAGCTGCGCGGCCTGATCGTGCCCGGCAGCAAGGAAACCCATATCCCCAGGGCGGTGTTCGAAGCGGTGCAGACCCTCAGCCGCAACCTGGTGTGCACGCTGGAGCTGTTGGCCGATGCCTACTGGGCCTCGCGCGAGACTCACTTCATCATGCTGAATGCCAAGACTTTGCGCAGCGCCCAGCTGCTGACGCTGAGTTCATTGGCGTCGCTGGCGGCGCTGATGCGTGAAGGGCCGCAGCAACGGCGGCAGGCCGCGGCGGGGCAACTGGGGGAAATCGCCGGCGAGTTGCAAATCCTGATGCGCGAGGCCAGCGTCAGCCAACACGGCGAAGCGCCGATTTACGGCTATGTGTGGCTGAGCATGGTACTGGCGCGGCAGTTGGAGGAGCTTGGCGACCTGCTCAAGGTGTGCACCGCCGGCGGTCCTGAATAAGGGGTCAGATCATGAAGCGAGCGCTTTCGGTTTTGGCCGATGGCCTAAAGTGGGTAAGATAAGGCAATGAGAGTTGTGCCTGACCGCCACAAACCTGTATCTTGGTGCCATTGTGGCCGTAAGCAAATGAATCTGTGTATTACTAAAGCAAGGGTATGAAGATGGATAATGCAAATAAGCCGAGTTTCCAGGACGTTCTGGAGTTTGTGCGTATGTTCCGCCGTAAAAATAAGCTGCAGCGCGAAATCGTCGACAACGAAAAGAAAATTCGTGATAACCAGAAGCGCGTGTTGCTGCTCGACAACCTGAGTGAGTACATCAAACCCGGCATGAGCATTGAAGACATTCAGGGCATCATCGCCAACATGCGCAGCGACTATGAAGATCGCGTTGATGACTACATCATCAAAAATGCCGATCTGTCCAAAGAGCGTCGCGAGCTGTCCAAAAAGCTGAAAGCGATGGGCGAAGTGAAGTAACCTGCTTTATCGGGCCAGGCGTTGCGCCTGGCCCCTGTGTTCCCCCTCTGTTTATCCTCCCAACGCCTTTACCGGCGCTTGCTATGCCTGAACCGCGCCTTTTCTTCAGTATGTAAACGCCGTTTAAAAAACGCATCAACGCGTGGAGAAGCGTCATGCCGTACCGGGCAAACTCTTCCCGATATGAGCGGATGCGATACCGCTACTGCGGCATCGGCTAGACTGTTTCTGTTTATTTTCAAACCATTGCCCCTCTGCAAGGATCCTCCGGCGATCTTTCACCTCATTCATAGTGGGATCGCTGTCGGGTTTGTAGCATTTTTAGCCGCAATGTTAACGATATGTGATTTCGATCAAACAATTATTTTTGCAGCTTTGGTTATATGATGGTCAATGTTTACGTTGTCATTTTCTGTTTTTCGAGGTTTCTTATGTTAAATCAATTAAAATCATTAGGTTAATTTAACCTTTTTTTTATTTGCATAAAAATGACAACGTCAACATTGCTATTTTACAGTAACTTAACGTTTGTTTTTGGAGGGATTGATGAGCCAGTTGCCTGAAAAAATGCGCGCCGTAGTGTGCCACGGACCGCAGGATTATCGTTTTGAGCAGGTCCCTACGCCGCTGCCGAAGGCCCGCGAGTTGGTGATCAAGGTGGAAGGCTGCGGCATCTGCGCCGGCGACTGCAAGTGCAAAAACGGCGCGCAGATGTTCTGGGGGGAAAACCCGTGGGTCAAGCCGCCGGTGGTGCCCGGCCACGAGTTTTACGGCCGCATCGCCGCCATGGGCGAGGGCGCGGAGGGGAAGTACCGGATCGGCGAGCGGGTGATCGCCGAACAGATCGTTCCCTGCTGGGACTGCCGCTATTGCAAATCCGGCAGCTACTGGATGTGTGAAACCCACAACATCTACGGCTTCCAGAAAGACGTGGCGGAGGGCGGCATGGCGGAATACATGCGCTTCTCGGAAAACGCCATCGTGCACAAGATCCCGGAAAGCCTCAGCCATGAAGACGCGGTGCTGATCGAACCTATGGCCTGCGCGATCCACACCGTGGCGCGCGGGGATATTCAGCTGGACGACGTGGTGGTGCTGGCCGGCGCCGGGCCGCTGGGGCTGTGCATGGTGCAGGTCGCCCGGCTGAAGACGCCGAAGAAGCTTATCGTCATCGACGCCATCGACGAGCGCCTGGCGCTGGCGAAAGCCTTCGGCGCCGACGTGGTGATCAACCCGTTAAAGGAAGATGCCGACCAGATAGTCAAATCGCTGACCGGCGGCTACGGCTGCGACGTTTATATCGAAGCCACCGGCGCGCCGATCGGCGTAACCCAGGGGCTGCAGATGATCCGCAAGCTGGGGCGTTTCGTCGAATTCAGCGTATTCGGCAAGGAAACCACCGTCGATTGGTCGATCATCGGCGACCGCAAGGAGCTGGATATTCGCGGCGCGCATCTGGCGCCTTACAGCTATGAAATCGCCATCGACCTGTTTGAACGCGGGTTGGTGACCTCAACCGGAGTGGTGACCCACAGTTATTCATTAAATGAATGGGACCAGGCGTTCGCCCTGGCGGATTCCACCGACTCGATCAAGGTTATTCTGGTTCCCTGATTTATCACGTGAGTCTCGAGGCTTATTTCACTCGGCGATAGAGTGAAATAAGCCGCCTTATCAATAAATAAAACCAAGACATGCTGTTGCTCTGATAACCACAATAATATCCGAACCCTACAGGAGAATAAGCTATGTTTTCATTCGCCAGAAAAACCGTGCCTTTTATTATCGCCGGTGGAATGTTGGTGGCCAGCCAAATGGCGATGGCCAAGCAGATCACCATTGGCATTTCATTCCAGGAAATGAACAACGATTATTTTGTCACCATGAAAGAATCGCTGGAGCAGGCGGCCAATGACATCGGCGCCAAGGTGTATGTCGCCGATGCCCGGCATGACGTTTCCAAGCAAATCAGCGACGTCGAAGACATGCTGCAGAAGAAGGTGGATATCTTGCTGATTAACCCGACCGATTCGGTGGGGGTGCAATCGGCGGTGATCTCCGCGCATAAGGCCGGCGCGGTGGTGGTGGCGATAGACGCCCAGGCCGAAGGGCCGCTCGACTCCTTCGTCGGCTCGGAAAACTACGACGCCGGTTTCCAGGCCGGCGAGTACCTGGCCAAATCGCTGGGCGGCAAGGGCAAGGTGGCGATCCTCGACGGCATTCCGGTGGTGCCGATCCTCGAGCGGGTGCGCGGCTTCGAAGCGGCGATGAAGAAATACCCCGACATCAAGATTGTCACCAAGCAAAACGGCAAGCAGGAGCGCGATACCGCGCTGACGGTAACGGAGAACATGCTGCAGTCGGCGCCGGACCTGGCGGGGATTTTCAGCGTCAATGACATCGGCGCGCTGGGCGCGCTGGCGGCGATAGAAAGCAATGGCGCCAAGGTGAAGCTGGTCAGCGTCGACGGCCAGCCGGAGGCGATTAAGGAGATCCTGAAGCCGAATTCGCCGTTCATCGCCACCTCGGCCCAGTTCCCGCGCGATCAGCTGCGTATCGCGTTGGGCATCGCGCTGGCCCGCTATTGGGGCGCCAACGTGCCGAAAACCGTGCCGGTAAAAGTGAAGCTGATCGACCACAGCAACGCGGCGGGCTTCAGCTGGTAAAGGCGTCAATTATCGCTCCGTTCGGGCGGAGCGATAAACGCGGAGGGTATGACAGTGCTGACACCTTTATTGGAATTAAAGCAGATTAACAAGTCCTTTCCGGGCGTGAAGGCGCTGGACGGCATCGATCTCAGCATTCAGCGCGGCGAGGTGCACGCCTTATTGGGCGAAAACGGCGCCGGTAAATCCACGCTGGTTAAAATTATGTGCGGGATTTATCAGCCGGACAGCGGCGATATTTTCATTGATGGCGAGCAGCGCCATTTCAATAATTATCGCCAGGCGATCAACGCCGGGGTAGGCATTATATTTCAGGAGTTTTCATTAATTCCTTATATGAACGCGATCGATAATATTTTCCTGAACCGGGAAATAAAAAATCGCTGGGGATTATTGGATCGCCGCGCAATGCGGCGCAAGGCCGAAGCGATTTTCAAGCGCCTGACGGTGGAGATCGATCTCGACCGCCCGGTGGAGCAGCTGAGCGTGGCGCAGCAGCAGTTCGTCGAGATCGCCAAGGCGCTGTCGCTGGACGCGCGCATTCTGGTGCTGGACGAGCCCACCGCCACGCTGACGCCGGGCGAGGCAGAGCACCTGTTCAGCGTGATGAACGATCTGCGGCTGCTCGGCGTCGGCATGGTGTTTATCTCGCATCACCTGGACGAGATTTTCACCATTTGCGATCGGATCACCGTGCTGCGCGACGGCGGCTATATCCAGACGCTGACCACCGGCGATACCGACGTCGAGGAGCTGGTCAGGCTGATGGTCGGGCGGAAAATCGAACATGCCTTTCCGCCGAAGCGGCACCCGGCCGGCGACGCGACGGTGCTGCTGGAGGCGAGCATTCAGCGCGAAAAGCACGGCGCGGAGGACCGCTTTCACCTGCGGCAGGGGGAAATCCTCGGCTTCGCCGGGCTGGTGGGCTCCGGGCGTACCGAAACCGTCGCCGCCATGATTGGCGCCAGCGGCTGTTACCGCAAAAACATTCGCCTGGCCGGGCAGCCCGCCGCGCTGCGCAATCCCGCGCAGGCGCTGCAGCGGGGCATCGGCCTGCTGCCGGAAAGCCGCAAAACCGAAGGGCTGGTGCTGCCGTTTTCGGTGGCGCAGAACATCACGCTCAACCGGCACCACCGGCGCGGCAAGATTTTCATCAATGCCCGCAAGGAGCAGGACATCGTGCAGCGGCTGATCCGCGCCGTCGGGGTAAAAACGCCGGATGCGGACACCGCCGTCAGCACCCTGAGCGGCGGCAATCAGCAGAAGGTGGTGATTGCCCGCTGGCTCAATAACGACTGCAACATTCTTATCTTCGATGAGCCCACGCGCGGCATCGACGTGGGCGCCAAGGCGGAAATCTATCAGCTGATGCAGCAGCTGACGCAAAAAGGCATCTCCATCATCATGATTTCATCCGAGTTACCGGAAATTATCGGCGTATGCGACCGCGTGCTGGTGTTCCGCGGCGGGCATATCGTCGCCGAACTGACCGGCGATGAAATCGAGTCCAACAACATCATGCTTCACGCGACCGGGAGTGCATTATGATCGGAATTGAACAGTCTTCCGCAACGGGGCGCGCCGCCGGCCCCGGCCTCAGCAAGCGCTGGGAAAAACGCCTGCATCACCCGGCGGTGCTGCCGTTTATCGGTTTCGTGATCCTGTTCGTGCTGATGAGCGGGCTGAACGACAGCTTCCTGACGGTAAACAACCTGACCAACGTGGCGCGGCAGGTGTCGATCAACGCCATCATCGCCGTCGGCATGACCTGCGCGATCCTGACCGGCGGCATCGATCTGTCCGTCGGCCCGGTGATGGCGCTGGCGGGCTCCATCGCCGCCGGGCTGATGCTGGCCGCGGTGCCTATCCCGCTGGCGATGCTGGCGGCGTTAACGATCGGCGCGCTGTTCGGCCTGGCCAACGGCGCCTGCATCGCCTATCTGCGCATGCCGCCGATCATCGTCACCCTGGCGTCGATGGGCATCGCCCGCGGCCTGGCGCTGCTGTACACCGGCGGTTATCCGATCTCCGGCCTGCCCGAGATGTTTTCTTTCTTCGGCCGCGGCACGCTGCTGGGCATTCAGGTGCCGATCCTGATCATGATCGGCGTGTACCTGCTGGCCTGGCTGATGCTGAACCACCTGCCGTTCGGCCGCTACGTCTACGCCATCGGCGGCAACGAAGAGGCGGCGCGGCTGAGCGGCATCCGCGTGCCGCGCTACAAAATGCTGGTGTACGTGGTCAGCGGCCTCACCGCCGCGCTGGCCGGGCTGGTGCTGACCTCGCGCCTGATGAGCGGGCAGCCGAACGCCGGCGAAGGCTTCGAACTGGACGCCATCGCCGCGGTGGTGCTGGGCGGGGCGGCGATTTCCGGCGGCCGCGGGGCGATTATCGGCACCCTGGTCGGGGCGATGATGCTCGGCGTGCTGAACAACGGCCTCAACCTGATGAACGTTTCCCCGTATATCCAGAACGTGGTGAAGGGCGGCATTATCCTGGCCGCCATCTATCTCAGTTCCGTGCGCCGCAAGTAAGGCGGGGGAGATAACGCCATGGGATTTTTTATCGGGGTGGATATCGGCGGTACGGTGATCAAGGCCGGATTATACCGCGCCGACGGCCAGGAAATGGCGATTGCCGAACGCGACGCCGGGGCGCTTTCCGTTAGCCCCGGATTTAGCGAGCGCAATATGGACGCATTGTGGGATGACGTTTGCGCGGTGATCCGCCAGGCGCTGCATGCGGCGGCGATCGACGCCGGCCAGGTGCGCGGCCTCAGTTTCTCCGCCCACGGCAAGGGGCTGTACGCCATCGACCGGCAAGGCCGCCCGGTCGGCAACGGCATTCTCTCTTCGGATACCCGGGCGGCGGCGATGGCCGAGGCATTGCGGCGCGACGGCGTTGAAGCGCTGAGCTATCCCCGCAGCCTGCAGCCGATCTGGAGCAGCCACCCGGCGGTGCTGCTGCGCTGGCTGAAACAGCGGCAGCCGGCGCAGTACGCCGCCATCGACCGGGTGCTGATGGCGCATGACTATCTGCGCTTTCGGCTGACCGGCGAGATTGCCGCCGAAGTGACCAACATCTCCGGCAGCAACCTGTTCAACCAGCACAGCGGCGATTATGACCCGGCGCTGATGGCGGCCTTCGGCATCGAAGAGGCCGCGGACAAAACCGCGCCGATCGTCGGTTCGGCACAGCTGGCCGGGCGGGTGACGGCCGCGGCGGCGGCGCAGTGCGGCCTGCGCGCGGGCACCGCGGTATACGGCGGGCTGTTCGACGTGGTCGGCGCCGCGCTCAGCTCCGGCGTGGCGGATCACCGTACGCTCAGCGCGGTGGCGGGCACCTGGTCGATCGCCACCTGCGTGACCGACCGTTTGCTGCCGGCCGACTACCCCTACGCCTGGGGGCGTTATTGCATCGAAGGGCGCTACTTTGCCCACGAAGGCAGCGCGACCTCGGCCGGCAATCTGGCGTGGTTTTTGCGCCAGTTCTGCGGCGGCGATCGCCAGCGCTACGCGCAGTTCAACGCCTGGGTGGCCGAACGCCGCGAACGCGCCTGCGACATTCTGTTCCTGCCGTACCTGTACGGCTCCAACCTCGGCGCCGGCGTGCCGGGCGGGCTGATTGGCCTGAGCGGGCACCACGGCATGGCGGACGTGGTGCAGGCGATTTACCAGGGCATCGTGTTCTCTCACCTGATCCACCAGGACCGCCTGCTGCAGCTCAACCCGCGGGTGGAGCGGGTGCGCATGACCGGCGGGCCGACGCAGTCGGAGGTCTGGATGCAGATCTACGCCGACGCCGGCAACTTGCCGCTGGAGGTGGTGGAGACCCGGCAAAGCGGCTGCCGCGCCGCCGCGCTGTGCGCCGCGGTCGGTGCCGGTGAATACGCCGGTTTCTCCGAAGCGCTCGAGGCCGCGCCGCCCCGGCTGCGCCGCTATTTCCCCGAACCCGCCGCCAACCGCCGCCTGCGCGCCCAGATGGCGCGCTATCTGGCGGTGGCGCAGGCATTGAATGAGGTTAACTATGCAAACCACTAGCGCCGCCTGTCTGGGGCTGTACGAGAAAGCGCTGCCCGCCGGCCTGAGCTGGGCGCAGCGGCTGGCGACCGCCGGCGAGCTGGGCTTTCAGTTTATGGAGATTTCCATCGACGAACAGCCGGCGCGCCAGCAGCGCCTGGACTGGGATCGCCGCGAGCGGCTGGCGTTTATCAACGCCCGGTTCGACAGCGGGGTGGCGGTGCCGAGCATGTGCCTGTCGGCGCACCGGCGTTATCCGTTCGGCAGCGCCGACGCGGCCACCCGGCAGCACGCCAGGGTATTGCTGACCAAGGCGCTGGCGTTCGCCGGCGATCTCGGCATCCGCAACATTCAGCTGGCGGGTTACGACGTGTACTACGAGGCTTCCGATCGCCATACGCGCCAGCGTTTTATCGAGGGCATGCAGTGGGCGGTGGAGCAGGCGGCCAGGGCGCAGGTGATGCTGTCGGTCGAGGTGATGGACACTCCGTTCATCAGCAGCATCAGCAAATGGCGGGACATCGCGCGCCACGTCGGCAGCCCGTGGTTCACCGTTTACCCGGATATCGGCAACCTCAGCGCCTGGGGCAACGATCTGGCAACCGAGCTGGCACAGGGGATCGAGCAGATCACCGCGATCCACCTGAAAGACACCGTGCCGGTGGCGCCGGGCTCGGCCGGGCAGTTTCGCGACGTGCCCTTCGGCGAAGGCTGCGTAGATTTCGCGCACGCCTTCGCCATTCTCAAATCGCTCAACTATCGCGGCCCTTTCCTGCTGGAAATGTGGGCGCGCGACGACGAGCAGGACATTAACCGCATCCGCCAGGCCAAGGCCTGGATGGAGCAACAGATGATCAGCGGGGGGATTGCATGCTGAACGAACTCAAACAGCGGGTGCTGGCCGCCAACCTCAGCCTGCCGGCCTATGGGCTGGTGACCTTTACCTGGGGCAACGTCTCGGCGATCGACCGTCAAAACGGGCTGGTGGTGATCAAGCCTTCGGGCATCGCCTATGAACAGATGACGCTGGAGGATTTGGTGGTGGTGGATCTGGAAGGCCGGGTGTGTGAGGGGCACCGCAAACCCTCATCCGACACCGCCACCCATCTGGCCCTGTACCGCGCCTTTCCGGCGATCGGCGGGGTGGTGCACACCCACAGCCGCAACGCCACCATCTGGGCGCAGGCCGGGCAGCCGATCCCGGCGCTGGGCACCACCCACGCCGACTATTTTTATGGCGACATTCCCTGCACCCGGCCGATGAACGAAGCGGAGATTGCCGGCGACTACGAGGGGGAAACCGGCAAGGTGATTATTGAGACCTTCAACCAGGCGGGGCGCGATCCGCAGCAGGTGCCGGGGGTGCTGGTGTATTCCCACGGGCCGTTCGCCTGGGGCAAGGATGCGGCGGATGCGGTGCACAATGCGGTGGTGATGGAGGAGGTGGCGGTGATGGCGATGGCCACGCGCCAGCTTGCGCCGGCGATCGCCCCGATGCAGCCGCAGCTGCTGGACAAGCATTTCCTGCGCAAGCACGGCAAACACGCCTACTACGGGCAATAACCCGCCTTCAGCGATTCAGCAGCGAGCCGGTGAAGAATTCCCTGCGCACCGGCAGCTCGCCGCGGCTGGCGTTAATCGCGCTGAACAGCAGATCTGCGGCGATCTCCCCCAGCATTTGGGTGTCGTGATACACCCCGGCGATATGCAGGCCGTAGGCGCCGGCGCGCGGCGGTTCATCGATCGAGAAGAATTTGACCCGCTGATAAATGCCCAGCTCGTGACACAGGGAGATCGCCCCCAGCGTAATGATGCCGTTCAGGCCGATGATATAGTCCGGCAGGGTTTCCGCCGCCGCAAGATACGCCCTCACCGCCGCTTCCTGCGAGTTAAAATCGTAATCGCCGTTGATGATATGGATATCGTGGCCGTTGTCCCGCAGCGCGTCGACGATGCCGGCGGTGCGCGCCAGCGTAATTTCCGAATCGGCCGGCCCGCCGATAATCAGCATTTTTCTTTCCGGCTGCTGCGCCAGATATTCCCCGGCCAGGGTGCCGATTTCGCGGTTATTGAGGAACACGCCGCTCAGCTGCTGATCGTAGAGGTCGCGGTCGATCAGGATCAGGGGGATGCGATACACCTCGGCTAATTCCAGGTAGGCGGGGCGGTAGTTTTTATCGTCGCGCACCGCCGAAAGCAGTATGCCGCGCGCCTTGTAGCCGAACAGCGCCTGAATGGCCCGCATTTCCGCCTCTTCGCTGCCGTCGGTGTCGAACAGCATGATCTGGTAGCCCTGCAGCCGCGCGATGCGCGACACGGTCTTGATCAGGCCGGAATAAAACGGGTTGTACATGCTGCTGGTGACGATGCCGATAATCTGGCTGCTGCTGCTTTTCAGCCCCTGGGCGAAGGCGTTGGGCACGTAGTTCAGCTCTTTGGCGATGGCGTGAATGCGCTCGCGGGTTTCCGGCTTGACCAACTCGGGCTTATTGAACGCGCGGGAAACGGTGATGTTGGTCACCCTGGCGCGGCGGGCGATATCCACGATGGTGGCATTGGAGTTGGCTTTCGACACCGTCTTTCCTTGCGTTATGCCTCAACAGATCCCTTATTGTAGGGAAGGGGCCGGAGGTATGCCAGATGTAAGTCACTCGGTGAGGTGGGGGCGGCAAAAAGCGTGCTTGGGGGGAAGGTTGGGGTTGTGTGGCGTATTGAAATGGCGGTTTGCTTGGTGGCAAGAGCGGACTTAAGTAACTCCTTAAACTTTTATCAACATCTCTTCTTCCCGTTGTCTAAAATGTACACCGAGTCACTGGCTAAACTATCAGTCGTTCATCCTGAGCAAAATCCAGAAACGGCTACGTACTATCTGTATAAATTTTATCGGAAGACGTTTTGGTGATTTCAGAAAAACATGTTGAAAAAGATGTATATCGACGTTAGTTTGATATGACTAATGATTAGAAAAGAAGGTGGGAAATACACCACGTACGGGGGCGGCACCTTCTAACAAATTGTTAGTATTCAATCGCGGAATATTGTGGAACGTTAGATTGTGGAGTTAAAATTGAGAGACTTTAACAATGGCGGTGACATAAACGTTAACGGGGATTTTAACGTAAATGATAATTCTAAAAGTGAGTTTAAACTCTATATTCATTGCTCAAACGAAGAGTTGTTGGCTGACCGTCCCTTTAGAGCTGAAAATATCAAAATTGAACAGCGAAAGAAAATCAAGCGCTTGAAGCCATTCTATGCTCTTACTGTTTGTTTAGCTTTCGCTGCGGCTATTTGGGCTATGTACAACGGAAAGACGGATCTTATTACGATATTGATGGGAGCAGTTTCCGCATTTTTTGGTTATCAATCTTTGAACGCGACCATTGAGCCAAATACATTTCAAAAAGAAGAACAGGCGGCAGTAAATGAGATAAGCAAAATATTAAAGCAGCGTCGAGTTGAATGATAGCAATGAATACTGACAAGGCGCTCAAGCGAATGAGTTGTTGAATTCGGCGTTAATGTCCGTTTTTCTCTCACAGCAGGCCGTTTTGTGACTGTGGTAGGCACCGATGCCTTGGGCCATATACAGGCTCGGAATGAAGCGCGTTTGTGATAAAAAGAGTTTCAGACCCGTTATGCCTGAAACTAGACGGAGCAGAAAAATGAGAACGCAGAAGCGATGCATGGGATATGTGGCCGTGGTGGTCGATGATTACGATCGCGCAATCGAGTATTACACAGACAAGTTGGGTTTTACCCTCGTTGAAGACACGCCGCAACCGGGGAAGCGCTGGGTAGTGGTGACGCCGAACCCGGAAAGCGATTGCAACATTCTTCTGGCCCGAGCCTCGAACGCGAAACAGGAAGGCTTTATTGGTAACCAATGCGGCGGCAGGGTGTTTCTGTTCCTGCAGACCGACGATTTCTGGCGCGATTACCACGCGATGAAAGCCAAAGGGGTTCATTTCTGCGAAGAGCCCCGTGAGGAGGGCTACGGAACGGTGGTTGTGTTTGAAGATATCTACGGCAACCGCTGGGATCTCTACCAAAACGCGTAGAACGAAGCGCCCAACGGTTAGTCGGACGCCGCCGCCTGATAATTGGCTGCCATTTTATCCAGTGCGGACTGATTTTCTAACCCCCATTGGTACATTTGCTCAATGGGTTCGGCCAAGGTTCGGCCAAGTGGGGTCAGCCGGTAATCGACTTTGGGTGGGATCACGTCATACACATGGCGGGCAATCAACCCGCGCAGCTCCAACTCTTTCAGCGTTTGGAACAGCATTTTCTTGGAAATCCCCTGCAAGCTGCGTTGTAACTCACCGGTGCGTGCGCGTTCATCCGGCCAGTGATACAGCGCGTGCAGCACCATTGTGCTCCATTTAACTGAAAAGAGCTCCATCAGGCGGCGCGGCGGCGAGTCCGCATAGAAAAAGAGTTTACCCTCAACCCAGGCTGGCACTGTTCTGTCCTCTGCTTATGGTCACCAAATGGTAACTACTATCAATATGAAACCCTGTTGACTATAGTCTGCCCCCTTGAGTTAGCCAAAACCAGCACATTCTTGAGGCAAGATGAAAATCAACGCATTAGTCGCACATGACGCGGCACAACCCTTAACATCAGGCCAGGTTTCGCTGCGCTCGTTACAAAAGCAGGATGTCAAAATCGAGATCCTTTATTGCGGCGTGTGCCACTCCGATCTCCATATGGCGCGTAACGAATGGGCGGTCAGCCAATATCCACTGGTGCCGGGACACGAGATAGTCGGGCGAGTCGTGGAGATCGGGGACGAGGCCACCCATTTTAAACCCGGCGATATCGTCGGCGTGGGCGTGATGGTCGACTCCTGCCGCGAGTGCCATTTCTGCAAGCACCACGAAGAACAATACTGTGAAGCGGGGTTTACCGCGACCTACAACGGCATTGATAAATATACCGGCGACAGCACCTGGGGCGGCTATGCGCAGAGCGTGATTGTCGATCAACATTTTGTTGTTTCCGTACCGCGAAACCTGTCGCTTGCCGGGGTTGCGCCGCTGTTGTGCGCGGGCGTGACCGTATGGTCGCCGCTGCGCCATTTCAACGTCAATGCAGGCGATCGCGTTGGTGTCGTGGGGCTGGGGGGGTTAGGCCATATGGCCGTGAAGCTGGCCAGTGCGATGGGGGCGGAAGTGACGCTGTTCACCACCTCCCCGGAGAAGGGCGAAGATGCCCGTCGTCTGGGGGCAAAACAGGTCGTGGTATCGCGCGATGCCGCGCAAATGGCTGCCTGCCGAACCTCGCTGGATTTTATTATTGACTGCGTAGCGGCACCGCACGATCTGGATCCTTATCTGGCAACGCTGAAAACCAATGGCCGCCTGGTGTTGGTGGGTATTCCTGACCAGCCGCACGACTCGCCGAATATTACGCCCATGGTGTTTCGACGTTTAAGCATCAGCGGTTCGTCGATTGGCAGCATTCAGGAAACCCAGGAGATGCTGAATTTCTGCGGCGAGCACAATATTACCGCCGATATTGAAATGATCGGTGGCGAGGATATCGAGGCTGCCTTCGGCCGTATGCTTAAGGGGGACGTTAAGTACCGCTTTGTGATTGATATGCAGGCTACGCGCTGGTAGCGGAGCGGCCGTTCCTGGCCGCCCGGTGCCATGATCGAACTTTTGTAACAAGCAGGCAGATAGAAACTGTTTTGTCAGTTGCCAGCCACAGATACGCTCACTCCGCCGCAAAAAACGGTGGTAGTGAGTGTCGTGGTCGCCTGAACTGACATAAGCATGCTCCAACCCTGGTTGTTTATATCGGAAATAAAAAATAGCACATATCCGGATAGAACACGGTGTTTTGAACGTGCCTCAATATCCTGCCCGCACTTCGCTCATTGCGGACCTGACGGCCTTTCAGTCTGGCCGCTTAGTGCCGGAAGCGGGTCAGTGATGTCCCGCGCCCCGAATATGATCCGACCCTAATCGGGAATAACCGGCGTTTGAAATCGCGATGGCGAACGGTCACGTCTTATGAGCCGGCCAACCCTTCGACAATGGTGATCATCGCCTCGGCGACGTCTGCGCGCGCGGCCCGCGCCTGCCGGTACTCTGCGGAGTGGTAGCAGGCCAGCGCGCTCTCCATATCCGCGAATTCAATCAGCACATGTTTAGCAAAGGATGGGCCCTCCAGCGTCTGCGCTTCGCCGCCGCGGGCGATAAAGCGTGCGTTGTAGCGTTTGAACGCCGCCGGGGCCAAATCCATATAGTGTTGATAGTGCTCGGGGTCGTGGATGTTCACGTGGGCAATCCAATATGCGGCCATATTTACTCCGGTCTGGAAAGGATCTGTTTTGCCAGTTGAGAAGCTTCGGTGAGGTGATCGTACACCGCTTGCTTGGCCTGCGCCGGGTCGTTGCCGGCAATGGCGTCATAGATGCGCGACATGCGTTCAAACCCTGCGACCTGCCGTTCTGGCGACGCCAGCGTCAACGCTCGTAAGCGGCTGATGCGGCTGTTCAGGCGCTGAACAATTTCCCAGGCGATAGTGTGTTTGGCGACGTGGAAAAGGGTTTCATAGAACGCCTGCGACGCTTCCACGCGCTTGATGTCGTCCTGCTCACGTGACGCCTGGGCAATTTGCAGCAGCTGTGTATGCAGGCGCTTTTTGTCCTCGTCATTGGCCAGCTTCGCGCAGTCCCGCGCCGCTTCCTGCTCCAGCAGCATACGGATGTTGTAGATCTGTTCGGCGCTTTCCCAGTTCAGTACGGCGACGATCGGCCCTTTTTTCGGTAACGTCTCGATAAGCCCCTCCGCTTCAAGGTAGCGAATCACTTCCCGCACGACGCTGCGGCTGACGCCAAGCTGCTCGGTGAGCTGGCGTTCCACCAGGCGATCGCCCGCCTTGAAATAACCGGCGATAATCGCCTGACGTACTTTGGTCAGCGCCAGTTCACGTAGGGTGACCGGGACGTTCTCAATTTTTAGCGAATGGTTATCAACCATCAAATCCCTCTGTGTTTATCTAATGAGTCAAAAGCGGCGGCACGGCCCGCAGAGGAGAATAGCTTTACTATTAGCACCCTTTTGTAAAGCGATGCAATGTGGATCCGTCAAGGCCGACTGCGCTTTTCGCCCTGGCGAAAAGGGGGGAAATTGCGCTGGCTCACAAATCTGCATTCTGCTGAAGAAAAAATCATCACTTTCCTGCCGCAATCCTAATGTCTTGATTTTAGTCCATTTCAACCTGCCGATTGACGGGTTGTCGTTGCCTCACCCGTTGCGTGCCGTTGCTGCTGCCGTTCGCGAAACATGATTTCATAATTCCAATTTAAATCATGTCGTTACGTTTTTTCTGCCGCTCGTTTCATTGAATGATTCAAGCTTATTGGTCTGTTTGTATGATGGTATACCATATTTTGACATGTTAATTTCGTCGATGCTATACCACTCACGAAACATTTAATTAGCAATTCATTAACCTTGTTGAGGAGAGAGCATGCATCCCGCGATTCGTAAAACAGTAGTCACCACCGAAACGCTGTACGTTGATGGTGGAAAAGCGGCGGCAAAACCGCTGGTGATGATTGCCGCAGCGGCGGTGATCCGCAACCCATGGGCCGGGCTGGGGTATGTTGACGATCTCTCGCCGCAAATCCGCGAGTTCGCGCCGATCCTCGGCGAGCTGCTGACCGGGCTGATCCTTAAAGAAGCGGGCGGCGGCGAGAAGGTGGAAGCGTTCGGCAAGAGTGCGATTGTGGGCCTGGAAGGTGAGCTGGAACATGCTTCGGCGCTGATCCACACCCTGCATTTCGGCAACCACTACCGCAGCGCGGTGCAGAGCAAAAGCTATCTCGCCTTCAACAACACCCGCGGTCCGGCGAATTCGCCGGTATTGATTCCGATGATGAACAAAAACGACGAAGGCAGCCGCGAACACTACCTGACCATGCAATTCAACATCAGCGACGCGCCGCGCCATGACGAACTTGTCATCGCGCTGGGCGCGGCGTTAGGGGGACGCCCTCATCATCGAATTGGCAACCGTTATTCCGATCTGAAAGAGTTAGGCCATGATGCGCAAAACCCAGCTGCTGTCTGATAGCCAGATGCGGGTCAGCTATCTGGAAGCGGGGGAAGGCGCGCCTCTGGTGCTGCTCCACGGCGTCGGCATGAACGCGGCGTCGTGGTACCCGCAGATAGAAGCGTTAAGCCGCGATTTTCGGGTCATTGCCGTCGATATGCCGGGCCATGGCGAAAGCGAGGCGTTTACCCGCCCCGTCACCTTAACGGATTACGTGGCGTGGCTGTCCGATTTTCTCCGTACCCGGCCGGAGGCGCGTTTTGCCGTCGCCGGCCACTCGATGGGGGCGCTGATTACCGCCGGGCTGGCCATTGACCATTCTGAACAGGTCAGCCACGCCATCGTCATGAGCGGCGTTTACCGCCGCAGTGAAACGGCCCGCCGCGCCGTACTGCAGCGGGCCCGGGAGCTGGCGGCAGGAGAAGCGCTGCTTGATTCGCCGCTTGCGCGCTGGTTCAGCGATGACGCTCATGAGGCCGCGCTGCGCGAGCAGGTTGGCGGCTGGCTCAGCCAGGTCAATCTGCAGGGCTATGCGGCAGCCTATCAGGCTTTCGCCGACGGCGACCGGGTCTACGCTGACCGATGGCAGGAAATGCGCTGCCCGGTACTGGTGCTGACCGGCGAACTGGACGCCAACTCCAATCCGCAGATGGCGCGTGAGATGGCCGCCGCAGCGCCGCAGGGGCGCGCGGTGATTATTCTCGGCGCGCGGCATATGGTCAGCCTGACCGATGCGCCGCGGGTGAACCATGAAATGCTGAGCTTTTTGCGGTACGGCTCGGCAGTACAGGGCAACAGAACTGAAATGGCAGGATTCTCTTATGCAAACAGATAAACGCAGACAACTTCGTGATGCATTCGGCGCATTCATGACCGGCGTCACCGTCGTCACCAGTCGCGACAAAGCGGGCGCATCGATTGGTTTTACCGCCAATTCGTTCTCGTCGGTATCGCTGGATCCGGCGCTGCTGCTGGTCAGCATCGATAAGCGCTCGGCCAATTTCGGCAACTTCACCGAGTGTCGGTTTTTTGCGGTCAATATTCTTTCTGAACAGCAGAAAGAGACCGCCAATATTTTCGCGCAAAAGGTAGAGGATCGCTTCGGCATGATTGACTGGCATGTTAGCGAAAACGGCACGCCGATTATCGACGATAGCTCGGCCTGGTTCGACTGCGCGCTGCATCAGGTTGTGGACGCCGGCGATCACGCGATTCTGATCGGTCGGGTCGAAGGCTTCGACTCTACCGGTACGGCGGGGCTTGGCTACTACCGCGGCGCGTATTTCACGCCGTATCACAATGCGGAAGCGCTGATTCATCGTCTGAGCGTGGAGGTGAGCGCGCTGATTGAGCTGAATGGCCAGGTGGTGATGGTGCGACAGGAAGGGAACTATCGTTTGCCGACTCGCAGCGTCGCGAAAGGCAGCGTGAGCGATACCCTCAATACCCTGATGGGCGAGCTGGGCGTCAACGCCAGCCCGGGCTTTGTCTACTCGGTGTATGAAGACCGGCAGAATCATAAGCAGCACATCGTGTTCCTGTGCGCCCTGCCGACCGAAGCGGAACTGCCGACGCTGCAAAACGCGCAATGGTTTGATCTGGAAAACCTGTCGGCGTTACCGATTGGCGATTCGGCCCTGAAGTCGCTGATGAACCGCTTCGTTCGCGAAAATGCGGTGGGCAACTACAGCATTTACTACGGCGATGAGCAGAACGGCGCTATCAAACAATTCGCTAGCTGAAGCTAATCTGGAGCCTCTGATGAAACTGTCACTCTTTATCCATATGGAACGTATCTCGCCGGATGAGCCGCAGGATAAGCTCTACAACGAGATGATGGCGCTGTGCGAAATGGCCGACGAAGCGGGTATGCACGCAATCTGGACCGGTGAACACCATGGAATGAATTTCACCATCGCGCCGAACCCCTTTATCAACCTCGCCGATTTAGCCAACCGCACCAAAAATGTGCGGCTGGGCACCGGCACGATTATCGCGCCGTTTAACCACCCGTTGCGCCTCGCCGGGGAAGCGGCGATGACCGACATCATTACCGGTGGTCGCCTGGAGCTTGGCATCGCCCGCGGCGCCTACCACTACGAGTACCAGCGGCTGATGCCCGGCCTCGATGCCTGGCAGGCCGGGCAGCGGATGCGCGAGCTGGTCCCGGCGGTGAAAAAATTGTGGGAAGGCGATTACGCCCATCAGGGGGAATTCTGGCAGTTCCCTTCCGCCACCTCGTCGCCGCAGCCGAAACAGCAGCCGCATCCGCCTATCTGGATTGCCGCACGCGATCCTAATAGCCACGAATTCGCCGTGACCAACGGCTGCAACGTGCAGGTGACTCCACTGCATCAAGGGGAAGAGGAGATTGTGCGCCTGGCCGAGTGCTTCCATGAGGCGCGTCAGCGTCTGGCTCCGGGAGAACCGCTAAAAATCATGCTCCTGCAGCATGGTTTTGTGGCGGAAGACGAAGCGGACGCCCAGCTCGCCGCCCAGGAGTTGAACCGTTTTTACAACTATTTCGGCGCCTGGTTTAAGAACGAGCGCCCGGTCAGTAAGGGGCTGATTCAGCCGCTGAGCGATGAAGAGATTGCCGCCAATACCTACTATTCCGCTGAAGCGATGCGCAAAAACCTCGCTATCGGCACGCCGAATGAAATCATCACCCGCCTGAAGAAATACGAGGCGCTGGGCTACGATGAGTTTGCGCTGTGGATCGATAGCGGCATGTCGTTTGAGCGCAAGAAAGCGTCATTGACGCGCTTTATTCGGCAGGTCATGCCCGAATTTCATTAACAGGTGCAGAGATGGAATCGTTCAAACTCTATATTGACGGCAATTTTGAATCCGGCGCGGCCTGTTTTTCGTCGCTGAACCCGGCGACGGCGCAGCCGTGGGCGGAAATCGCCGAAGCGCGCGGCGATGAAGTGAATCGCGCGGTGGCCGCCGCAAAACGCGCTTTCCATGATCCGGCCTGGCGCGGCCTGACCGCCGGCGCGCGCGGCAAATTGCTGCTGAAGCTGGCTGAGCTGGTTGAGCGCAACGCCGATGAGCTGGCGCGTATTGAGACCCTCGATACGGGCAAGATCATCCGCGAAACCCGCGCGCAAATTGCCTACGTTGCCGAGTATTACCGTTATTACGCCGGCCTGGCCGACAAAATGGAAGGGCGCACGCTGGCGATTGACAAAGCGGATACCGAGACCTGGACGCGGCGCGAGCCGGTCGGGGTGGTCGCCGCGATTATCCCTTGGAACAGCCAGCTCTTTTTGTCGGCGGTGAAAATCGGCCCGGCGCTGGCGGCCGGCTGTACGCTGGTGGTGAAGGCGGCGGAAAGCGCGCCGGCGCCGTTGCTGGCCTTTGCACGCCTGGTGGCTGAAGCCGGGTTTCCGCCCGGGGTATGCAATGTGATTACGGGTTTTGCCGAAGCCTGCGGAACGGCGCTGACGACCCACCCGGATGTCGACCATATCGCCTTTACCGGCGGCCCGGAAACCGCGCGCCATATCGTACGCAATAGCGCGGAAAACCTCAGCAAAACCACGCTTGAGCTGGGCGGAAAGTCGCCGTTTATCGTCTTTGAGGACGCCGATCTGGATAGCGCGGCGAACGCGCAAGTCGCGGCGATCTTCGCCGCATCGGGGCAGAGCTGCGTCGCGGGTTCGCGCCTGCTGGTGGCGGAAAGCATTAAAGATAAACTGCTGGCGAAGCTGGTCGAGCGGGTTGAACGCATCGTGATCGGCGCGCCGGATGATGCGGCGACGCAGTTTGGCCCGCTTTGTACCCAGCGCCAAAAAGCGCTGATCGAGCAGGTGGTGAATCGCTCTCTGGCGCAGGGCGCGCGCCTGGTGTGCGGGAATCAGGCCATTGACTCTCCCGGCTATTACTATCCGCCGACCATCCTGGATTGCTCGAAGGTGCCGCAGGCTGAAAGCGTAGTGCGCGAGCTATTCGGGCCGGTGCTCTCGGTGGTGGCTTTCCGCGACGAAGCCGAGGCGATTCGTCTGGCTAATACGACCGACTATGGCCTGGCGGCAGGCGTCTTTACCCGTAATCTGGCCCTGGCCCACCGCGCCACGCGCGACCTGCGCTGCGGCGTGGTGTGGATTAACACCTACCGGATGGTGTCGCCGCTGGCGCCTTTCGGCGGTTATGGCCTCTCCGGCCACGGCCGGGAAGGGGGAATGGAAGCGGCGCTGGAATTCACCACGACCAAAACGGTGTGGTTACGCACCAGCGACGAACCTATCGACGATCCCTTTATCATGCGCTGAGTCCCGCTTTCTCAGCCGCCGTCGCGCTATGGCCGGCGCGACGGGCAGCCGCCGAGTTCTCATGATGAGACGCGTCGTCGCGGCCTTAACGGAATGGCCCCCGAAGCCTGTTTTTCCAGGGATCATGATGATCTCGGGCCCGGCCGCGCTCTTTTAGCCATCTAACCCCTACATATAAAGAAAAAGTCCCCACTAACGGAGGATAAAATGTCCCGGAGTCAAGTAATCGAAAATAAGACGGTGGACTATGTGCCGGAAAGTGAACGGCACGGTCAGGCACGCAGCCTGTTCACCCTGTGGTTCTGTACCAATATCGCGCCGCTGGCCGTGGTCACCGGCGCGATATCGACCCAAACTTTCCATCTGAATGTTCTGTCGGCTATCAGCGCGATCGTTGCCGGCCATATGTTTGGCGGTCTTTTCCTGGCGCTGACCTCAGCGCAAGGGCCGCGCGTCGGTATTCCGCAGATGGTGCAGAGCCGGGCGCAGTTCGGTCGTTACGGCTCCCTGCTGGTGGTGGTTTTCACCAGCGTCATCTATCTGGGCTTTTTTATTTCTAACGTCACGCTCTCCGGCAAGGTGATTAATAACGTTTTACCCGCCATACCGCTGACCGGCGCGACGGTGGTCGGCGCGATCGCCGCTACGCTTATCGGCGTAGTGGGCTATCGGTTCATTCACCGAATTAATAAAATCGGTGCGTGGGTGATGGGGAGCGCGCTGGTATTGGGGCTTGGGATCATGCTCCTGCAGCCGCTGCCGGCGGCGTTCTGGCATCAGGGTACCTTCAGCCTGAGCGGCTGGTTCGCCACCTTTTGTATCTGTGCGGTCTGGCAGATGAGTTTTTCTCCTTACACCTCTGATTATTCGCGCTATTTGCCGGCGAACATCGGCGTGTTTAAACCCTTTATCTGCACCTGGCTTGGCGCGTGCTGCGGCACGATCCTGGCATTCCTGGTCGGCGTCGTGGCTATCAATGTCGTGGGCGGCGAGGGCGATGCGATGGCGGCGGTGCGTCAGGCGACCGGCTGGCTGGGGCCGATTTTGATGGTGCTGTTCTTGCTCAATATTATCTGCCATAACTCGATGAATTTGTATGGTTCGGTCCTGTCGTTGATTACCGCCGTACAGACGTTTCGTCCTGACTGGCGCCCGGATGCGCGCGTGCGGGTGGTGGTGTCGGCCATTGTTCTGGTGGGCGGCGTGCTGGTATCGGCGGTGGCGGCGGCCAATTTTGTCGCTTTTTTCCTCAATTTAATCTGGGCGCTGATCGGCGTATTGATCCCATGGTGCGTCATCAACCTGCTCGATTTTTACGTAGTGAACCGACAGCGTTATGATATTTCGGCTATTTTCAGCGCCGATGGCGGCCGTTACGGGCTGGTGAACACGCGGGCGTTGGCGATCTATTTTGGCGGCGTACTGGTGCAGGTTCCCTTTGTCGAGAATACGTTTTTCACCGGGCCGTGGGCACATCTGATCCCCGGCGCCGATATCTCGTGGATGATTAGCCTGGTGGTGACCAGCGCAGCATATTTGTATTTTTACCGTCGTGATACTTCGCTGCATGCGATGCGCGGCAAAGATCATCTGTTCTTCGGTGAATCGTGACTTTTCAGCGGCAGGCCCCTCGCTCGGGGAAGCGAGGGGCCTGCCGGAGCTCTGTTTCCGAATGGCGCAGGCGTTCTGATCAGGATCACGCTCTCCGTCGACCTCTGCGCCCCGCCAGCGTGCAGAGCCCCAGGCCACGCCGGCGACCGTCGAAAAGGTTGCCGCCGCGCAATAAGCGGCTATCATCTTTCCTTTACGCCCCTGGCGCCTCTGAAAGGATTGTCCGCCGCTATGCCCGTGAATTTTGATCTCAACGATCTCTATGCCTTCCGCGCGCTGGTTGAATACGGTAATTTTCGCCTTGCCGCGGAATCCATCTGCCTGTCGCAGTCGGCATTGAGCCGCAGGATAGAGAAGCTGGAATCCGCGCTGGGCATCAAGCTGTTCGACAGAACCACCCGGCGCGTCACGCTGACGCTGTACGGGCAGACCTTCGCCGAGCGTTCAGACCAGCTGCTGGCGAACGTCGAGTCGGTATTGGCGGATGTCAATAAGGCCAGCCAGGATCGCGTGGGGCTGGTCACCGTCGCTACGGTGCCCTCGGCGGCCTACTATTTTATGCCCGACGTGATCCGCCGCTTCCAGGCCCGCTATCCGCGGGTACGGGTTAAGCTTATCGACAGCAGTGCAGGCAACGTCATTGAAGCGGTTGCCAGCGGTCAGGCTGACTTCGGCATCTGTTTTGCCCGGAACCTGCAGGCCAATATCGAATTTCTGCCGCTGGTGGGGGATGTCTACGTGGCGGCCTGCAGGCGCGATCATCCCCTCGCCGGCAAGAAAAGCCTGACCTGGCGCGAATTTTACCAGCAGGATTACGTGGGGCTGGATAAGACGTCCGGTAACCGCAATCTGCTCGATAAGATGCTGGAACACATCATTCCCGAGCGGCCCAGCATCTGCGAAACCCGCCATGTGACGACCATGCTGGGCATGGTCGAAGCGGGCGTCGGCATCGCCGCCGTGCCCGCCATGTCGATGCCGCCGTCAGAGCATTCGGTGCTGACGCACCTGCCGCTGACCGACCCGGTGGTGAAGCGTACGGTCGGCCTGATCCGGCGCAGCGGGCGTATGCAGTCCTACGTTGCCGCCGGGCTGGAAAAGTTGATCACTGAACGGTATCACGCCGTTTAACCGGCAGTTCGGCCTTCACGGATCGCATGCCGGTGGCGCGAATGCTGTCTTGCGCCTCGGCGGAAGCCAGGAAATCCAGCAGCGCCCGGCCTTCCTGGCGGTGTTGTGCGTCGGCGGTGACCGCGCCGGCAAAGCGGGTAACGTACTGCACATTTTCCGGCAGTTCGCCAATGAAGGTGACGCCCGGCACGGGAAGCAGTTCACTCACCTGCTGGAAACCCAGCGCATATTTTCCTTTCGCCACCTCCGACGCCACCGGAATACGCTCAATCATATGCGCTTTCCCTTTCATCTTGTCTTCAATACCCAGCTTTTTGAACAGCTGGCCGCTGACGTAGCGGCCGCTGGCGCTGTCGGAATAGGCGATGGATTTGGCCTGCAGCAGGGTATTGCGCAGCTCCGCCTCCTGGTTGATATTGGGTTTGGCGTCGCCTTGTTTGACCACCATACCAATCGGCGAGTCGGCCAGTTCCACGCGTGAACCCGGCTGGATCCGGTTATCCTTTGCCAGATTTTTCAGCGCATCGCCCACCATAATCACCACGTCGGCGTTTTCGCCGCGCGCCAGGCGCGCTGGGATCGCCTGAGGCGTCTTGCCCATCGAAGGGCCGGAGACCACAATGATGTGGTCGCCGCTCCTGGCTTCAAACTGCGGGGCCAGTTTTTCCAGGGCGGCTTTAAAGCCGCCTGAAATCATGACGGTCACGTCTTTGGCCTGCGCGCCGGTGCTGATGCAAGACAGTGCCAGGGTGGCGAGGAGCGAACGATAAATTTTTTGCATGGCGTAATCCCTGATTAACGTGCGGTTTGTAGTGACAACGCGCTGCGGCGGTACAGATAAAGCGTCGCCAGCAATGCGCATACGGCGGCAAAGCTCATCCAGTAGCCGGGTGAGGCCTTATCGCCGGTGTACTCGATCAGTGCGGTGGAAATAACCGGGGTAAATCCGCCAAAAACAGCGGTTGCCAGGCTGTAGGCCAGCGAGAAACCGGCCACCCGGACCTCCACCGGCATGATCTCGGTTAACGCCGGGATCATGGCGCCGTTGTATAGGCCATAGAGGAAAGACAGCCACAACAGTACCGTCAGCATCATGGAAAAGCTGGGGGCTTCGGCAAGCAGGCTAAGCGCCGGATACGCAGTGACCAGGGCCAGCAGCGCCATGGCGACCAACACCGGCTTGCGGCCAAAACGGTCAGACAGGGCGCCGCCTACCGGCAGCCAAAGGAAGTTGGATACCGCAACCAGCAAGGTCACCAGCAGGCTGTCAGAGGCGCTGAGCATCAGCACTTTCTTACCGAAGGTCGGTGCATATACGGTGATCAGATAAAACGCGGTGGTGGTCATGGCGACCATCAACATGCCGGCGATAACCACCTGCCAGTTCGCCAAGAGGGTTTTAAACACCTCGCGCATCGCCAGGTGGTTGCGGCGGGCGGTGAACGCCTCGGTTTCTTCCAGCTTGCGGCGCAGGAAAAAGATAAAGGGCACAATCAGGCAGCCGAACAGGAAAGGCAAACGCCAGCCCCATTCGCGAATGGCGCTTTCTTCCATCACGGCATTCAGCGCGAAGCCCATGGCCGCCGCCACCATAATGGCCACTTGCTGGCTGCCGGACTGCCAACTGGTGTAAAAGCCTTTACGGCCCGGCGTGGCGATCTCGGCCAGGTAAACGGATACGCCACCCAGCTCGGCGCCCGCCGAGAAGCCTTGCAACAAACGCCCGGCCAGCACCAGCAGCGGCGCCCAGAGCCCGATCGCTTGATAGGAGGGGATGAGCACAATCAGGAAGGTGCCGGCCGCCATGATCGACAGGGTAACAATCAGCCCTTGGCGTCTGCCGACTTTATCGATGTACGCGCCCAGCACGATCGCGCCGATAGGGCGCATCAGAAAGCCGGCGCCAAAGACCGCGAAGGTCATCATCAACGAGGCGAATTCACTGCTGGCCGGAAAGAATGTATGGGCGATGTAGGTGGCGTAAAAGCCGAACAGGAAGAAATCAAATTGCTCCAGAAAGTTGCCGGAGGTCACGCGCAGTATCGCGCCGGCTCTTGCCCGAGCCGTCATGGGGGGGGTAGGGGAATGCATCTTTATCTCCAGTTGGTCATTGGCGTTTTTGCCGCGCCTGTTGCTGCAGACTGGATCAGGAAAATAAAGTAAATAAGCGCAATAAACTCATGGGCCGATGCGTTCGGCGCATGAATCGACGTTAACAATTGGATGCGATGGGCTGTAACGGGCCATTAACAAGTTTGCCCGGTGCAATCTTGTTGGTGACGGGCTAAAAACTTCCTGCGTGTTTTGTGACGGGGTTCATATAGGGCGCGGGGGGGAAATGAGCGCTTGGCCCCGCGGAGTCCCCCGGAATTGAGCGGGAGCAAGCAGGTTTCAATGTGCAATCATCAGCGCGTGTGGCTTTCGGCGAGGTCGTTACCTGATGCCGAAGCGCATCAGTCTAGCGTGCGCTGGTTTTCCGTTCGGCAAAATAGTGCGCGGGCGTGCTGCCCATGGTTTTTTTGAACATGGTGATAAACGCATTGACCGATTCATACCCCAGATTCGCCGCCACGTTTTGTACCGATATGCCACTGGCCAACTCCCGAAGGGCAATGATCAGATGCAGTTGCTGGCGCCAGCGTCCGAAGGTCAGCCCGGTTTCGCGCAGCATCAAACGCGCGAGAGAACGTTCGCTGAGCGCCAGCCGTTTTGCCCAGGCTTTGAAGGTGCTGCGATCGCCAGGGCAACTGACCAGCGCATCGGCCATGGTGCGGATTTTAGGATGCGACGAGACAGGCAGGCTCAGCTTCTGTTGCGGCATGGTGGCCAATTCATCAAGGGTCACTCTGGTCAGCCTGGCGACATGGCTTTCCGACGGGTAATCGACGCCCTCGCAGGTTAAGCGATCAACTAATTCTTTGATCAGCCCGGAAATCGCCAGGGTGCAGCATCGCTCCGGCAGTGCGGCGGCCCCGGGTTCGATAAACAAATAGTTGAGATGCGCATTCCAGGTGGCTTTGGCGCTGTGCGGAATTCCGCCGGGGATCCAGACGGCGCAATCGGGCGGCACGATCCAGATGTCATTTTCCGCGCGGCAAATCACCGCGCCATACAGGGCAATAATGAGTTGCCCTTTGCGATGCGTATGCACCGGCACTTCTGCGGCGTAGTCAACGAAATCCAGATGACGCGCTACCGCCGGGCAGGGGGTGGAGTCAGGGTCAAACAACGTATTGGCGAATTGGGATATCATGTCATTGGCAACATTTAGGTATTTTTTGACAGAATAGAGTATTTATTGGCATGTGCAAGCCGGTAATAATCACCGGCATGAGCAAAATCCACTTCAGACACTTTCCGTTTTTACGCGCGATTGGCCAGGCGTTCTGCCGCATGGGCCCGGCCTCGCCCGCGATGCTGAATGATGCCAATGCCTTGCTGTATTCTGCGCGGAGTTTTGCCGCAGCGATGCTTGCGTACTATGTTGCCCTGTCGATTGGCTTGGAGCGGCCTTCCTGGGCAATTATCACCGTTTATATCGTTTCGCAAACATCGGTCGGCGCGTCGCTGAGCCGGAGCCTCTATCGCTTGGTGGGAACCGTGGTCGGTGCGGGCGCGACCGTTTTTATCGTGCCTGCCTTCGTGAATATGCCCATCTTTTGCAGCGTGATACTGACAGGCTGGATCACCTTCTGCCTCTATTTATCGCTGCTTGAACGCACGCCCCGCGCCTATGCCTTTGTGCTGGCCGGTTACACCGCAAGCCTGATTGGTTTTCCCGCCGTGTTCGATCCCGGCGCGATTTTTAACATTGCCATTGTGCGGGTGCAGGAGATCATGATTGGCATCTTCTGCGCTGCGCTTATCCACCGTTATGTGTTGCCCATGCGGATCTCAGGGCTGTTCAACAGCAAGCTATCGCAGACGCTGGACGCGGCGCGACGGCGGGTTGCCGACACCTTGGCAGGCAAACCCGATGCGGCCTCGGGGCCGTTGCACCTGGCGCTGGCGTTACAGTTCCTGCAGGGCATCAGCCATCACATTCCTTATGACTTCGCGCTCTCCGTACCGGTCAGGCAGGCCAGAAAAGAGATCCATGACCGGCTGGCGCGATTGGTCATCGTGAACTGCGAATTACGCGATCGGCTGCGGATGATAGCGGTGATGCCAACCGATCTGCAGTCATTGCTGGGCGATGTTCAGGCCTGGTTTGCCTGTGAAGACGCGGGAAAACGCCACCGCGCGACAGCTGCGCTTAAAGAACGCAGTGAACAATCGGCTCGGTTGCACCTGGCGCAGATGCTGACGTTTGAAGACGCGCTGCGGGTGAGTTTTGTGCGTTATCTGACAGAGGCCATTCTCATACTGCAACAGTGCGATCGCCTTTCTGACGCCATTCGTCATCCGCAATCCGCGTCAGCGCAGACGGAAGACCACGCGGTAAAAGGCTATGTTTTCCATCGCGATCCCCTTAGCGCCGCCCGCACTGCGCTGGGCGCTTTCACCATCATCCTGAGCGGCTGTCTGGTCTGGATTTACTCTGCCTGGCCTGATGGCGGCACGGCGGTCTCGATCCTCGGCGTCTGCTGCACGCTGTTTGGTAGCTTCGACACGCCGGCCCCGCATATTGTGAAATACATCATCGGCTCCGTCTGGGGGGTGGCGATTAGTTTGATCTACAGCTTCGCCCTGTTGCCGCAAGTGAGTGATTTCACCGTGCTGGTTGCGGTCTTCGCACCGGTATATCTGCTTGCCGGATCGCTCCAGGCCAGGCCGCCCACCACGTTTATGGCGATGGGGATCACCCTGACGCTGCCCATTTTGTGCGAGTTGGGTGCGCACTACAGCGGAGACTTTGCCGCGGCTGTCAACACCGCCATCGCGTTATTTTCCGCGACCGGCTTCGCCGTCATCAGCATGAGCCTGCTGCAAACCGTGCAGGCAGATGCGGCGATAAACCGCCTGCTGAAACTTTGCCGGCGGGACATTCGGCGTAGCGTGAAAGGCACGCTGAAAACCGATGAAACCCGTTGGACCAACCTGATGATCGACCGGGCGGCGTTGTTGGCGCCGCGTTTGCAGCGCAGCGGGCCGTCATCCGAACTGGCGCTTAACCACCTGTTGCACGCGCTGCGTATGGGTCTTGGCGTGATGCATTTGCGCCGATGTAAGCCACACGCGGGCACTGAGATGAGCGAGCTGTTTTCTCTGATGATCCGCGCGACGGACACCGAAGCCTTGCGCATGCGTATTACCGCTATGACCGAGCGCTGTTTGCCTGCGTCAGATGAGCCCTCGCGCCGGTTTGTCGCCGGGCTGGTTGATCTGTACTGCGCGTTAAGCGAGCGGAAAAAGGAGCTCGCCGATGATAAATGACATCAATATCGGGGGTGTTTTTATTCCCGGTTTGCTGATGACTGCGCTCGCCACCCTCGTCTGCACGCTGTTACTCGGGCCGCTTTTTTCCTTCAGCAGGCTTTACCGCCGTTTGCCTTTTCGCCCGCTGATTGATTTCTCCCTCTATATAGTTACCTTTTTCCTGCTGTTGCAGAGTCTGACCACGCCGGGGTTATTTACATGAAATCTTTACTCTCCCTGTTAGGCCGATATGCGCTGACGCTAAGCGCGGCGGTGATGGCTACCTTTCTGGCTTTTATTATCTGGAAACATTACGCGCAAACACCCTGGACCCGCGATGGCCGGGTTCGCGCGGATGTGGTGCAGATTGCGCCGGATGTTTCCGGGCCGGTGATGAGCGTGGCTGTCCGCGACAATCAGTGGGTTAATCGTGGGGATATGCTCTATTCCATCGATCCGCACTGGCTGAAGCTGGCGGTGGTCAGCGCGCAGGCCGATGTTGAGGCTAAACGTCATGAAATGTTGATGCGCCAGGACGCGGCCAGCCGACGCGCCAAGATAAAAGGGATGATTTCCGGCGAAGATTTACGGCAAACAGGCAGCGCGGCCAGCGTCGCGGCGGCCAATTATCACGGCGCGTTGGCCGCGCTGGAGCTGGCGCAGCTTAACCTGTCTCATGCTACCGTCCGATCACCGGTTGCGGGCTATGTCACGCATCTGCGGCTTCGCCCTGGCGACTATGCCGCGGCGGGAGAAACCAAAGTCGCCATCATAGATGCGCACAGTTTCTGGGTGGTGGGCTATTTCGAAGAGACCAAGCTGCGCCATATTCGCGTGGGAAATACTGCGCATATTTCGCTGATGGGACGTGAGCCGGTGATCGTGGGGCATGTGGAGAGTATCGGGCGTGGAATTGGTGACAACAATGACGAAACGGGCGGGCTTGGCCTGCCAGAGGTCAATCCCACGTTCAGCTGGGTGCGACTTGCACAGCGAGTGCCGGTACGCATCCAGATAGACACATTACCTGAGGGCATTGTGCTGGTGGCAGGATTATCTGCGAGTGTTTCCGTCATGCCTTAAGGGCTCATCCGGGGTGGTTTTATCAATACGTCGCCACCAGACAATGCAATCGTATTTTTCATGGATAGCTGGGAAAGGGCACCGCGTCGCGTTCACCCATGAAGAACAACTCAGCCCGCCTGGCGGTTTGGCAGCGTTAGCGATTGATTGCAGCGCTAGCCGCGGACCGAGTTGTTTCAGGTTATCGACAGCTTGGCGACGTTATTTAGCCAGAAGCTCTTTTCGGACGATTTCCGCGCCTGCATGTAAAGCGTCCAGCTTGCCCCTTGCCACCGCGCGCGGCAAAGGGATCATGCCGCAGTTCGTACAAGGGTAGAGCTTGTCGGCGTCGACGAACTGCAGCGCTTTGCGCAGCGTGGCGGCAACCTGCTCCGGTGTTTCAATGGTATTGGTCGCCACGTCAATCGCCCCAACCATCACCTTTTTACCCCGAATGAGTTCCATTAGCTCCATGGGAACATGGGAGTTTTGACATTCCAGCGAGATGATATCGATATTGGATTTTTGCAGTTTTGGAAAAATCTCTTCGTATTGTCGCCACTCCGATCCCAGCGTCTTTTTCCAATCGGTATTGGCTTTGATGCCATAACCGTAGCAAATGTGTACGGCCGTTTCACATTTAAGCCCTTCGATGGCCCTTTCTAAGGTGGCGATCCCCCAGTCGTTCACCTCATCGAAGAAAACGTTAAAGGCGGGCTCGTCAAATTGGATGATATCGACGCCGGCGGCTTCTAATTCCCTGGCTTCTTCGTTGAGAATTTTAGCGAATTCCCAGGCCAGTTTTTCGCGGCTTTTATAGTGGTTATCATACAGCGTATCTATCATCGTCATCGGGCCAGGCAGGGCCCATTTAATGGGTTGGCTGGTTTGTCGGCGTAAAAACTTGGCATCTTCGACAAAAACCGATTTTTGACGGCTGACGGGGCCAACGACCGTCGGTACGCTCGCATCGTAGCGATTGCGAATTTTAACGATCTCGCGTTTCTCGAAATCAACGCCGTTGAGGTGCTCAATAAAGGTGGTGACGAAATGTTGGCGCGTTTGCTCACCGTCACTGACGATATCAATACCCGCCTGCTGTTGATCTTCCAGGCACAAACGCAGAGCATCTTGTTTGCCGTCGATCAATTCCTGGTCCTGCAATTTCCACGGGGACCAAAGCGTCTCAGGCTGGGCCAGCCAAGAGGGCTTGGGCAAACTGCCGGCGGTCGACGTCGGTAATAACTTTTTCATAATGGATGACCCTGTATCTTGGTTAATCAAAGAGCGCAATTAGCGGACCACTGCTCAAGAATGTTCTGGTATGGTTTAATAAATTTCTCTTCAGTGAACTTACCCTGCTCAATGGCCAGATGGCTACGTTCTTCCCGATCATAAACCACGCGAGTTAAAGAATAATCCTGTTGATTCAGGCTTGGCCGATAGCATTTTCCTGCCGCAGAGTTGGCATTGTAAATCTCGGGCCGGTAAATTTTTTGGAAAGTCTCCATCGTGCTGATGGTGCTGATAAGTTCCAGATTGGTGTAATCGCCGAGCAAATCGCCGTTAAAATAAAAAGCCAAAGGCGCAACGCCGTTGGGCGGCATAAAGTAGCGAGCCTGCAAGCCCATTTTATTGAAGTAGGCATCGGTCAATGAAGGCTCGTCTTGCTGATATTCCACGCCCAATACGGGATGCTCATTACCCGTCCGATAATAGGTGTTTTTACTGGAAACGCTCAGGCATATCACCGGCGTTTTAGTAAAGTTATCTCTGTACGCCTCCGAGTTGACGAAGTGCTTGAATATATTCCCATGCAAATCACCAAAACTATCGGGAATGCTGAATTCAGACCGGTTCTTGTTGTGCGCCGACAACAATACGCTAAAGTCATAGTCGCGCACGTAAGAAGAGAAGTTATTCCCTACAATACCCTCAATGCGCTGGTTGGTTTTTTTATCGACGATGTTGGTTTTTAATATTTCAATCACCGGGAAGCTATTGCCATTGTCTTCAAGACGCATTTCAACAGAAATGATTTCAAGCTCGACAGAGTAACGATCGCCTTTGGGGTTGTCCCAATGCGCCAAACTATTGAAACGATTGTTAATCATCACCAACGTGTTGCGCAGGTTCTCCTGGCGGTCTTTTCCTCTGGCCAAGTTGGCAAAGTTGGTGGTGATCCGCGTATTTTCAGATGGGTTATAATGCTCATCGAAAAGACTGCTCTTAATCGTAAATGTAAAATCGTTATTCATCGTAGTCTTGCATCCTGAGTTCTGATATGAAAACTGAATTTACTTATTTATTTTCCAGAGAACTGACTGGTTTTCTCATGCATCAGTCTTCATGTTGTCAATAAGTTAACATTGCATAATTTATGCCAGAGCCATTGGATGAGTGAAAGCGACTTAATTTCATTACCACATGAGTCATCTTCATGATCCGGGTGCGGCGGATGCCGCAGGGGCTGCAGCCCTTGGCGTCACGTCCGGCTGGCGATGTCGCTGGAGCAGTAACGCGAGGCCGTTTTCTCACCGCCGTTATCAGGTTCGGATGGTGTATGGCGAAGCGTAAGCCGCGTTTTATCTGAATTTCCGCCCCCTGAATGGCAGATTCCCGATTCCTATGTCAGCCTTATTTCGTCGCCGGTCGGCGACGAAATAATAATGAAAAGGCATGGAGGAGACATGGGCAAGCTCTGGGGGCAGCGCACGCTGCCGGTCAAAACACGGTTATCGCGACTGCATATTGCGTTGACCATGGCAACGCTGTCGATGGCCGGCGCGGCCGATGCGGTTTACGCTGACGAAGCTATTCTGGATGGCGATCGCCATATTTCTCATTCGGTTTCTTATGACGGGAAGGTGATCGTCGGCGCGGTGGATGTCAGCCATTTATTGATCGACGGCGGCACGTTCAGCGCCGATCAGCTGGTTATTGGCTCGAAAGGCCAGTCGCAGGCGAGGGTGCGGGTCAGCAACGGCGCCAAATTGGTGAATGACGAAGCGACTATAGCGTACGGTGTTGACGATACTCAGTATGAGCAACGGCCGCAAGCGGTGATTAGCGGTCAGGGCAGCGAGTGGCGGGTTAACAATAAGCTGGCTGTTGCGGGCGTGTTGGATGTGCTTGGCGGCGCAAAGGTCAGCGCCGGAGCTTTGGCGATCGCGTCTCAGCCCTGGGAGGGGAAAAAGGCGGCGGATATTTACGTCGGCGGCGCCGGCTCGCACCTGCATGTTGACGGGCGGGCGGAAATTGAGAGTCTCTCTTTGGTTGACGGCGGGCGCTTCAGTACCGATAGCAAGAAATTATATGCCTCGGGGCTGCTGGTGATCGGCAGTCGCGGCTCTTTTAATGGTTCTGACAAGTATAGTTATGACTTGAATATAGGGACCGACCTGACGCTGGGCCAGGCTCAGGCCCCCGGGGTTTTGGACTCCGATATTGTGATAGATACCGGCACTGATGGGATGTCGAGTTATTGGGCTAACGGGGTGGTTTTCAATCACACCTCGAATGATTACGAACTTGCCAACGTTATCTCCGGCTACGGCTCGCTGGTCAATGTGAGCGGCCAGACGACATTGACGGGCGATCTGCGAGATTTTATTGGGCACGTTATCGTTAAAGGCGGCAAGCTTACCGTCAACAGCGATATGGCGCTGGGGTATGAGGACGAGTGGCTGATCAGATACCAGGAACTGAGCGTAGAGAATGGCGGGACGCTGGTTCTGAACGGCACCATGGGCTTTTTGGGTACGCGCGGCACCGGGTTCTCAAGCCATGTCTTTGTGAGGCCGGGCGGCGTACTGGCCGGCGATGCGACGGTCGGCAGGACACGGGTGGAGCAAGGCGGCCATATTTCTCCCGGTGACGGCGGTATCGGCAAGTTTACGATAAAGGGCGATGCGATCTTCAATGACGGCGCGTTCTATGATGTGGATATTGCCGCAGACGGTCGCAGCGACAGCGTGGCGGTGGCCGATAAGACGACGATAGGCAAGGATGTCAAGGTGCTGGTGAATGCGCTCGATCCGCATACCAGTTACCAGAACGGGCAAAGTTACCGGATATGGACGACTAACAAAGGCTACGAGGGGATGTTCAGCGAAGCGGTGTTGGACTCCGCCTTTTTGGATGCGTCACTGACGAACGATGAAAAATATGTCGATCTGACTATCCGGCAGAAAAACGCCGATGGTAATACCGGCGGCGACGACGGTAACCACGATGGCGGCAACCACAACGGCGACAGTCATGCCGGAGGCGGTGATGGCGATAGCCACAATGGCGGCGGTAATGACGGCCATACCGACGGTAGCCCGAACGCGCCGGGCATCTTCCAGACGGTGGCGACCAACGACAACCAGTGGAACACCGCCGGTGCGCTGAGCTCGCTGGCGCAGCTGGGGCCGTCGCTCGGGCTGTACAACTCGCTGCTGATGCTGAATGCGACTCAGGCGCGCGAGGCGTTTAACCAGTTGTCCGGCGAGCAGTATGCGTCGGTGCAGTCCAGCCTGCTGCAGAGCGGCACGTTGGTCGGCAATGTGGTGAACCAGCATATGCAGACGATGTTCGACGACGACAGCCTGACGGTGCCGCCGCTGGCGATGAGCCTGGTGCAGGGGGCGGAGCGCGAGCGCAGCGGTGCCTGGGGGCAGGTGTTCGGCAACTGGACGCGCAGCAAGGGCGACAGTAACGTCGGCAAGCTGGACAGCAACACCGGCGGTTTCCTGGTGGGCGCGGACCGTGAACTGAGCGAAGGGGTTCGCGCCGGCGCCTATGCAGGCTACAGCCGCACCCATTTCGACGTTGACAGCCGTGCGTCTTCGGGCCATAGCAACAACTACCATCTGGGTCTGTATGGCGCGGGGCAGCGCGACGCGCTGGCGCTGCGCGGCGGCCTGGGTTACAGCTGGCACCGGATTGAGAGCGAACGCAACGTCGGCTTCGGCGGCTATCGCGATCGGCTAACGGGGGGTTACGACGGCAATACGCTGCAGGCGTTTACGGAGCTGGGCTACCGGCTGCGTTATGAGTCGGCGAGCGTGGAGCCGTTCGTCAACCTGAGCTATGTGCGTCTGCATACGGATGCGGTGCAGGAGCAGGGGGGCGCGGCGGCGCTGAGCGTGAAGGATGAGACGATGAACACCTTCTACTCGACGCTGGGCCTGCGCGGCGCGACGGATATTCCGGTATCGGGCGTTGATGTGACGCTGCACGGCAACCTGGGCTGGCAGCACGCCTACGGCGACACGGACACCTCGGCGCAGATGGCGTTCGCCACCGGCGACAGCTTTGCCACCAAGGGCGCGCCGGTGGATAAGGACGTGGCGGTGGTCGGCGTCGGTCTGGACGTGCCGCTGACGCGTTCGACGCGGGTCGGCGTGTCCTATCAGGGGCAGTACGGTTCGCAGCTGCAGGCCAACTCGGTCAATGCGCAGCTGACGGTCACCTTCTAACGCGCCGTTGCTCGCGTGCGAGCTGCCCGTTTCTCTGGCAGCTCAATCAACCGTGCTCTGAATTTCGCCGCCCGCGTGGCGCATTTCCCCTTATTGGGTCGCGATGGCGGCCCAATAAGGGGAATCTATGGTGTATGCAGAGGGGAAAAACGGGAGGGGGTAAATTGAGACCTATAGGCAAAAAGCCCGCTCAGGTTTCCCTGAGCGGGCTTCTCTAATATGGCTCCTCTGACTGGGATCGCCTTTGCCATTAACTGGCTAATAAATAAGCTAAACCTGAATGCCCTGCTTGTCAAGACCACCAGAATGACCACCTTTTAAGGCTCAATCGCGAGGTCTGGAGTGTGAAATATGAGGTTGAATCTTAGGCTGAAGAGTATTCTGTACGTTCTGTTGTGGATCATTATCTACCTGATACTTGCTCCACCTGCCAAAAACATAAATAATGTTAATTCTCTACGCGATCATACCAAGCTATAATAGTTGTCCATGATTTCTAGAGAGAATTTACTGTCTATATGGACAGGTGATCATGATCTTAGGGTTGATAGTGATTAAGTTAGGATGGCGATGCCCAGTATGATGATATGAACAGTATTTTTGAAAGAGAGCATGCCAACATCCAAGTACTTTCACTGTTTTCTGGCGGTGGTGGTATGGATTTTGGTATTGAATCAGCCGGAGGTCAGGTTGTTTTTGCAAATGATATTGTTGAAAACGCTTGTAAGACTTTAGAGACGTATTTTCCTGAATCAGAAGTCAGGCTTGGCGATATATCAAATATCAAAAATTTCCCACATGTTGATGTTGTTGTTGGCGGCTACCCTTGCCAATCGTTTTCGATGGCTGGTAATAGGAAACCTGATAGCGATGCTCGAACGAATCTCTATAAGCAATTTTTGCGTGTATTGAATATTGTTCGCCCAAAATATTTTGTTGCAGAGAATGTGTCTGGTTTGCAGCAGCTTGGCGCAGGTGGTTTTTTAGAACAACAGCTTACAGCATATCAACAAGCTGGATATAAAGTTAGTTATCATATTGTTAACGCTAGGGAATATGGTGTTCCACAATCACGTAAGCGTTTATTTATTATCGGTGTTAGAAACGATTTAGGACAATATTTTGAATTTCCTCCTGCAACACATGGTAAGCCGAGCCAGAAGAATCCTCATTTAAAACCTTACTCATCACATGGTGATGCTATTTGTGATTTGCCTTTATGGCCCGAAGGAGAGTTCTATGAACGCCCTCATGACCCTGAAGGTCATTTTTCATGGTATTTCATGTCGAGGAATCGTAAGGCAAAGTGGGATAGCCCAGCTTATACAGTGGTAGCTAATTGGCGGCATGTTACATTACACCCAGCAAGCCCAGTAATGAAACTCACATGGTCAAATCTTGATGATGGCTGGAAACAGCGCTGGGATTTTTCCGATGAGTATGAACACTTGGCAGTAGATGGGACCCGCCCGATATTGGAACAGGCCAGACGTTTGTCGTGGAGAGAATGTGCCAGGATACAGACCTTTTGCCACGATTATGAACCAGTAGGGGATATTGATGCCAAATTTACCCAAATAGGTAATGCAGTTCCCCCTATGTTAGCTGAGGTTATTTTTAGCCATCTTTTTTCAGGCGCAGGCTTGAAAAATCTTTCTATAAAAAACAGGTGATACAATGGGCGAGTCATTTCCGGTTACTTTAGATGAGTGGAATACAGCCCTGGTTAAAGCCATTTTTTTTGATCCTTCTTGTGCCGGGTCAACATTGAGCCGAATTGATGCTACGGGGCGAATTTTTGATGAATTCAAAGGCTGTCGTAGCAAAGACGAAGCTAAACGTAGCTTTTTAGATGCATTTGGTAAAACACCATATGAGATTCGAGCTCGCTTTAAATGCACAACAAAAAATGCAGCGCTTACGCAACGAGACGGAATCCCACCTTACTTCGCTGCACTATACCTCACTCTGCTTTCTGCCAGTGCTGACGATGACACTTATGAGGTAGGAGATTTCCGAGCAAGATTTGCGATTTTGTTAGGTTTTAGTGAATTACAAAATTTTTCATTTAGTGACTTGCCCGCATTGTGGCACCAATTAGCCGATTGGAGCCGGAGACGAAGAGAGCTTAAAGGTGATTGCGCTGAATTAATTCTTCCAGTTCCACCTGCAAGTGAAAAGCTTATTGGCCATTCTAAGCGTTTATCATTTCCTTGTTATAAAGATGAAAATCGGCTTCGTGATTTACTTGCTAATGAAAAACTAGATAGCCATTCCTCCTTTCAAAAAGTAAATGAAGCTATACACCGTCAATTGTTTTTTTTTAATGAAGTTTTCAATTATGAGGTCAAGACATTTAATTGTTTTTTGTTGAGTGCATCTTGGCAACAAGCCTTCAATAGCCCATTTTGGGGGGCTGTTCGAGACATCACAAGATATGATGAAAGCCAAAAAATAGCAGAGAATGGTAGATTTTGTATACAACTAGATTATGCTGATTTGTGGCATCCAGAAATCTATCTATTGATGGATCAGAAAGGGGCGGATGTTTTTACTGTACAAGAGACCTACACGCTACCACAACAGACAAGTATTTATACTAAAGGCTATTATCAATCTAATATTGATAGTATGTTGATACATCTTTCGTCATTATCACAAAAACAAAATAAAGGGCTTTATCAATCAAGAATAGGAATGGCATTGCAGGTGGGATGCCTTCCATTGTTTCAGGATGACTCAGGCTATATTAGCTCTGACGGTCATTATTTTGATGATGGTCCGGTTTGTCTGGTGATAGATAGTAGTTATGTAAAAAACATTAGCGTGGTGAGTAAGCATATTAATTTAAAATTTAGTTTTTTGGGGTTTAATTCAGAACGTGATAAATGGAGTATTCTTTTTTTTGACGCAATAAGTCGACAGGCACTGACTTCCTTAGCGAAGGCACTTCCTCAAAGCATCCAACGTTTTTTGATTCAAAGTTGGATGCCAGCAAGGCCTCGTCTTATTGGTGGGGCGAGATTCGGACAGGCTGTATTACTTAACCCTGCTAGCACTCCGTTTATTCACATGGAAGGAGTTAACAGTGGAAGATTTGTAATTTGTGATTCTATGGGTAATGAACTTGCTACAGGTGAATTATCGCTCAGTGACGAAGGATTATATATTTCACCAGAGAAATTGGTTTCCATTCACGGGCAAACACTGTGCCGCTATCTATTAACAGTAGATCAACAAATTACGCCTCTTACTTATGATGTTCATGTATTAGACCATGCACCTGAGGCGCTTTATCGACGGTTAAAAGAACCAAGCAATTGGTTGGTTGATGGTCCTTTGGGTGTTTTAGTACCACTTGATGATGTTGCGCGTAGCGAATCTAACTCTGAATTTGTAAATAAACAGAAACTTAGTCCTATGGGGGGAGAGTGGTCATTATGGCAACAACATGAATCGCCTCCTGTAGAACGTGAACTTACTGGTCTGCATTCTATTCCCGTAGCGCTCGATTGGTTAGCTGAAGCACTGTCACTACGTTTTCAAAGGCGCAGCACGCTGTCTTTTAATGAACTAAATAAACATCTCGTACCCGTTTCCAGAGCAATAGGTATTCCTGCCTGGCGGCTACGCCGAATGCTATTTGCATCTGGTTGGCTTTCTGTGGTTGAAAGTCGGTATACACCTTATGCCTCAGTAATACAGGCTCCTCGCACAATCTCATTACTTGACGACAAAGCGCGTACAGTGGCTCGTATTTGTGGAATGATGACAAAAAGTGAACGTAATCATCTGCAAAATGCGCTAGAAGATAATGAGCATCTTGAAAGGTGGTCAATACGAGGTCATGATCTTGCTACAGGTTGTATTACTTTAAATTTGTCAAACGTTGATCGTGCAAAGTTGCTGGTTAAACAGTTTGGTTTGCAACTTATTACCAAGGCAGATTTTTCTGTCAGTCCATTAGGCGCTGTGATTTTACCAATCACTCAGATAGAAAATATTCCATCGTTACCAGTCAATGTAAATGTGTCGACTTGGTTAGAAGCAAAAAATGATTGGTCTGGAGAGTCAGTATTAATTGACCACAATTGCAATGCTTTCGTACGTTGCCGGGAAAAACAGCGCAATCGATATTTTATTATTACCAAAAATGGTTACTGGCGGACTGACAGCTTTGCTTGGGGATTGATGGCTCAGACTATTTTTTCAAAGAAAAAATTGGGTCTCCGGAGCCATAACGGTGATCTACATTGGTCAAAAAGTCTAATAGCGTTACCGCCTTCTCTCACACAATGGTGGTTACATTTTGCTGGTGGCTGTCTTTCTATTGGCGATGACGGTCATGTTTCATTTGTCGGTGGCGGTAGCTCTATTTGGGGCGATCTAGATCGTTCAGAAACTACTACACAAGAGTATCACAACCGGGCCATTGTTCGCCGCTCGCGGGCGTTAAAGTTACGCAAAGGCCGATAATACCAACAGCACGAACAATTTTTACTTGTTCGTTAGATTCACAACGAATTTGTTGAGTTGGCATGTAAAGGAGTTTAATCAGGATGGCTAAAAAACAACAACTTACTAAAGTGCGCTTGAGCCAAATGTACTGCTATGGTTTAGAACCTCACGAGCGAATCAACTGCCTGAAAGAGTGTAAGCAGAAGCTCATTATGGCGGGTGCAAAAGCGGATAACTTGCCTAAAACGCTATCTCAACAACTACATTTTTTAACTGAGCTACAGTCAAAAGCTCAGATTGTTATCCAGACATGGCTTCGAGCTAACATACAGTTTTCTGAACAAGTCGATCCCAATAAAATTCTTAATGACATCCTGTTAAAAGAAAAAAATGGCGACGGTATAGAATCGTCAAAGTTATTGTGGCGCGATATTTTAGGATTTTACATTTCTCAGCCATGTCCTGAAATCATTGAGCGGTTCCTCAATGACGAGCCTATATTTCCACTCCATGATCATGTTGAAGAATACTCCGAGAGTTTGTTGAAAGATCAATTTATCAATGTGACGGAAGATGATCTAGAACAATGTTTACTAATCAGCCAAGGTCACGTTGCACCATCCGATCGTATATTTCCGATGTTTGTTGCTGGTCTTGTGAATACGCTTAATGGTGAGCAAGAAGCAGCCAGCGGGTGGAAGGAAAAGTTATCCAGACATGCCTCCCCTATGGCGCAAAAATTTGAAAGTATTATCACGGAATTTGAGTATTCTCATAATCAGAAAGAAGCTAACGGTATTGAAGTTTTATCGGCAGAGTTTATTGCAACAGAGGATGTGAACGGTTATGTAATCGATAGCATAGCTTTTGTCGGTGTCGTTACCAAATTGCTTCCTAATGATGCTTTCTTTGTTTCACCTGTTGCTATATTTATTAATGATAAACTTTGGTCACTTTCTGAAGAACAAGTGAAGGCCATATATCCTCATCGTGGTGAAGTAGTTGGATTTATAAACAATTACACCAAAAATTTTACTCAAGGAGAGTTGGGAGTATGGGAGGCGGAACATCGACCATCCGACAAACAGGCTCAATATGTACTGGCTGGCTATCAGTCGCGTGTATACCCTGTCGTCAAGCTTCCCCATTTATCCAGTGACCCAGACTCTGTCAGAGCGTGGTTATTAACTCAGTATCAACCACATGATGAATCTCCTGCTATTTTTTTGCTGGATGATGGGGTAGCGTTAAGACTTCCCGGTGATCTATCGGATCCTAGAAAATATGACTTCGATGTACCACTTGATAGCTACAGAAAATTGACCTGTGTTAAATTACATTCACAGAAAACCACCATTGTGACTCGACTTCCCATCGCCAGCGAAAAATACGATTGTGCGCCCGCTGGTACATGGATAAAACGTCTGATGAAGCTAAATTATTCATCAACTAACTTTCCTGTTTTCAACAAAAAACATTTGCAAAGTTTAACTCAATTTATTAATGAGTATGAGCCAGGGAGTAAGGCCTATTTCCGTGCCTTGGCTCATCTGGAGCAGATTGCTGATTCAAGAGAATTGTTGGATGATATGGTTCAGCGGCTACTGGAATTGCCCGTAGTAGATGCTAAAATTAATATAGAGAAGAAAGCGATTCTGGCTGATTATGAAAGTGAACAGAAACAATTAAGACAGGCAATCTCTTCTTTGGCTGACAAGAAAGCACAACTTGAATTGGAAATCGATAAACAAAATAAACATCTAAAAACTGAAACAGAAAAATCAAAAAAAATGATTCGCCAACAGGAAGCAGAACTGGATTTGCGTATCAGACAAACCTTCGAAAATGCGTCACAAGCCGGTATCGAAACACTAGCACAAACGGCCTTGTTTCGTGCACTGGTCGCTGATGTAGCGGTGCCGAAACCCGATTTTACAGTTAAACCTGAATCCGCCATTGTAGCCTCACTATCTATACCGCAGCCAGAACCGTATCTATCACCAATAGCAACTGAGATAACCAGTAAAAGTCAGCTATTGACAGTGATGGAAGAGCAGGCAACTGCAACAGGGCTAAGTGAAACCTTTTTATCATGCATTGTCGCAGCCGCGAATGTAACACCTATTGTTGGGTTATTGGGGAAAAATACTAAAAAAGCGCTTTCTGCTATAGCTAACGTTTTTTCAGGCGGAGTTCGTGGGGAAGTTTCTATCCACGGTGATTTGTTTAGCATCAGCGATTTAATGAAATCTCCTGTATTAGTCAGAAGAGTGGAAAACACATGCACCATGACTCTGGGGGATTTTTTGCTGCATCAGCAAGATAATAGACTGGCTACGGTGGTGGAGTTACGTGGATTTAACCGTATGCCACCAGAGACATTGTTACCTGAGTTGAGTGACTGCCAGATCAGTGATGAACTAGCATCTGGATTTTGCTGGGTGGATCAACATCAGACGCTGCGCCATATTTCAATTAGCCAACCGATACTGTTTGTGTTGACCTTTGCTGTTGGTAAAAGCACGTTCCCATTACAGGGGCCTAGTGCTCGCAGATTGCCGATGTTTCTGGCCGAAAGCATCTGGGGTGATGAACAACCCGCTAATAGCACTACTGAGATCACATCCACCTATGTAACGTCAGTATTATGGAAATCACTATATACAAGTACCCGTCAATCTAACGCTAATCATCATAATGAACAGCAAATCTTACAAACTACACTGAAATCTTTCCATTATTCTGATGAAGAATCACAGGCAATTACCAAATTAGCGTTTGAATCTGGGCGTAGCACATCGGAGAAAATAGTTTCAGATATTGTGCCATTAGCACCTACACTAACGAATTATGCTCGGGAAATTACGCAGGGCGAGGCTGCAGCGGTGCTTGATTGCCTATTTCAGTCATAAGGAAGGTATATAGTATGAACAACCCATTAGAAACGTTTGAATCCATAAGGGATTTTTACATCGCTTATCTTGAGACTGCCTTCCGTATTGGATCTCCTGCCATTCAGGGGTACCGCCGAGAATTACTTGAAAAGCAAGGGACGTTGTGTGCGGATTTATTTCTGGAACCAATGCCCCGATATAGAGACTATGGTTTAACTATTAGCGACTTACGGGATGCTTCGAAAGGGGAAACATGGCTGCCGGGATTTACCGCCCAGCAAAGGGCTGCATTTATCGATCTATGCCTGGGAGGGCTTTTGCCACGCGATCTCAAGGATGTGACCAAAGGGCGTTTTAAACTCTATACCCATCAATTAGAAATGTTACAACGAGGCGTACAACCCGGCAAGCCCGGCATTGTTACTTCAGGAACGGGTTCTGGTAAAACAGAATCCTTCTTACTGCCTATTCTGGCGCAAATTGCCAAAGAGGCAAGTCAATGGTCTCAAAGTACCGCGCTTAAAAGTTGGCTGCCATGGTGGCATGAACCAAATGCCCAACCTACCTTTATGCGAGATCGAGAAGCTCCTATTTATGGGAGACCTAAAGCTGTGCGAGCATTAATCCTCTATCCGATGAATGCGCTAGTAGAAGATCAATTAGTGCGTATGCGCAGAGCGCTCGATTCTGATGAAGCTCATGAGGTAATGGATTCCCATTTTGGTGGCAATCGTATTTTCTTTGGTCGTTATACCAGTGCCACGAAAGTGACTGGGTGGTTGGATCATCCTCGACTAGGTAATGAGCCAAAAGAGAAAAAACGTGTGGCAGGTAAAGTCACTGAATTACGTAAATATCTGCAATTTGCTGAACAGACCCATAAAGAGGCTGTACATCAAGGGAATCTCGATAAGGATGATAATTTACAGTTCAATTTTCCCAGACCGGGCGGAGGCGAAGTGCTTAGTCGCTGGGAAATGCAAAAAATGCCGCCAGATATTCTCATTACTAACACCAGCATGCTTTCAACTATGCTGGTGCGTGAAATTGACGACCCTATTTTTGATCAGACCCAACAATGGATCGAACGCGATCCGAATGCCTACTTCTATCTTGTGCTCGATGAACTGCATCTCCAGCGCGGTACGGCAGGCACTGAAGTCAGCTATTTGCTTAAACATTTGATCAACCGCCTGGGGCTAGATCAACCACAACATCGACACAAATTACGAATTCTGGCTTCGAGTGCTTCACTCCCCGTGAGTGGTCAGGAGGGTAATCAAAGTATTGACTATCTTTGGGGCATGTTTGGTCAACGCGGATTACCAATGAATGCCAGCGCGAAGGACTGGAATACTTGTATTGTTGATGGAAAACTCGATGAACTGGTTGATATACCGCTTTTTTGTGGGGATCTCCCAGCGCTTTGTCAGGCGGTTGAGAAACTGAAGTCAACGGAGGCATCTGGAATATGGAGTGACATAGCTCGTAGTCTGGGATGCTATCGTGATGATGTTACCATAGAAGAATTAGCGCAGCATACGGTCTTATTGGCTGCGCGAATGCTGGAAAAGGGATGTACTAATGATAAAAAATCTTCACGCGCAACCGCTATCAACTCACTGGCAACCGATCTATTTGGAGAACATCCCGATGCGCGTAGGGGAGTCAGTGCGCTAATCTGGATACGGGTGACGGTTGATAGTTGGCAAAAGTGGTTTGCACATCCTTTTCCTGCTCATATTGTACTACCACGTTTTCGGGCTCACGCATTTTTACGCGCGTTGGAAGGTTTATATGTTGCTCCGCTGCCATCACCGCCACAAGCAGATAAAGATGAAATAAATCAATGGTTATTTGCCGATCTTACGGTTGAGTCTGGTCTACGGTACGGTGATCGTTTGTATGGAGATAGGCAGCGTTCGCGACGCGTGGAACTGCTCTATTGTGAATGTTGTGCAACATTATTTTTGGGCGGAAAACCATCTGCTTTCTCAGCGAGAAGTGAGCGGACAGAACTTCTACCAAACGATCCTGACATAGAGAAGCTCCCGGAGCACGCAAAATCGGTGATGATTGAGCGACGTTCAGCAGAAGAATATGTCTTGTTTATGCCAACCGTTGATCGGTTCTGGCCTCTCGGTAATGAAAAACTCGCAGATGACGATTCTTTTGGTAAATGGAGGGAGGCAAGTTACGATCCGTTTACCGCAACGATTACTCAGCCAATATCTCTGGTAAAACCCTTACTAAAAACCGATATTGCTGGCTGGTTCTATAATGTTCCTGTGGGGGATTTTATCCCTCCGAAACGAGAACAGTCATCCAGTAAATCACCTGGTTCTTCATTGCCTTTCCAATGCCCAGCATGTGGAACCTCATATAAATATGGTAAAGGAAAACAGTCTCCTATTCGTGGTTTTCGAGTAGGTTTCGCGAAAACCACGCAGCTCCTTGCTAGTACATTAATGGCTGAATTGCATAAATTCGGAGATCAAGAACGACTGATAACGTTCTCTGATAGTCGACAAGATGCGGCTAAGGCCGCGCTTGATCTTGAATCTGGGCATCATGATGATATCAGGAGGGAGATCCTCATCGGTTCGCTGAAAGAACTTGCGGCGGATAATTGTTCACATGAAAAATTGCGTATACGTTTTGATGAGGTTACAAAAAGGAAGAAAGAACTTGATATTCTTGATGATCTTAACAAACTCTCAGACGTACAGGAAAAAGAACTAAACGATCTTTGGAAAGAACGAAAACACATCAAAGAAACGTTATTACTCCCACAGGCTGATAGTGTCTCGCTAGAAGCTATATTGGAAAATTCGCCCAAGGCGGGAGAGCCACTTAATAGATTGCTGGCTAAGCTGGTTAAAGCTGGTATTCATCCGACGGACCGGACTGGCATTAACCCGGTACCCGATCCATCAAAATATAGAGAAGACATTAAAACCTTTACATGGCAGCAGCTCTTTGATAAAGACCATCAAAATAAATGGTGCTGGAAGGCTTTTCCTTACTATGAAACTGATCTGAATATTGCTCGTCAGGAAATTTCACGCGATCTGAAAGAACTAGCCGGTGAAAGCGTATTCAGCAAAACTTACTTTGCATTGGAAGAAGCTGGATGGGGGTATCCCTGCATCCCTATTTCTGAGAATTACTCCAGGGAAAAATTGGCAATATTTGATGCATTACTTCGAGTTTTGGCGGACGCTTATCGAGTCGAGCCATCGCAGTATCGTAATCCCGACAACCCTAACACACCTTGGAGAAAGGCATCAGCGATCCCTAAACTCAATAGGGTATATCGCTTTGCTAATTCAATATGTCAACAATCTGGCGGTAGTGTTTTAGGCTTACTTGATGAGTTTCTTCTGCTACTTGAAAAAGCGGGGCATCAAGGTGGAGTAATTGATATTGGCAAAGTGCATTTCCATTTAGTTGAACCTGCAGCTAGCTTCTGGCGCTGTAACAAGTGCGGTCGCGTTCACTTACATCTGGGGGCCAAAATATGCACCCGCTGTCATGCTGTTTTACCCGAAATACAATACGGTGAAGCTGGTATGCTTCAGAAACAAAACTACCTTGGTAAACGTATTTTGCATTCATCCGGCAACCATCGAATGCGTTCTGAGGAGCTCACTGGGATGACAGAAAATCCAGCAGCAAGATTACGTCGCTTCAAAGGTATTCTTATTGCGGATGATGATGATATTTTACCAACGGGACTGAAAAACTTTGAACCAGACACTGCGCTGGACAGAAAGGCACGCGTTATTGACGTGCTTTCTGTAACAACTACCATGGAAGTTGGCGTTGATATTGGCGATTTACGTGCTGTATTTCAGGCCAACATGCCACCGCAACGTTTTAACTACCAGCAGCGCGTAGGTCGTGCTGGGCGACGTGGTCAGGCTTTTGCTTTCGTTCTGACCGCGTGTCGTAGCAAAAGCCATGATCTATTTTACTTCCGTCATCCAGAAAAAATCACTGGTGACCTTCCACCGCCGCCTTTCTTAACAACCAAGCTGGAAATGATCTGTCAACGACTGGTGCGCAAAGTCTGGTTGGTTGCTGCGTTCAAGTGGCTAAGACAGAACACAATTAATTCACACCAGTCATGGCCTGTAGATGAACACAGGCATAAAACCGATAACCACGGTGAGTTTTTTCAAGTTGACTGGCTAAAAGACCATCGGGTTGACTGGCTACCACGTATCCGTCAGGCACTAATAGCAACGATGAGAGATCGTGATGAATTTGCCCATGTCTGCATGCCGGATAATCAATCTTTCTATCATAGCATTGTGCAATTACTGACCCCCGACAATATGAGTCAGGATATTGATTCGGCGCTAAACGATAATGCGATGGCGGGTAAAGGGCTGGCTGAAGCGCTGGCGGAGCGAGGGCAATTCCCGATGTATGGTATGCCAACTCGCACGCGTTTGCTACAAACCAGAGCTATTGCTACAGGAGAAGACGATATCCAGTTTGCTAGCATGGATCGCGATCTGGACATTGCAATACAAGAGTTTGCACCGGGAAAATATCTGGTACAGGACAAACGACGCTACTTAACAGCAGGTTATGCTGGGATGCTTAGGCAGCGCTATCCCAACGCTAAAGAATTTGATTCCAACGTGAGTGAACTGGGAGAAGGTCGAAAGATGACTGCCTGCCCAGTATGTCATGTCTGGACTCCAATCAATCACACGATCCCCGAATGTACCGCCTGCGGTGCGGTGTTAGATGATGTTGAGCAGTACCAATGTTATGTACCTTATGGGTTTATTACCTCACTGGAAGATAAATCAGTCAAAGAGGATATCGATCAAACTCTGACCAATGCCAGCCGAGCTTCTATTGCTGAGGCTTACTCAATCTCATCTGAGGCAGAGTTTGATGCTAATGTTGCCATTCAACTTGAATCTCAAATTTGTCTTCATCGCCTTAATCGGGGCACTTATATCGATGAACGGTGGAGCGGTTTCAATGCGCTACAGGGAAACTTGCGTGTTCCCTATAGAAAAGAGGGCGTATATCAATCATTAACGGCAAATCGCGTTTGGGCCGATAGCCAATTACTTGAAACAGATCCTGTGCTGAAAAGACGGTTCACGCCTTTACAGGAAAGTAGAACCTCTTTTTATCTTGCGGCACCTAAAGTGACGGACTTGTTGGCTCTGATGGTGGTTAATACCCCTGTTGGCCTTCATTTACAGACGCCGGCATTCCGGGCCGCAGCACTCTCTGCTGCATTTATTATTGTCAACTATGCATCAAAAGAGCTGCTTGATATCGATCCAGAAGAAATCGAAATTCTGGAGCCGCGTGTCCAAAGATTAGCGGACGGAAGGCTGGCACCGATATTGCAAATGGCCGATCGTCTGGTTAATGGTTCTGGGTTATGCGAGCGTTTACAACAGAAAGGATCATCTGGTACGCCGATAATTCTTGAGGTAATGAAAGCTATTGTCAGCAACAAAAATGGCTTCCCGCTAAAAGAGTTTCTGGACAATGACCATCCGAAAAAATGTATTCAGGCGTGTTATCATTGCTTGCACAGATATGGTAATCAGGCTTATCACGGGTTACTTGACTGGCGACTTGGGCTGGATGTTATCCAACTGCTACTGGATAAAAATTATGATGCCGGACTAAATGGTGATTTCTCAGCTCCCGGTATCGCTGATTGGCGAGAAAATGCCGTGAGTTTAGCCAAAGAGGCGGCATCACTCTTTAATAGTGAAGTTAGAATGGTAGGCCATATTCCGCTAATTAACATTGGCCCACAACGATGGGTTGCGGTGACCCACCCATTCTGGAGCGTGGATGGCGTTTTCATTGCTAATCCTGAGCTTGAAAGGCTTTTCCTTGAATGGCAACTGGAGAAAAAAACGATCAGTACTTTTGATCTCTCTCGTCGTATGGGAGCTGTTATGACTAAGCTAAGAAACCCTGACGGTAATAAGGAGGATTGAGAGCGATATGAATGCTATAACACTTACGCGTACTCGTCCGGCGATCCCGTCTAAGCTAGGAGTGTTTATTGCATGCCCAGCGAGATACTTACTGGAGAGTGAACTACATACTACCCACCAGGTATCTTTACATCCTCGGACGATTCTCGGAAGTGTTGTACATTGGTTGGCGAATACATTGCAAAAGAATTTAGATGGCACGCCAGCCTCATTTGTAGAGCTGTTAGAGAGCTCCTTCATTAGTGCATTGAGGAATACTAAACGGGCAGGGCCCATTACTGAATGGGTCCTTCAACATTACGGCATTTCAGGAATAATATCCCGTCAGACGCTGCTTGAACAAGTTCGCTATGCTAAATCGATAACTAAACCTTTTGTGGAGCGAGGAAAATATTCGCCAATCAGGCTCGAAAAGCAAGAAGGAATAATTCCTTTTGGCAGAGAAAAAATACTTAGCAGCTCCAAGTTCAATATGATTGGAAGAGCAGATCTGATTTATCAAACAGACTCGGGGTCGATACGGGTCGTTGATTTCAAAACCGGCAAAGTATTGGATGAAACAAACCAGCCTAAAGACCATTACTTTCTGCAAATTGCGGCATATGGGATGATGGTGAAAGAACAGATTCCTGATGTTGATATTGAATTAGAGCTGGCAGGTGCTTCTGACAGCTGGTTGGGACATCTGGATAAAATCCTGAATGACCGACTTATCCATATTCTTAGTAAATTGAACAATACATTACCATTGAATAAGACTTTTTATGCCGAAGCTCTTGTACAAACTGGAAAACATTGCGTCACATGTATAAGTCGTTGCTCATGCCCTGTTTATCGTGAAAAGCTACAGCAACACCTGCAGCAACATCAGTTTGGACCTACGTTCTCTGACTATGATATTATCGGGCGGTTACTGGACGTTGAGGAGGGGGATAGTTTAATCACTCTTCGAGTTCAGCTTGCTAATGGTTATACAATAAAGGTATTTCGAATCCCCTCGCAGATTTTTCCTGAGTCGGAAAGGATAGTCGGGCGTCTTTTATCAATGTATGGTTTAAATCGCTTAGGTCGAAGCGCAGAAGGAAGTTTCCCTCGAAATTTTTATGTAATTGATACACAGGATCCAAAGCGATCCGCATTCCAATTTTTCTTGCAATGGAAATAAAGCTTACCTGAAGGATGAGATAGTTATTAAAAGGGGAAATGGCCTTCCCCTTTAGCTGCGTTTTAACTTGAGAGTTAATTCAACAAGTTAATCAATCGTAACAGCGTTGACAAAAGCTCCAGCACGATGATGATCACAGACAGCATGTTCATCCGCGTTCTCCACATAATGCGGAATGCAACATCAGTACCTTACCCTTACATTGCCTGTCGGCATGGGCATACAAGTGTTAGATTGTATGGTCGCATGTCGCTGCTTAACGATCACCTATCGTTAAGGGCGAAAAATCACCAACGGGGTTTTTATTGTCTGGAATTTGGTTTCTCACGTATCCCGATTTCACCGGGCCAAAGGAAAGCACCAAAGCAAAAAGCCCGCTTAAGTTTCCTTAAGCGGGCTTTTCTAATATGGCTCCTCTGACTGGACTCGAACCAGTGACATACGGATTAACAGTCCGCCGTTCTACCGACTGAACTACAGAGGAATCGTGTGAACGGGGCGAATAATAGCGACGCCGCCGGGCTTTGTCAAAGCGCTAAACCGTGAAAAAAGCGCGTTTGCTGACAGAATGAGCACCTTGCGCTGTTTTTCGGCATTCATCGCGGTTATGCGGTGATTTTGCCGACAAAAAAGCGCTGCCGCGCCCTGCACCCGGCGCTGCACATTTATGGTGCGGCGCCGGCACTCCACACGCCTTCCGCGCGTGTCGCCGCGCTGCCTGCCCGGCGCCACGGCCCCCGCATCGCGCCGGATCGCCGGGGCGGCAACTTATATGTACGATGAATAAGCAAAAAATATGTATTGGCCGTCACAATGGCTGGATTTTTGCTTACTTAATTTTGGGTAATGCGACTGTGCTCTCACGCAAATTATTTTCCCCGTCTACACATAAAGTGACGTGCTCTGCGCCCCCGGGCGTTCCGCTAAAACAGTGCTGAGGAAAACAACGATGTCATCAAAATTGATTAAAAGTCCGCTCGCTGCTCTGCTTATCGGTTGTTTAGGAACCGCTTTCACCGCCCAGGCGGATATCGTTATCGGCGTCGCCGGGCCGTTCTCCGGGCCTAACGCCACCTATGGCGATCAGTACTGGCGCGGGGCTTCGCAGGCGGCGGCGGACATCAACGCCGCCGGCGGGATTAAAGGGGAAAAAATCAAACTGGTGCAGGGGGATGACGCCTGCGAACCGAAACAGGCGGTGGCGGTCGCCAACCGTCTGGTCGATCAGGACAAGGTGTCAGCGGTGGTGGGGCATTTCTGCTCGTCTTCCACCATGCCGGCCTCCGAGGTGTATGACGAGGCCGGCATCATCGCCATCACCCCCGGCTCCACCAACCCGCAGATCACCGAGCGGGGCATGACCGGCATGTTCCGCATGTGCGGCCGCGACGATCAGCAAGGGGTGATCGCCACCAACTACATGCTGGATACGCTAAAGGCCAAGCGCATCGCGGTGATCCACGACAAAGACACCTACGGCCAGGGGCTGGCGGACGCCGCCAGGGCGGCGATGAACAAGCGCGGGGTGAAAGAGGTGCTGTATGAGGGGCTGTCGCGCGGCGAAAAAGACTTCAACGCGCTGGTCACCAAAATCGCCTCGGTCAAGCCGGACGTCGTCTACTTCGGCGGCTGCCATCCGGAAGCCGGGCCGCTGGTGCGCCAGATGCGCGAGCAGGGCGTCACCGCCAAGTTCTTCTCCGGCGACTGCATCGTGACCGAAGAGCTGGTGACCGCCGCCGGCGGGCCGCAGTACACCAACGGCGTGCTGATGACCTTCGGCAACGACCCGCGCCAAATCCCGGACGGCAAGGCGGTGATCGCCAAGTTCCGCGCCAGCGGCTTTGAGCCGGAAGGCTACACCCTCTACTCCTACGCCTCCATTCAGGCGATCGCCGCCGCCTTCGGCGCCACCGGCGGCAAAGACAGCGCCAAGGCCAGCGAATGGCTGAAGTCGCACGACGTGGATACCGTCATGGGCAAAAAGGCCTGGGACCAGAAGGGCGACCTGAAAGTCTCGGATTACGTGGTCTATCAATGGGACGACAAAGGGAAATATCACCAGCTCTAACTTTCGCCTGCGTCTTTCAGGCTGCGGCGTCGTTGGCCGCAGCTTGGAATCCATTGGAGAAATGCCAGTTATGGATCCGCGCATCGGGCGGATCCGTTCCGATACTTCCTTTGGGCCGCGTCGGATTTCGTTTGCGGCCTCACCAGGCGAGACTGCTTATTTATGGACGTTTTCTTTCTGCAACAGATGATCAACGGCCTGACCCTCGGCGCGGTTTATGGCCTGATCGCCATCGGCTACACCATGGTGTACGGCATCATCGGCATGATTAACTTCGCCCACGGCGAGGTGTACATGATCTCCGCCTACCTGTGCGCCATCGGGCTGGCGCTGCTGTCCTTCTTCGGGCTGCAGTCGTTCCCGCTGCTGATCCTCGGCACGCTGGTGTTCACCATCGTCATTACCGGCGTCTACGGCTGGGTGATCGAGCGCATCGCCTACAAACCGCTGCGCAACTCCACCCGCCTGGCGCCGCTGATCTCGGCCATCGGCATGTCGTTGATCTTGCAAAACTATGCGCAAATCAGCCAGGGGCCGCGCCAGCAGGGGATCCCCACGCTGCTGAGCGGCGTGTTCCGCTTCGAGTTCGACGGCGGCGTGGTGCAAATCACCTACACCAAGGTGTTTATCCTGGTGGCTTCGCTGCTGGGCATGGCCATTCTTACCTATATCATCCAGCGCACCCGGCTGGGGCGCATTTGCCGCGCCACCCAGCAGGACCGCAAAATGGCGTCGATTCTGGGCATCAATACCGACCGGGTGATCTCGCTGGTGTTCGTGATCGGCGCCGCCATGGCCGGGCTGGCCGGCGTGCTGATCACCATGAACTACGGCACCTTCGATTTTTACGTCGGCTTTATCATCGGCATCAAGGCCTTCACCGCCGCGGTGCTGGGCGGCATCGGCTCGCTGCCGGGCGCAATGCTCGGCGGGCTGCTGCTGGGCGTGGCGGAGGCGCAGTTCGCCGGCATGGTGAACTCCGATTATAAGGACGTGTTCTCCTTCGGCCTGCTGGTGGCGATCCTGATTTTCCGCCCTCAGGGCCTGCTCGGTCGGCCGCTGGTCGCCAAGGTGTGAGGGAGAAAACCATGTCGCAATCTGTCATGAATTCCGGGCTGGATATTAAACGCAGCCTGTTGGACGCCGTATTGGCCGGGCTGATCGCCCTGATCGTGTTCGGGCCGATCGTCGGCATCGTGCTGAACGGCTACAGCTTTAACGTCGAACCGCACCGGCTGGTGTGGATCATCGCGGCGGTGGCGGCGGGGCGTTTGCTGCTGAGCCTGTTCCTGCAAACCGCCTCCGGGCGCAAGGTGCTGGCGCGCTTCGACGGCGGCAACGACGGCGTATACGTGCGGCCGCTGGGCTACAAGTCCAGCCTGCGCTGGATCATCCCGCTGATGGCGGCGATCGCGCTGCTGTTTCCCTTCATCGCCACCAAATACCTGCTGACGGTGGCGATCCTCGGGCTGATCTACGTGCTGCTCGGGCTGGGGCTGAACATCGTGGTCGGGTTGGCCGGGCTGCTGGATCTGGGCTACGTGGCGTTTTACGCCATCGGCGCCTACGGGCTGGCGCTGGGCTACCAGTATCTGGGGCTGGGGTTCTGGGCGATGCTGCCGCTGGGGGCGCTGATGGCGGCGCTGGCGGGCGCGCTGCTGGGTTTCCCGGTGCTGCGCATGCACGGCGATTATCTGGCCATCGTCACCCTGGGGTTCGGCGAAATCATCCGGCTGGTGCTGAACAACTGGATGTCGCTGACCGGCGGCCCCAACGGCATCTCGGTGCCGGCGCCGACCCTGTTCGGCCTGGAGTTCGGCCGGCGGGCCAAGGACGGCGGCGTGCCGATCCACGAGTTCCTCGGCATCACCTATAACCCCAACCTGAAGTTCGTCTTTATCTACGCGGTGCTGTTCCTGGTGGTGCTGCTGGTGCTGTACATCAAGCACCGCCTGACGCGCATGCCGATCGGCCGCGCCTGGGAAGCGCTGCGCGAAGACGAGATCGCCTGCCGCTCCCTCGGCCTGAACCACGTGCTGGTGAAGCTGTCGGCCTTTATGCTCGGCGCCTCCACCGCCGGGCTGGCCGGGGTGTTTTTCGCCACCTATCAGGGGTTCGTTAACCCGACCTCGTTCACCTTCTTCGAATCGGCGCTGATCCTGGCGATCGTGGTGCTCGGCGGCATGGGCTCAACCATCGGCGTGGTGCTGGCGGCCTTCGTGCTGACGGTGGCGCCCGAACTGCTGCGCAGCTTCGCCGAATACCGGGTGCTGCTGTTCGGCGTGTTGATGGTGGCGATGATGATCTGGCGGCCGCGCGGGCTGGTGCGCATCAGCCGCGCCAGCTTCGCCGCCCGCAAGGGGGTGGCGCCATGAGCGACGCCATCCTGCAGGTGGAACATCTGATGATGCGCTTCGGCGGCATCAAGGCGCTGAACGACGTCAATCTGGCGGTGGAGCGCGGATCCATCACCGCCCTGATCGGCCCCAACGGCGCCGGAAAAACCACGGTATTCAACTGCCTGACCGGGTTTTATCGCGCCACCGGCGGGGCAATTTTGCTGAATACCCACAAGCGGCCGACCGACGTGATCCAGGTGCTGGGGCAGAAGTTTCGCGCCGGCGACTGGGTGAACCCGAAGCGGCTGGGCTCGCGGCTGTATTACAAGATGTTCGGCGGCACCCATCTGGTCAACCGCGCCGGGCTGGCGCGCACCTTCCAGAATATTCGGCTGTTCCGCGAGATGTCGGTGGTGGAGAACCTGCTGGTGGCCCAGCACATGCTGAGCAACCGCAACCTGATCGCCGGGGTGCTGAATACCCCGGGCTACCGCAAGGCGGAGAACGAGGCGCTGGATCGCGCCTTCTACTGGCTGGAGGTAGTGGATCTGGCGGACTGCGCCAATCGCCTGGCGGGGGAGATGTCGTACGGCCAACAGCGGCGGCTGGAGATCGCCCGCGCCATGTGCACCACGCCGGAGATGATCTGCCTCGACGAGCCGGCCGCCGGGCTGAACCCGGTCGAAACGGCCACGCTGAGCCGCATTATCCGCTTTCTGCGCCAGCATCACGGCATTACGGTGCTGCTGATTGAGCATGACATGGGGATGGTGATGGAGATCTCCGATCGGGTGATCGTGCTCGATCACGGCGACGTGATCGCCCGCGGCACTCCGCAAGAGATCCAGCATAACGATGCGGTGATAGCCGCCTACCTTGGCGCGGACGAAGAGGAGTTGGCGGGATGAGTGAGGCGATGCTGGAATTTCGCGATGTCGACGTGTTTTACGGCCCGATCCAGGCGCTGCAGCAGGTGTCGCTGCAGGTGAACGAAGGGGAAACGGTGGCGCTGATCGGCGCCAACGGCGCGGGCAAATCCACGCTGCTGATGTCTATCTTCGGCCAGCCGCGCATCAGCGGCGGGCAGATCCTGTTTCGCGGCGAAGACATCAGCCGCCGCTCTACCCATTTTGTCGCCAGCAGCGGCATCGCGCAGGCGCCGGAGGGGCGGCGCATCTTCCCGGACATGAGCGTGGAGGAAAACCTGCTGATGGGCACCATTACCGTCGGCAATCGCTATCTGCAGGAGGATCTGCAGCGGATGTTCGAGCTGTTTCCGCGGCTGAAGGAGCGGCGCAACCAGCGGGCGATGACCATGTCCGGCGGCGAACAGCAGATGCTGGCGATCGCCCGGGCGCTGATGAGCCGGCCCAAACTGCTGCTGCTGGACGAACCCAGCCTCGGATTGGCGCCGATCGTCGTCAAACAGATCTTCGGCACCCTGCGCGAGCTGACCCGCAGCGGCATGACGCTGTTCCTGGTGGAGCAGAACGCCAACCATGCGCTGAAGCTCTCGGATCGCGGCTACGTGATGGTCAACGGCCAGATCCGCCTGAGCGGCAGCGGCGAAGAGTTGCTCAACAATCAGGAGGTGAGAAAGGCCTATCTGGGCGGCGGGTAACCGCCTAGAACGTGCGCTGGATCCAGCGCACGTTCAGCCGCACCAGCGCGATGATGGCGCGGGAAAGCAGCCGCAGCCCGCCGGGTAAATCGCGGCGGCGAACGTCCAGCAGCAGCACGGTGCGCACCCGTTCGCTGTCGTTCCACACCTCGTGTTCGAAGGTATCGTCCCACAGCATGAACTCCCCCTCGCGCAGGCGATACTCCCGCCCGTCGACCTTCAGCACCGCCGCGGGCGAACCGTCCTCGCGCGTGGGCATGTCCAGCACCAGATAACCGCGCAGGATGCCGCGGAACGGGCCGCGGTGCGCCGGCACCCGCTTACCGGGCGCCAGAAAGGACAGCGAGGCGGACAGCACGTCCGGTGAAGCGGCGATAATGCCGGCCAGCGCCGGGCAGCGCGCCAGATTGCGGGGAATGGGGTGGCCGTAGGCCTGCATGATGAACATGCGCCAGTCGCGCGCGTCGTTGGCGGAGATCGACGCCTGTTCGCTCATGATTTCGTGGAATCGCGGAATGTTTCGCAGATCTTCGGCGACGGTCAGCGCTTCGTCGCGGATCTGCCGCCAGTGGGCGATAAAGCGCTGCGCATCGGGGAACAGCGCGGTGCTGTCCAGCACCGGCGCGCTATGGATGCGGCGATCGTAAACCTTGCGCAACGCAAGCACCGACCAATCGTAAATAGCTGACATAGTGACCTCGAATCAGTAACCGGGCTTTCCGCCGTCTTTTGACGCTATTGCTTGTTAAGGTGCGAGCGCCGAATGACCAGCTCGCCGGCATACAGCCGCTGGCCGCCGGGTTCAAACGCCTGCGTCAGGCAATGGATGCCGTCGGCCACCAGCGCCTGCATCGGCTGGCGGTAGGTGGTCAGCTGGTAGCTGGGGGAGGCCGCCAGCTCGATGTCGTCGAAGCCGACCACGGCGATCGGCGCGGCGCCCGGCGTGGCGCGCAGGGCGTCGATCGCGCCGATCGCCAGAATGTCGTTCTCGCAAAAAATGGCCTCGACGCGCTGCGCCGGCGGGGTGGCGGCCAGATAATCGCTCACGGCATCCAGCCCGCATTGGCGCTGATAGTGCGGCGCCTGCAGCACCAGGCTGACTTCGCGCCGCTGCTCCGCCAGCGCATCGCGAAAGCCGTCGAGCCGCCGCAGCTGGGTCGATTCACTGATCGGCCCCGCCAGATAGCCGATGCGCCGGTAGCCTTGCTGCGCAAACAGTTCGCCGATCTCGCGCCCGGCCTGGTAGCCGTTGGTGGCCAGCACCTGAATATAGGGGCTTTCGCTGTAGCGGTAGAGCACCACCAGCGGAATGCGATGAATATCCTGCGCCAGCCGGATCAGCCGCTCGTTAAGCACCGTGCCGAGGAACAGCAGCCCGTCCACCTGCATCTGGTCGGCCAGGGTCAGGGCGGATTCATAATCGCCCTCCGAGGTGATATTCAGCAGCAGCGCCATGTAACCGCGGCTTTGCAGCTGGCGGGTGACCTCATCCAGCAACGGAAAGATGTGCGGATTCTTCAGCTCGTCCGCCACCAGCCCGATGATGCGGGTGCTTTTTTTCGACAGGCTGCGCGCCAGCAGGTTGGGGCGATAGCCGAGCTCGCGCGCCGCGGCCTGCACCCGCAGCCGCGCATGTTCGGAGATCGACGCGCCGTCGGTAAAGGCGCGCGATACCGTCCATTTCGAGACGCCGGCGCGGGCCGCCACGTCGCTGGCGGTCGCCTTGTGGGCCGTCGTTTGCGGGGTAGAACCGGGTTTCTTCGCCATCATCCTTCGCTCGCGGTGAACGCTTCGGGTCGCTGAAATACCGCTCTGAAAAAACGGTAAGGTTCAACAGATTAGCACAGCCTTTCGCCAAGCGGGAGACGCCGCCGCGCCGCGCCCTCCCGGCGTGAGAGCCGGCAGGCGCGGTGCGGCGTATTTTTGTGCGAATTGTGATCCTGGCGGGCAAATATCACTCGCTGAATTTGACTTATTTTTAGCCATCTCCAATAGTCCACGGCAAGTGGCTCTGGTTTTACGGTCGATTTGCCACCTGATTTTGCACCCGGTTGCATCCAATTTTGCACCCGGGTGCAATTTGATTCAATCCCCGGAATTCAGGAGCAGACATGTTGAATGGCGAAAGAAAAATAGCCCGTCCGTTGCGGTGGGCGATGGTGGGCGGCGGGCGGCTCGGGCAGGTGGGGTATAAACACCGCTGCGGGGCCCTGCGGGATAACACCGCCTTTGCGCTGGTGGCCGGGGCGTTCGATATCGTGCCGGAGCGCGGCCGCGAATTCGGCGTCAACCTCGGCGTGGCGGCCGATCGCTGCTACGCCGATTACCGCCTGCTGTTCAGCCGGGAGGCGCAGCGCGAGGACGGTATCGAGGTGGTGTCGATAGCCACGCCGAACGGCACCCATTATGAGATTGCCCGCGCGGCGCTGCTGGCCGGGCTGCACGTCATCTGCGAAAAGCCGCTGTTCTTCACCAGCCGCGAGGCGCGCGAGATCAAGGCGCTGGCGGCGGAAAAAAACCGCATCGTCGGCGTGACCTACGGTTTCTCCGGCCACCCGCTGCTGCTGCAGATGCGCGCGATGATCGCCGCCGGCGAGATCGGCGAGATCCGCATGGTGGATCTGCAGTACACCCACGGTTTTAACGCCACCGACGACGGCGACCAGGTCAACGAAGCGCAGCGATGGCGCGTCGATCCGCGCGTCGCCGGGCCCAGCTTCGTGCTGGGCGATCTCTCTACCCACACCTACTACATGTCGCAGCTGATCATGCCGCAGATGCAAATCCGCGAGCTGCTCTGCGATCGCCAGAGCTTTATTCCTGCGCGCGCGCCGCTGGAGGACAACGCGCTGGTAATGATGCGTTACGCCAACGGCGCGGTAGGGCGCATGTGGGCCTCTTCGGTCAACGCCGGCGCCATGAGCAGCCAGCGCATTCGCATCGTCGGCAGCAAGGCCAGCCTGGAGTGGAGCGACGTCAACCCCAGCGAGCTGCGTTATGAGGTGCAGGGGCTGCCGGGCCAGACCCTGCATCGCGGCATGCCGTATCTGAACGACGACTGCAACGCCTATGAGCGGCTGGGCGTGCTGCATACCGAAGGGCTGACCGAATCCTGGGCCAACATTTACCTGAAGTTCGCGCTGGCGATCGACGCCAGCGATCGCGGCGACCGGCAGGCGCTGGCGCAGCTGGTCTATCCGGATATCGACGCCGGGCTGGAAGGGGTGCGCTGGATCGAAAACTGCGTGCGTTCCGCCGACGGCGGCGCCCGTTGGGTCAACTTCGAGTGATTTAAGGAATAACCGATGAAACTGTCTTTCTGTACCGATAGCCTGGGGCATCTGCCGTTTGAGGCGATGCTCGACCATTTGTGTTCGCGCTGGAGAACTTCGGTGGCGGCCCTGCAGCAGAGCCTCAGCCGGTAGTCCCTGTTAATCCCCGTCTGCCCGGCGCGGCGGACGGGGATCACAAAATTCCATACAATAAAAATGTGACGCATATCGCATTTATCCCGCCAGTTGGTTAAAATATCGCTACTTGCCGCACCTGTCCGGACCCCGTTTACCATGGAACACACCAACGTCTCCCGCTCAACCGCCTGGTTGCGCGTGGTCATTCTTGCCGTCTCGGCCTTTATTTTCAACACCACCGAGTTTATTCCGGTCGGTTTGCTGAGCGATATCGCCGCCAGCTTCTCGATGCAAACCGAGCAGGTCGGGCTGATCATCACCATTTACGCCTGGATCGTCGCCGCCGCCTCGCTGGTGTGCATGTTGCTGACCAGCAAGATCGAGCGCCGCAAGCTGCTGATCGGGGTGTTCATGCTGTTTATCGCCAGCCACGTGCTGACCGCCGTGGCCTGGAATTTCACCACGCTGGTTATCTCGCGCGCCGGGGTGGCGTTGGCCCACTCGGTGTTCTGGTCGATCACCGCGTCGCTGGCGATCCGCGTGGCCCCGGCGGGCAAGAAGGCCCAGGCATTGAGCCTGCTGGCCGGCGGCACCGCGCTGGCGATGGTGCTTGGTCTGCCGTTGGGGCGGGTCGTTGGCCAGATCCTCGGTTGGCGCATGACCTTTATCGGCATCGCGGTATGCGCCACCCTGGCGCTGGCGCTGCTGTGGCGCCTGTTGCCGGAGCTGAAAAGCGAACATTCCGGTTCGCTGTCCAGCGTGCCGGTGCTGTTCAAACGCCCGGCGCTGGTCAGCCTGTATATGCTGACCATCATCGTGGTGACCGCGCACTTCACCGCCTACAGCTACATCGAGCCGTTTATCCAGACGGTGGCCGGGCTTTCCGAGAACTTCACCACCCTGATGCTGCTGCTGTTCGGCGCCGCCGGCATCGTCGGCAGCCTGTTGTTCAGCCGCTTCAGCGAACGTTTCCCTTCGGGATTCTTTATCGGCGCCATCGCGCTGCTGGCGCTGAGCCTGCTGCTGCTGCTGCCGGCCTCCGGCGATGAAAACCACCTGACCCTGCTGTGCATCTTCTGGGGCATGGCGATCATGGCCATCGGCCTGTCGATGCAGGCCAAGGTGCTGAGCCTGGCGCCGGACGCCACCGACGTGGCGATGTCGATCTACTCCGGGCTGTACAACTTCGGCATCGGCGGCGGTGCGCTGCTGGGCAACCAGGTCAGCCTGCATCTCGGCATGGGCAACATCGGCTTCGTCGGCGCGCCGCTGGCGCTGATCGCCCTCGGCTGGTGCCTGCTGAACTTCTACCGCAGCGAACGGCTGCAGCAGCACCACAGCCGTTAATCCCCCTGCGGCGGCCGGGCCCGGCCGCCGCAGCTAAATTTTCTCTCTGTAAAACAGTCCGCTGCAGCGTTTTATGCTTAACTTTTTTTCATAGGCTGCTAATTAAAAATTTAACTCCGGCGCCGGATCGCTAGCATAGAAAGTCATCAAATATGTTAATGGGAGGTTAACGGTGAGTGACTCTGTGGCGGCTTCGCCTATCCATGAGCGGGATCTGTCGGCCAGGATCGACGCCTTGCCCGCGTCGGCCGGCCTGTGGCGCTTTATCATCCTGCTGTCGCTGGGCGGCTTTTTCGAACTCTACGATCTGTTTCAGACCGGCTATATCAGCACCGGCCTGATCGCCGACGGCATTTTCCACACCGGCGCGCAGGGAGTATTCGGCGTTTCGGACCAGGCGGCCTTCGCCTCGGCCACCTTCCTCGGCCTGTTCATCGGCGCCAGCCTGCTCAGCCCTTACGCCGACCGCTTTGGCCGCCGCACCACCTTTATGTTCGCGCTGGCCTGGTACGGCGTATTCTCGCTGCTGCTGGCGTTCCAGCAGCAGGCGGAGTGGGTTATCTTCCTGCGTTTTTTGGTGGGGGTCGGGCTGGGCATCGAGCTGGTGACCATCGACACCTACCTGACCGAATGGGTGCCGGCGCATCTGCGCACCCGGGCGTTCGCCTTCGCGTTTTTCATTCAGTTTCTGTCGGTGCCGACGGTGGCGCTGATGTCCTGGTGGCTGGTGCCGCAGACTATTCTCGGGCTGAGCGGCTGGCGCTACGTGGTGATCGCCGGCGCAGTGGCTTCGCTGGTGATCTGGCTGGTGCGCAAGGGGCTGCCGGAATCCCCGCGCTGGCTGGTGCAGCAACGGCGCTACCCGCAGGCCAGGCAGGTGATGCTGGCGATGGAGCGGCGCTGCGGCGTGACCGACGCGGCGGAGTTCCCGCAGCGCGGGGGCGACGAGGCCGAGCCGGTGCCGAAGCAGGGGCGTTTCAGGGATATCTGGTCGCCGCAGTATCGCGGCCGCACGCTGATGCTGGTGGTGATGAATTTCTTCCAGGCGATCGGCTTCTTCGGCTTCGGCAACTGGCTGCCGGCGCTGCTGTCCGGCAAGGGCGCCTCGGTCACCCACAGCCTGCTGTACGCCTTTTTCATTACGCTGGCCTATCCGGTGGGGTCGCTGTTGTGCAGCCTGTATGCCGACAAAATGGAGAACAAGTGGCAGATCGTTCTGTCGTGCCTGGTAACGGTGATTTTCGGGTCGCTGTTCGCGCTGCAGAACAACCCGCTGTGGCTGATCCTCTGCGGTTTCTTCATCACCTGGTCCAACGCCTGGCTGACCTACAGCTACCATTCTTATCAGTCCGAGGTATTCCCCACCTACATCCGCGCCCGCGCGGTGGGTTTTTGTTACTCGTTCAGCCGCCTGTCGACGGTGTTCAGCAGCATCATCATCGGCGTTATCCTGCAGTACGGCGGATCGTTGGGGGTGATTGCCTTTATCGTCGTCAGCATGCTGATCGTCATGCTGGTGATTGGGCTGTTCGGCCCGAAAACGCGCGGCATCGACCTGGAAAACATCTGACCTCCCCAGCCGGCGCCGATTGAAGCGCTGGGTTTTCGTATCGGCCCGGATCGGCCGGTGGCGCATCACTTCCTGCCGCTGGAGCGGCGGCAGATGAAGCACTAACTGAACGAAGGGGGCGCTGAGAGGGTGCTATGCTTTCCGTCGGGCTCCGGCGGCGCTGCCGGCGGAAAAACGAATTCACTGAGAACAGGCGAGAAAACGATGACGGCATCTTCTGTTTTTACCCGCGCGCTTGGGTTGCGCTATCCGATTGTCCAGGGGCCGATGAACGGCGCTTCGCCGCCGGAACTGGCGGTTGCGGTCAGCAACGCCGGCGGTCTGGGATCCTGCGGCGCGGCGGCGTACGCCCCCGAGGTGATTATCGAGCGGGTGCGGCAAATCAAGGCGCAGACCGCCGCGCCGTTTAATATCAATCTGTTTATTCTCGATGAGCAACACCCGGAGGCCGCCGCGCTGCAGCAGGCTCAGCGTCTGTTGCAGCCGTTCCGCGACGCGCTGGGCCTCGGCAGCGGCGGCACGCCGCAAAAATTTGCGGAAAACAGCCGCGACCAGATTGCGGCGTTGCTGGAGGCCGCGCCGCCGGTGGTCAGCTTTACCTTCGGCGTGCTGCCGCGCGAAACGGTCGCGCAGTTTAAAAGGGCCGGTTCGCGGGTGATCGGCACCGTCACCACGGTGGCCGAAGCCAAAGCCTGGGAGCAGGCCGGGGCGGACTTTATTTGCGCCTCGGGCTCCGAGGCCGGCGGGCACCGGCCCACCTTCCTCGGCGATTTTGAACAGTCCTCGGTTGGCCTGATGGCGTTGATCCCGCAGGTGGTTGCGGCGGTGAAAATCCCGGTGATCGCCGCAGGCGGCATCATGAACGGGCGCGGCATTGCGGCCGCTTTGCTGCTTGGCGCCCAGGCGGCGCAGCTGGGCACCGCTTTCCTCTGCAGCCCGGAGTCGGGCATCGCCGAAGCCTGGCGCAGCGCATTGCGCAGCGCCGGCGACGACAGCACCCGGCTGACATGGGCCTTCAGCGGCCGACCGGCGCGCGGCATCGTCAATCAGTTTATGGAGCGCATGCGTCCTTTCGAGCGGCAAATTCTGCCTTACCCGGTGCAAAACGCGCTGACCGGCGATATTCGCCAGGCGGCGGCCAAAGCGGGGCGTGCGGAATTTCTGTCGCTGTGGGCCGGGCAGGGCGTGGCGCTGGCGCGGCCGATGCCGGCTGCTCAGCTGGTCGCCCTGCTGGCGGAAGAGCTGGAGGCGATCCACGCCTGAGGCCGGTTATGCCGCTTGGCGATCGCCGTAAGGGTTATCGATGTTCCTGGCGGGAAGAAACAGGGCGAAGATAAGCATCACATAGGGCGTAAAGCAGAACCAGGTCAGGCACCAGGCGCCCGAATAACCCGCATCGTGCAGGCGGCGCACATTCGCCGCCAGCAGGGGCAACAGAAACGCCGCCAGCGCGAAGAGGGAGATTTCATTAACCCTGCTGGCGATAACGGCCAGATAAAGCAGAAACCAGGCATGTTGGCACAGGAGCAGCGCTAAAAATGGCGGCGGCTCTCACGGCCTGAATAGCTGAAGGTTTTTTTGTAACTGTTGAGCAAGGCGTTGATCATGTGCAATCGCTTAGGCCCTGTGCGTTGGCTTTCTTGTTTTATTGACTACCAGCTCCTTCAGTGCGACTCAAACTGGATTTTTTCAACATTCATCGATGGAGGCGTTGGCAGCTAAAGCTTATACGGGCCTATAAACCTTTCGTTATCACTTCAGTGTATTGAGGCGCATGGGTCCCTTACTCGATGAAAAGCCCGCCTGAGTCACCCCGGGCGGGCCCGTTTAACGCAGCTCAGATCAGGCCAGATCGAAGCGGTCCAGGTTCATCACCTTATTCCAGGCGGCGACGAAGTCGTGCGCGAACTTCTCCTGCGCATCGGCGCTGCCGTAGACTTCGGCCAGGGCGCGCAGCTGGGCGTGCGAACCGAACACCAGATCGACGCGCGTGCCGGTCCACTTGACGGCGCCGCTGTGGCGATCGCGCCCCTCGAAGATCCCGTCATCACCGACCGGGTGCCAGGTGGTGCCCATGTCCAGCAGGTTGGCGAAGAAGTCGTTGGTCAGCGCATGCGGCCGATCGGTGAAGACGCCGTGTTTGGCGTCGCCGAAGTTGGCGCCCAGGACCCGCAGCCCGCCGACCAGCACGGTCATTTCCGGCGCGGTCAGCGTCAGCAGTTGCGCTTTGTCCACCAGCAGCACCTCGGCGGGCACCTGATATTTGCCTTTGAGGAAGTTGCGGAAGCCGTCGGCCGCCGGTTCCATCGCCTCGAAGGAATCGACGTCGGTCTGCTCTTGGGTGGCGTCGGTGCGGCCCGGCGCGAAAGGCACCTGCAGCTGGAGACCGGCGTTTTTCGCCGCTTGCTCCACGCCCGTACAGCCGGCCAGCACGATCAGATCCGCCAGCGAAACGCGTTTGCCGCCCGGCTGGGCATCGTTGAACGCGCGCTGAATGCCTTCCAGCGTGGCCAGCGTCTGCGCCAGCTGAGCCGGTTGGTTGACCGCCCAGTCCTTCTGTGGCGCCAGGCGGATGCGCGCGCCGTTGGCGCCGCCGCGCTTGTCGGAGCCGCGGAACGTGGAGGCCGAGGCCCAGGCGGTGGCGACCAGCGTCGAAACCGGCAGGCCGGAGGCCAGCACCCGGTTTTTAAGCTCGGCGATGTCCCCTTGGTCGATCAGCGGATGATTGACCGCCGGAACCGGGTCTTGCCAAATCAGCTCTTCCGCCGGCACTTCCGGGCCGAGGTAGCGGGCGCGCGGCCCCATATCGCGGTGGGTCAGCTTGAACCAGGCGCGGGCGAAGGCGTCGGCCAGCTCTTCGGGATGCTCGTAGAAGCGGCGCGAGATCGGCTCATAGAGGGGATCGAAGCGCAGCGACAGGTCGGTGGTCAGCATGGTCGGGCGGCGCTTTTTGTTGGGATCGAAGGCGTCGGGAATGGTTTCGCCCACGTCCTTCGCCACCCATTGGTGCGCGCCGGCCGGGCTCTGCGACAGCTCCCATTCGTATTCGAACAGGTGGCGGAAGAAGTCGTGATTCCATCGGGTCGGGGTGGTGGTCCAGGTGACCTCAAGGCCGCTGGTGATGGCGTCCTTGCCGACGCCGGTGCCGAAGGTGCTGTGCCAGCCGAGGCCCTGGGATTCCAGGCCGGCGCTTTCCGGATCGGCGCCGACGTTCGATGCCGGGCCCGCGCCGTGGGTCTTGCCGAAGGTGTGCCCGCCGGCGATCAACGCCACGGTCTCTTCATCGTTCATCGCCATGCGGGCAAAGGTTTCGCGAATGTCGCGCGCGGCGGCGATCGGATCGGGGTTGCCGTCCGGGCCTTCCGGGTTCACGTAGATCAGGCCCATTTGCACCGCCGCCAGCGGGCTTTCGAGATCACGGTCGCCGGAATAGCGGCTGTTCGGCCCGCCGCTCAGCTCCAGCCAGATTTTCTCCGAGCCCCAGTAGACGTCATCCGGCTCCCAGGTGTCGGCGCGGCCGCCGGCGTAGCCGAAGGTTTTGAAGCCCATCGACTCGAGCGCCACGTTGCCGGTCAGCACCAGCAGGTCGGCCCAGGAGATATTGCGGCCGTATTTCTGTTTGATTGGCCACAGCAGGCGGCGCGCCTTGTCGAGGCTGACGTTGTCGGGCCAGCTGTTGAGCGGGGCGAAACGCTGCTGGCCTTCGCCCGCGCCGCCGCGGCCGTCGCCTATGCGGTAGGTGCCGGCGCTGTGCCAGGCCATGCGGATAAACAGGCCGCCGTAGTGGCCGAAGTCCGCCGGCCACCATTCCTGAGAGTCGGTCATCAGGGCGTGCAGATCCTGTTTGACGGCGGCCAGATCGAGGCTGTTGAACGCGTCGGCGTAGTTGAAATCTTTATCCATCGGATCGGACAGGGGGGAGTGCTGGTGCAGCGGCTTCAGGCTGAGTTGGTTGGGCCACCAGTCGTGATTCGAAGGGCCGCGCTGGGGATTCACCGGCTTATTGCCGCCCGAAAATGGGCATTTGCTTTCAGTTGTCATAATGCGCTCTCTGCTTCCGTTGGTATGCTCTCTGGGCGCGGCCGGTTGCGCCGCGCGGGGAGCCGTTAACTTGATATGCGGATGATGCTCGCGTCGGGTGTTGCGCTAAGTAACTGAACGTGTTCGATAGTTATCGAGTTTGACTTCCGGGCCGCTAACGGGCGCAGGAAGACTCATCGATAAGCTTAGTCAGCGGCGGCGGATAGATAAAATAGGAATGGTTGAATGTTGTGATAGTTCACGGCTATTCAATAAGATGTGATTGATAGACGGAATGCCGGGATTAATGGCGGGATATCCCTGATTGCGGTTCCGCCGCGGCTTATTTAAGCTGAAACGGCAGCGCAAACCGCAATACCCTTCTCAAGAGGCTGACAAATGGGCACAGGTCGATGCCTGGAGAGAAGGGATGGTTTTGTCATGGCGGTGGTTAAAGCACGCTAATTTTCCATCTTATCCGCCCAAGGCGGAGGGGAAATGAAAATCCATCAGGAAGATTTATATGCTAACTCATTGAATTTAAATTGTATAAAGATTGGTGAATATTCTGCTTCCGAACAGGGCAGAATTTCGGAGGGAATATTACAGCTGCTGCACCAAGGCTTTCAGTTGCCTGACGAGCGCGCTCTCCGAACCCGCTGCGTCCGGTTTGCCGGTGGACTGCCGGATAACCAGGGTGGTCGGTAGCAGATCGTTAAACGCCTCTTGTGGCTGACTCGCCATGCTCAATAAATGAGTGACCGCACGTTTACCGATAAGGTCAAAGTCCTGCCTCACCGTGGTCAGGGCCGGGTGGAAATACTGGCTGTCGGGGGTATCGTCATAGCCAATCACGGACACATCCTGCGGTATACGCTTGTTGAGTTGCCGCAAGGCGCTGATGACCCCTAACGCCATCTGGTCGCTGGCGACCAGCATTGCCGTGATATCCGGGTGTCTGCTGAATAATTCCACGGTTTTTACCCAGCCGCTGTTGGCGCTCCAGTCGCCGTATTCGGTATCTGTCTCCGCAATGCCTGCCTGATACAGGGTGTCGCGCCAACAGGCCAGACGCAGCCGTGCCGAAATGGAGCTTTCCGGTCCGGCCAGCAAACCGAATTTCCGATGCCCCAGCTCCAGAAGCAGGTTAACGCTGCTGGTCGTGCCGTCGCTGTGGAGAAAGCCAAGATGACAGACCTCTGCGGCGGGAGGCACGTCCAGAAACAGTTGCCGCATGTCCGGGTTATCCCGTACCAGGGTTTCTGCATCCGCTTTTTCCAGCGGCAGGCTCATGACCACGCTGTTGATCTTCTGCGCCCTAAATTCATTCAGCGCCGACTGAAGGACGCTCAACCGCCCGGTTTTCAGCATCGAGATGGCCACCTGATACCCCACCAATTCCGCATGGCGCTTGAACGACGAGGCGATTTGCGAAGGGGCATGCAGTGCAAGGGAGGTGGTGAGCAAGCCGAACGTCGGCAAGGTCTTGCCGGCCAGGATCTGTGCGGAGCGGTTAGGCACATAATTGAGCGTATTCATCGCGCCCAGCACGTTATTGCGCGTGCGCTCGGAGACGATATCCGGGTTGTTCAGCACCCGTGACACGGTCTGTTGGGAGACACCCGCCTGTTTTGCCACGTCTTCCAGCGTTGCCTGTCGTTTATTCATCAATTCCCTCTCGCAATAAAGTGCGGCCTTGGCCGGCAATGCGTCGTTCTGTCCGAAAATGTAGTAAAAAAACATTTGATGTCATGCGTAATACATTAAAGGAAACAATCGAGAAATAGCGTGATTGAACTCAAATATAACCACTAAATTCATTGCCGGCCAAGGCGTGGATCGTATTTACTCGAATGAAAATGTATAGCGCTATACATCCATTTGGCAACAGGTAAGGATTGTTATGAAGCAGCCTCTTTATTCGGTAAACGACAACCCGCCGGACAGCCTTCTCCATCAGGTTCTGGCCCGGCAGGACTGGCAAAACCCGGCCGTCACCCACCTCAACAGATTGCCTGCCCACCCGCAATTTCGCAGTTGGCGCACGGTTGAGGAGGCCAGGGATAGCCGGCGCTCCGATCGGCGCGTTTCGCTGGATGGCGAATGGCAGTTTGTTTATCTGGACCGGCCCGAAGCGGTGGATCCGCGTTGGTTGGTGGAGGATAGCCGGGATAGCCGGCCGGTAACCGTGCCTTCTAACTGGCAGATGGACGGCTATGATGCGCCGATCTACACCAACGTCCGCTACCCGATCTCGACCGAACCGCCTTTTGTGCCGCAGGAAAACCCGACGGGGTGCTATTCGCGCGAGATCGAAATCCCCGAGGCATGGCTGAAGACAGGCAAAACCCGAATTATCTTCAACGGAGTGAACTCGGCGTTCCACCTTTTTTGCAATGGAGTGTGGATTGGCTACTCGCAGGACAGCCGTTTACCGGCCGAGTTCGATTTAACCGATGCGCTTCGTGCCGGCGGGAACCGCCTCTGCGCGCTGGTGATGCGCTGGAGTTCGGGGACCTGGCTTGAGGATCAGGACATGTGGCGCATGAGCGGCATTTACCGTTCGGTGTCATTGCTGCACAAGCCGGACATCCACCTTACCGATTTCCAGTTGTCCGCCGGGCTGGATACGGAGTACCGGCATGGCACCTTGCAGGCCTCGGTCCACGTCGCTGCGGGGAAAGCCCGGCTGACGGGGCTGCAGGTGGATTTGTCCCTGTGGCGAGGCGACGAAAAAATCGCCGGCCAGCGCAAGCCGTTGGGCACCGAGGCGATCGACGAGCGGGGGACTTATGCCGATCGGGTAACCTTTGCGTTGCCGGTGCAGGCGCCGGATTTGTGGAGTGCCGAGCTACCCCATTGTTATCGGACCGTCATTGCGCTTTATGGCGCCGATGGGCAACTGATCGAGGCCGAGGCGGCGGACACCGGTTTTCGCCACGTAGAGATAAGGGACGGGTTGCTGAAAGTGAACGGCAAACCGCTGCTGATCCGTGGCGTCAACCGGCATGAGCACCACCCGGTGCGCGGCCAGGCGATCAACGAAGAGGATATGATTCAGGATATTCTGCTGATGAAGCAGAACAACTTTAATGCCGTGCGCTGTTCGCATTATCCCAACAATCCACGCTGGTACGAGCTTTGTGACCGCTACGGCCTTTACGTGGTGGATGAGGCCAATATCGAAACTCACGGCATGGTGCCGATGGCGCGGCTGAGTGACGATCCGAGCTGGTTCCCGGCTTACAGCGCCCGCGTGACCCGCATGGTGCAGTGTAACCGCAACCATCCCTCCATCATCATCTGGTCGTTGGGCAATGAGTCCGGGCACGGCAGTTTGCATGATGCGCTTTATCGCTGGATTAAAAGCAACGACCCCACGCGGCCGGTTCAGTACGAGGGTGGCGGGGCCAACAGTGCGGCAACGGATATCCTTTGCCCAATGTATGCTCGGGTGGATGAAGATCAACTCATCCCTGGAGTGCCAAAATGGTCGATAAAAAAATGGGTCGGCATGCCGGGCGAAAACCGCCCCCTGATACTGTGCGAATACGCCCACGCGATGGGCAATAGCCTGGGGAATTTTGACGAATACTGGCGCGCGTTTCGTCAGTATCCGCGGCTTCAGGGCGGGTTTGTCTGGGACTGGGCCGATCAATCTTTGCTTAAAGACGATGGAAATGGAGCGCGCGTATCGGCCTATGGCGGCGACTTCAACGACACCCCCAATGACCGGCAGTTCTGCCTGAACGGCCTGGTGTTTGCCGACCGCACGCCACACCCCTCGCTCCATGAAGCCAAACATGCGCAGCAGTTCTTCCAGTTTTCGTTGGTGGGCCATGCGCCGCTCGAGGTGACTGTCGGCAGTGAGTACCTGTTCCGCCGTACCGACAATGAAAGGCTGCACTGGCGGATTGAACAGGATGGGCGCGAATGGCGGTCTGGCGAGGAGGCGTTGGATATCCCGCCGCAGGGAAATGCCGTCGTCACCCTGGCGGAACGTATCGATTTGCCGGCGAATGCCCGCAATGTCACTCTGATCCTTGAAGTTATCCAACCGGAAGCCACCGCCTGGTCATCGGCCGGGCACCGCGTTGCATGGCAACAATTCCATTTGCCGACGGCTCTGGCGTTGCCGGATGCGCCAAAACCTGGCGTTCGCCCTGAACTGCAGCGCCATGACGACGGCTACCGGGTGCTGCATGGCGATCGGGAATGGTTTATCGACAGCAAGAGCGGTTTGTTGATGCGATGGACGGTGGCGGGTGAAAACAAACTGATGAGTCCGTTCACCGACCAGTTTGTTCGTGCGCCGCTGGATAACGACATAGGGGTCAGTGAAGTTGAACGATGCGACCCTAACGCCTGGGTGGAACGCTGGAAAAAAGCCGGGCTTTATGCCATGCAGCGAACCTGCACCCAGTGCACGGCGGCGGTTTACGAAGACCGCGTGGAGATCCGCAGCACCTTCCATTACCGGTATGACGATGAGGTTCTGATCGTCAGCCACTGGCAGATGAGCATTGATTGCCACGGCGCGCTGAAGATCGACGTAGCAGGAGAGCGTGCTGGCCATTTGCCGCCGCTGGCGCGTATCGGCATGGTTTTCCAAGCCACATCGGCCTCCGCAGATGTCGAGTGGTTAGGATTGGGGCCGCATGAGAACTACCCCGACCGCCAAAAAAGCGCCTGTTTCTCACGCTGGCGCCTGCCGTTGAGTGAGATGGTCACCCCGTATGTCTTTCCCACGGAGAATGGATTGCGATGCAACACCCATGAACTCAATTGGGGAGGCTGGCGTGTCGACGGGTTATTCCATTTCTCCATCATGCCTTACGGCAGCAAACAGTTGATGGATGTCGACCATTGGCATCTGTTGCGTGCTGAACCCGGTATCTGGATTACCCTGGATGCGCGGCACATGGGCGTGGGGGGAGATGATTCCTGGACGCCGAGCGTGCATAAAGAGTGGTTGTTAAAGGAAACGCAGTGGCGTTATCAGGTCAGTATTAAGCATCGGTAAACGTGGAGGGGGGATATGCCCGTCATACTTGAAGCTGCCTCTGTGTTGGCTGCGCTCACTTACCCGAATCGTTGGGGCCAGCGCAAGCGCAGTTCAACAAAATCGTTGGTTTTGTTGTGATGCAACTCCAATTGTTTTGGGTATGTTTCCCCCATTACAAAATAATAATCCAGGTGACACTATGAAATTGACTCAGCTCTCGGCGCAGGAAAGACATAACTTTATTTATTTCATGCTATTCTTTTTTTTCTATTATTTTATCATGTCGGCGTATTTCCCTTTTTTCCCGATATGGCTTTCGGATGTCAATCACCTCAGCAAAACTGAAACTGGGATGGTATTTTCATTTATTGCCTTGTTTGCCATTATTTTCCAGGTGGTTTTCGGTTTAATCTCCGACAAGCTGGGCCTGCGCAAACATCTGCTCTGGGCGATTGTCATTCTTTTGATTTTATTCGCGCCGTTCTTTATTTACGTGCTCGCGCCTTTGCTGCAATACAATATTTATGCCGGCGCGCTGGCGGGGGGGCTTTACCTGGGGTTTGTTTTCTCCGGCGGCGCGGGGGCTGTGGAGGCCTATATTGAACGCGTCAGCCGCACCAACCGTTTTGAATACGGCAAGGTTCGCGTTTCCGGCTGCGTGGGCTGGGCCATTTGCGCGTCGATAACTGGGCTGCTGTTCAGCATTAACCCCAACATTACGTTCTGGATTGCCTCAGGGTTTGGGGGGGTGCTGGCCGTCTTGCTGATTGTTTCCCGCCCGCAACCGAACCAGACGGTGCAGGTAATGGACAAGCTGGGAGCGAATCGGCGCGAGTTCTCGCTGGCCATGGCGCTGGATCTGTTAAAAATGCCGCGCTTCTGGGCCTTCCTGTTATACGTTATCGGCGTCGCCAGTATTTACGACGTGTTCGACCAGCAATTCGCCAACTTTTTCAAAGGCTTCTTTTCATCCCCCCAAAGGGGCACCGAGATCTTCGGTTTCGTCACTACCGGCGGGGAGTTATTGAACGCCTGCATTATGTTCTGCGCCCCGTTTATCATTAACCGCATCGGCGCCAAGAATGCGCTGCTGGTGGCCGGCGTCATCATGTCGGTAAGGATTATCGGTTCGTCCTTCGCCAGCAGCGGCATTGAAGTGATTCTGCTGAAAACGCTGCATATGTTCGAGCTGCCTTTCCTGTTGGTGGGCACCTTCAAATATATCTCCTCGGTGTTTGACCCCCGGGTGTCGGCAACCTTGTTCCTGATTGGTTTTAATTTGTCCAAACAGCTTTCGGGCGTGGTGCTTTCCGCCTGGGTAGGAAGAATGTATGACTCGGTGGGTTTTCATCAGGCCTATCTGATCCTTGGCCTGATCACCACAACCTTTACCGTCATTTCCTATTTCACGCTGACAGGGCGCGGCCTGCGTGCATCGGCGGAGGCTAACGCCGCCACGCCGTAACGCCAACGCAGGGGAGCCGGCCCGACAACAAGCTCAAGAAAGGCGGCAAGATCCCAGAAATCGAAAAGCCCGCTCAGGTTTCCCTGAGCGGGCTTCTCTAATATGGCTCCTCTGACTGGACTCGAACCAGTGACATACGGATTAACAGTCCGCCGTTCTACCGACTGAACTACAGAGGAATCGTGTGAACGGGGCGAATCATAGCGACCCGCCGGCGGCATGTCAAAGGCGGATTGCGCATTCTGTGACTGTTTGCTTACAGAATGCGCAACCCGTTGAGCTTTTGGCAGATTTACACGGATTCTGCAGGTTTTAACCGCGGTCGATAGCGGTAAAGACCGTCGCTGAGCGGAAGGAATGGTATGCCAAACAAGATGCTGATGGACGATAAAAAAGTAAAGCGGTTACACGCAGTCTTGCAAAGCCGATCAAATAACCGTCTATTGCCGTTCGGCGGCGTGGTAAATCCTCTGCGGGCGGCCCACCTTGCCGTAAATTATCTCGGCGCTCAGCTGTTGCGCGGCGGTGCAAAACTCCAGATAACGGCGGGCGGTGGTGCGGCTCAGCCCCATCTTTTGCGCAACGCTTTCAGCGGTATGGCGCGCCGCGGGCTCTGCGAACAGGGCGCGGATTTTCACCAGCGTCAGCGCATCGATGCCGGGCGGCAGCGCCGCCCGCTGTTCGCCGCGCGCATAGGTATTGAACATCTCGTCGATGCGGCGCTGGTTCAGGCGCGCCTTGTCCTTCAGCGCCGCGCGCCGCTGGCTGAACCTGTGCAGCGTGTGGCTCAGGCGATCGTAGGCCAGCGGCTTGATCAGGTAGTCGAACACGCCGTAGCGCAGCGCTTCGGCGACGGTGGCCATCTCGCTGGCGGCGGTGATGAACACGATGCCGCCGCGATAGCCGCTCAGCGTCAGCTCGCGCAGCAGCTCGATGCCCTGGCCGTCGGGCAGGAAGTTATCCAGCAGGATCAGATCCGGTTTGAAGCGTTCGGTCATCGCGCGCGCCTGCGCCAGCGTGCCCGCCAGCCAAATCTGCCGGCAGCCGCCGTTCTGGCGGATAAACTCGGCGTGCATCTCCGCCAGCGGCGTTTCGTCTTCGACGATCAGAATGTTCAGCCATTCCATAATGAAACCTGTAATTTAATTGCAAGAAAAATGCTAATTGATTGTGAGTGAATTGCGGCACCCAATAACCATTGTTTCAATAGTAAACACCATAAAAATAATTAAGCAAATAAACGACATTAAATAACTTATTTACCGGGCTTGGTTTGTGAAACAGGTCAATAATCGGAGGTTTTTTTCTGTTTACCATCTATCCATCAAGCGTCGTTAATGTTTTTTATCTTTATGGTTTTTAAGGTTTTAATTAGCGTTAACCAAAGTGCGTTTTTGTATTTAATTTGTTATTCGTCAGTTAATTCAGAGAGCATATCATGTTGGGCGATGCCGTATTTAATCGGGTAAAAAGATCGGACCATAAAAGCATAGCGGCGATAAACGCATTTCTGCGCAGCAACGATCTGAATATAGATACCACGGTAGAGGTTTTTATTACCGTGACCCAGAACGATAAATTGGTCGCCTGCGGCGGCATCGCCGACAATATCATCAAATGCGTCGCCATCAGCCCGCAGCTGCGCGGGGAAGGGCTGGCGTTGGCGCTGGCGACCGAGTTGGTCAATCTGGCCTATGAGCGCCATCACACCCAGCTGTTCATTTACACCAAGGTGCAGAACGAGCCGCTGTTCCGCCAGTGCGGCTTCTACCCGATCGCCAGCGTGCCCGGCATCGTGGTGCTGATGGAAAACAGCCCGTGCCGGCTGAAACGCTATGCGGCCCGGCTGGCGGCGCAGCGCCGGCCGGGCGAGATCATCGGCAGCATCGTGATGAACGCCAACCCCTTTACCCGCGGGCACCAGTATCTGGTGCGCCAGGCGGCGAAGAAGCAGTGCGACTGGCTGCACCTGTTTTTGGTCAAAGAGAACACCTCGCGCTTCAGCTATGAAGACCGGCGGCGGCTGGTGCTGGCCGGCACCGCCGACATCCCCAATCTGACGGTGCATGAAGGCTCGCAGTACGTGATCTCCCGCGCCACCTTTCCCTGTTACTTCATCAAGGATCAGGGCGTGGCCGACGACTGCTACACCGAAATCGATCTGAAAATCTTCCGCCGGCATCTGGCGCCGGCGCTGGGCATTACCCACCGCTTTGTCGGCAACGAACCCTTCTGCGCGGTGACCGCGAAATACAACCGCGACATGCGCTATTGGCTGGAAACGCCGGCGCTGCCCAGCCCGCCGATCGCGCTGGTGGAAATCGAGCGTTTGCAGTACCAGGGCACGGCGATCTCCGCCTCCTGGGTGCGCAAGCTGCTGGCTGCGGGGGATTTTCACGCCGCCGCGCCGCTGGTGCCGCCGGACACCCTGTACTACCTGCAGGATCTGCAAACGCAGCGCCGGGCCCGGCCGGCCCTGCATCCTTTTGAGTCCGCACAATCAGGTGAATGATGAAAATTATCCGAGAAGCAATGGCCGGCACGCTGGAATCCAGCGATGTCATGGTGCGCATCGCACCGGCCGAGGGGCCGGAACACGATCTGCTGATCGCCAGCAGCGTGGAGAAGCAGTTCGGCGCGGCTATCCGCCGCACCCTGCTGGAGGTGCTGCAGCGTTATGAGGTGGAACCGGTGCAGGTGATGGTCGACGACAAGGGCGCGCTGGACTGCGTGCTGCGCGCTCGCCTGGAAACCGTGCTGATGCGCGCGAGCGGCGGCGAGCCGCTGCCCTGGGAGGCGAAAGATGAAGACGCTGAATAAAACCCGGCTGCGCCGCAGCATGCTGTTCGTGCCGGGCGCCAATGCGGCGATGGTCAGCAACGCCTTTATCTACCAGGCCGATGCGCTGATGTTCGATCTGGAAGACTCGGTCATCCTGCGCGAGAAAGACGCCGCGCGGCGGCTGGTGTATCACGCGCTGCAGCACCCGCTGTACCGGGAGGTGGAAACCATCGTGCGGGTCAACGCGCTGGACTCCGCCTACGGGCTGGCGGATCTGCAGGCGGTGGTGCGCGGCGGGGCGGACATCGTGCGGCTGCCGAAGACCGACAGCGCGCAGGACGTTACCGACATGGCGCGGGAAATCGCCGCCATCGAGGCCGACTGCGGCCGCCCGGTCGGCAGCACCGGCCTGCTGGCGGCGATCGAATCGGCGCAGGGCATCACCAACGCGGTGGCGATCGCTCAGGCTTCTCCGCGCCTGATCGGCATTGCGCTGGGGGCGGAAGACTACGTGCGCAACCTGCGCACCGAGCGCTCGCCGGAGGGCATCGAGCTGCTGTTCGCCCGCTGCTCGCTGCTGCAGGCGGCGCGCGCCGCCGGCATTCAGGCGTTCGACACCGTCTATTCAGACGCCAACAACGAGGCCGGCTTCCTGCAGGAAGCGGCGCTGATCAAGCAGCTCGGCTTCGACGGCAAATCCCTGATCAACCCGCGGCAAATAGAGCTGCTGCACAACCTGTATGCGCCGACCGCCAAAGAGGTGGCGCATGCCCAGCGCGTGGTAGCGGCGGCGGAAGCGGCGGAGCGGGAAGGGCGCGGCGTGGTGTCGCTCAACGGAAAAATGGTCGACAGCCCGGTGATTGAACGCGCGCGGCTGGTGCTGGAGCGCGCGGCGCTGTCCGGCGTTCGCGAAGAACCGGCACGGTGCGGGGAGGAAGCATGATGGATCGTCAACAACGGCTGTTAACCCTCAACAAGGCGGCGGCGCTGCGTTGTTATCAGGACGCCTCCAAGGCCAACCTGCAGGCGCGCAAGCCGCGCGATCTCAAACGCTGCGATTCGCTGCAGGAAGCGGTGCGCCGCAGCGGGCTGCAGGACGGCATGACCATCTCGTTCCACCATGCGTTTCGCGGCGGCGACCTGGCGCTGAACCAGGTGATGGAAACGCTGGCGGCGATGGGCTTTCGCAACCTGACGCTGGCCTCCAGCTCGCTGACCGATTGCCACGCGCCACTGGTGGAGCATATCCGCAACGGCGTGGTGAGCCGCATCTATACCTCCGGCCTGCGCGGGCCGCTGGCGGACGCCGTCTCGCGCGGCCTGCTGGCGGAGCCGGTGCAGATCCATTCCCACGGCGGGCGGGTCAACCTGATCGAATCCGGCGAGCTGAACATCGACGTCGCCTTCCTCGGCGTGCCGGCCTGCGATGAGTTCGGCAACGCCAACGGCTACAGCGGCGAGGCCTGCTGCGGCTCGCTCGGCTATGCGCGGGTAGACGCCGAAGCGGCCGGCGCCGTGGTGCTGCTGACCGAGCAAATTCTGCCGTATCCGCACCATCCGGCCAGCCTGGCGCAGGATCGGGTGGATCTGATCGTGCAGCTTGACCGGGTGGGCGACGCCGACAAGATCGGCGCCGACGCCACGCGCATGACCTCCAACCCGCGCGAGCTGCTGATCGCCCGCCGCGCCGCCGAGGTGATCGCCGGTTCCGGCTACTTCACCGACGGCTTCTCGCTGCAGACCGGCACCGGCGGCGCCTCGCTGGCGGTAACGCGTTTTCTGGAGGACAAAATGCGCGCGCGCGGCATTCGCGCCGGCTTCGCGCTCGGCGGCATCACCTCGACCATGGTGGACCTGCATGAGAAAGGGCTGATCGGCAAGCTGTTGGACGTACAGAGCTTTGACCGCGCGGCGGCGGTGTCGCTGGCGCGCAACCCCGGCCACCTCGAAATCAGCGCCAACCAATACGCCAACTTCAGCTCCAGGGGCGCCTCGGTCGACCGGTTGGACGTGGTGGTGCTGAGCGCGCTCGAGATCGACACCGGTTTTAACGTCAACGTGCTGACCGGCTCGGACGGCGTGCTGCGCGGCGCATCCGGCGGCCACTGCGATACCGCCGCGGCGGCGCGGCTGGCGATCATCGTGGCGCCGCTGGTGCGCGGGCGTATCCCGACGCTGGTGGAGCAGGTGACCACCTGCGTTACCCCGGGATCCAGCATCGACATTCTGGTGACCGACCACGGCGTAGCGGTCAATCCGGCGCGGCCGGAGCTGGCGCAACGCCTGCAGCAGGCCGGGCTGCCGGTGGTCGGCATCGGCTGGCTGCGCCGGCGCGCGCTGCAGCTGACCGGCGAACCGGCGCCGATCGCCTTCACCGACAAAGTGGTGGCGGTGGTGCGCTACCGCGATGGTTCGGTGATCGACGTGGTGCGCCAGGTGGCGGAGTAAGCGATGGCCGAAGTCGATCCGCGTTTAGCCGCCAACCGCGCGGTGAGCCTGCCGGCGCTGCTGGCCAGCCGCGAATGCCGCCAGGCCCGTCAGCAGGCGTGGCTGGCGCGCCACAGCTGCACGCTGCTGGTGCTGACGCTGGTGGTGCCGGGGCCGATAAAAGACAGCGCGTTGACGCGCGGCATCTTCAACCTGGGGTGGCGCGCGCTGCGACGGCTGTTGGCGGAGCAGGGCTGGCCCTGCCTGCAGGCCGAAACGCTGGCGCTGTCGACCGGCTGCGAAGGCTATCTGGCGCTGCCGGTCGACGCCCTGCGGGTCAAGGACTGCGCCATGCAGCTGGAAGTGCGCCGGCCGATCGGCCGGCTGTGGGACATCGATGTGCTCGATTCGCAGGGGCGCATCCTGTCGCGGCGCGATATCGGCCTGCCGGAGCGTCGCTGCCTGCTGTGCAGCCGACCGGCGAAGCTCTGCGCCCGCCAGCGGCGCCACGGCGGCGATGAGCTGCTGAACGAAATGGAAAGGATGCTCAATGATGCGCTCTCAGCCGATTGATGCCCGCGCGCGCCTGCCGCAGGAGATCCGCGATTTTGCCCGCGCCGCCTACCGCGCGCTGCTGGTGGAGGTCAATCTCACGCCCAAACCGGGGCTGGTGGATCGCCGCAACGCCGGCGCGCACCGCGATATGGATCTCGGGCATTTCTACCGCAGCGCCCGCGCCATCGGGCCGTGGCTGCCGCGCTTCATTCAGCGCGGGCGAGAGGACGCGGCGCTGCCGGCGGAACGACAGCTGGTGAGGCTGCGGCCGCTCGGCATGGCCTGCGAAAACCACATGTTCCGCGCTACCGGCGGCGTCAACACCCATAAAGGCAGCGTGTTTTCGCTCGGCCTGCTGTGTGCCGCCTTCGGCCGCCTGCACCGGCAGCGCCGTGCGATAAGCGCCGAAGCCTTGTGCGCAGAAACGGCGGCGATGTGCCGCGGGCTGGTCACGCGGGAGCTGCGGCGCAACAACGCCGGGCACACCGCCGGCCAGCGGCTGTTCGCTGCCCACGGTCTGAGCGGCGCGCGCGGTGAGGCGGAGTCCGGTTTCCGGCTGGTGATCGACGGCGCGCTGCCGCTGTATCGGCGGCGCATGGCGGCGGGACGGGGCGAGCAACGGGCGCTGACGGACAGCCTGCTGTGGCTGATGGCCCACAACGACGACACCAACGTCGCCTCGCGCGGCGGCATCGGCGGCTTGCGCTGGCTGCAGCGCCGCGCCGCGGCGCTGCTGGCGCACAGCGGCGATCAGGCCATCCGGCGCTTCGACGCCGAGTGCATCGCCCGCAATCTCAGCCCCGGCGGCAGCGCCGACCTGTTGATAGTGACCTGGCTGCTGGCGCAACTGCCGCAGCCGGGTGACCAGGAATCATAACCTTCAGGAGAAATCCCCATGTCCCAAACCCAGGAAAAAATCTGGAAAGCGATAGCGCCGCTGGCGGTGCTGGCGATCCTGTTACTGATACCGGTGCCCGACGGCATGCCGCCGCAGGCCTGGCGCTACTTCGCCATTTTCGTGGCGATGATCGTCGGCATGATTCTGGAGCCGATCCCCGCCACCGCCATCAGCTTTATCGCCGTGACCCTCAGCGTGCTGAGCGCCAACTGGGTGCTGTTCGGCGCGCAGGAGCTGGCCGAGCCGGGCTTCAAGGCGGGCAAGGAAGCGCTAAAATGGGGGCTGGCGGGCTTCTCCAGCACCACCGTCTGGCTGGTGTTCGGCGCCTTTATCTTCGCGCTGGGCTACGAGGCCACCGGGCTGGGGCGGCGCATCGCGCTGTTCCTGGTGAAGTTTATGGGCAAGCGCACCCTGACGCTGGGCTACGCGGTGGTGATCATCGACATTCTGCTGGCGCCGTTTACCCCGTCCAATACCGCCCGCACCGGCGGTACGGTATTCCCGGTGGTGAAAAACCTGCCGCCGCTGTTCGACTCCTTCCCCAACGATCCCTCTTCGCGACGCATCGGCGGCTACCTGATGTGGATGATGGTGGTGGGCACCAGCATCAGCTCCTCGATGTTCGTGACCGGCGCCGCGCCCAACGTGCTGGGCATCGAGTTCGTCGGCAAAATCGCCGGGGTGCACATCAGCTGGATGCAGTGGTTCCTGGCGTTCCTGCCGGTCGGCCTGCTGCTGCTGATCGTCGCGCCGCTGATTTCTTACTGCCTGTACAAGCCGGGGGTGACCCACAGCAGCGAGGTGGCCGCCTGGGCCAACACCGCGCTGGGCGAAATGGGCAAGCTGAGCCGCAAGGAGTACACCCTGATCGGCCTGGTGCTGCTCAGCCTGTGCCTGTGGGTGTTCGGCGGCAAGGTGCTGGACGCCACTGCGGTCTGCCTGCTGGCGGTGTCGTTGATGCTGGCGCTGCACGTGGTGTCGTGGAAAGACATCACCAAATACTCCAGCGCCTGGAACACCCTGGTCAACCTGGCGACGCTGGTGGTGATGGCCAACGGCCTGACCCGCTCCGGTTTTATCGACTGGTTCGCCCAGACCATGAGCACCCACCTGGACGGTTTTTCGCCCAACATGACGGTGGTGGCGCTGGTGCTGGTGTTCTACTTCGCCCACTACCTGTTCGCCAGCCTGTCGGCGCATACCGCCACCCTGTTGCCGGTGATCCTGGCGGTGGGGAAAGGCTTGCCGGGCGTGCCGATGGAGCAGCTGTCGATGCTGCTGGTGCTGTCGATCGGCATCATGGGCGTGCTGACGCCGTACGCCACCGGCCCGGGGGTGATCATCTACGGCTGCGGCTACGTGAAGTCGAAAGATTACTGGCGGCTGGGCGGCATTCTCGGCGTGGTGTACATCGCCGCGCTGTTGCTGATCGGCTGGCCGATCATGCGCCTGTGGTTCTAAATTAGCCTGCGGCGGCCATCGGCAGATGGCCGCCGGTACGATCTTTTCCCGTGAACCCCATCACACACTTGGGCGACCAACCCCTCCATCATAGCCGGGCGAAAGCTAACACATTCAAAACAATCACTTTCCGGGAGCCTCTGCGGATGAGAAAAAAAACGTTATTGCTGTGCCTGCCTTTGTTATTCACCGGGACCGTATGGGGGGCAACCAACGACTATCAGCTGGAGCAGGTGCTGGTGATGAGCCGCCACAACCTGCGCGCGCCGCTGGCCAATAACGGCAGCGTGCTGGCGCAGTCCACGCCGCGGGCCTGGCCGGCCTGGGAAACGCCGGGCGGGCTGCTGACCACCAAGGGCGGGGTGCTGGAAGTCTATATGGGGCACTACTTCAACGCCTGGCTGAAGCAGACCGGCCTGCTGCCGCAGGAAGGCTGCCCGACCGCCGGCAGCCTGTACGTTTACGCCAACAGCCTGCAGCGCACGGTGGCCACCGCGCAGTTCTTCAGCAACGGCGCGTTCCCCGGCTGCGACGTCGCCGTGCACCATCAGGAAAAAATGGGCGAGATGGACCCGACCTTCAACCCGATCATCACCGACAGCAGCGCAGCCTTCAATCAACAGGCGCTGGCGGCGATGAAGGCCGAGCTGGCCTCGCTGAAGCTGGACGAGTCTTACCGGCAGCTGGCGAAAATCGTCGATTATAAAGACTCCAGCGCCTGCAAAACCGACCGGCACTGCGATCTGACCAAAGAGGCCAGCACCCTGAGCGCGGTGCCGGGCAAAGAGCCGGGCGTGGCCGGGCCGCTGCGGGTGGGCAACTCGCTGGTGGACGCCTTTATGCTGCAGTATTACGAAGGTTTCCCGATGAAGGACGTGGCCTGGGGCAAAATCGCCACGCCGCACCAGTGGAAGCAGCTGGCGCAGCTGAAAGACGGCTATCAGGATTCGCTGTTCACCTCGCCGGTGGTGGCGCGGAACGTCGCCAAACCGCTGCTGGCCTACATCAACGGCGCGCTGCTCGGCGAGCGCAAGCCGGATGCGCCCAAGCTGACGGTGCTGGTCGGCCACGATTCGAATATCGCATCGCTGCTGTCGGCGATGCAGTTCCAGCCGTATCAGCTGCCGCAGCAGTACGAGAAAACGCCGATCGGCGGCAAGCTGGTGTTCCAGCGCTGGCACGATCGGCAGAATGACCGCGAGCTGCTGAAAATCGAATACGTTTATCAGTCTACCGATCAACTGCGCAAAGCCACGCCGCTGACGCTGCAAAATCCGCCGCAGCGCGTGACCCTGGCGCTGAAGGGCTGCCCAATCGACAAGGACGGCTTCTGCGCCTGGAGCGATTTCGAAAAGACCATGAAAGGCATTCTGTAAGCCGCGTTCCTCTCCTCCGGCGGCGGGGGAGAGGAATAGTCGTTGTTGCCGGGGAGCGCGGGGGCTAAAATCGTCGCTCTGCGCACTGTTCAAGGAACCTCCCGTTGCCCGCTTTTATCCGCGATATCGAACTTTTTAACCTGGTTGATTACCCGGGGCAGGTGGCGCGTTGCCGTTTCTCGCTGGCGGACTATGGTGACGAACGCTTTCGCGAGGCGGGCATCGCTCTGCCGGAGCACCTGGCGCGCGCGGTGCCCAAGCGCCGGGCGGAATATTTGGCCGGGCGCTGTCTGGCGCAGCGGCTGCTGGCGCCGTTGGGCTTCAGCGGTTTTATCCTGCTGCCGGGCGAAGATCGCGCGCCGCAGTGGCCGCCGGGCGTCGCCGGCGCGCTGAGCCACAATGCGGCTACCGCGCTGTGCGCGGTGCACGCCGAAAACGGCCTGGGCGGCGTCGGGCTGGACGTGGAGACGCTGATGCCGCAGGCGCGCGCGGAGGAGCTGTGGGGCGCTATCGTCGGTGCGGAGGAGTGCGCAGAGCTGCGCCGCGGGCCGCAGGCGTTCAATCGCCTGCTGACGCTGACGTTCTCCGCCAAGGAGAGCCTGTTCAAAGCGCTGTACCCGCAGGTGCGCCGCTACTTTGATTTTTTGGATGCGCGCATGGTGGTAATGGATGCGCAAACCCAGACCTTTGAATTGGAACTGCTTAAGACACTCACCCCGCAGTGCCGTGCAGGCCGTCGTTTTTTGGGCCGCTACTGGCATGAAGGTGACGACGTAACGACATTTATTTACTGTTAAATCAGTGCGTTGATTTGCGTTGCACTGTAACGTGCATTTGCCATGCCTGAGCGTTTCATTCATTAATTATTACGCTAACGGTGATTGACCCGCGCCGGGCGGCGGTGTAATTTACCGGTCTTTATAACTAATGATAATCATTCGCATAACCATTATCATTAGTGCGGGCAACGCAAAGGAGTGGTCTTGTGGCTACACTGACAACGGAAAACCAAACCTTTCCCGGTTTTGTTTACTCAGAGCAATCTACCTTTTTATACCAGTCGGAGTTCCGCTCGCTGAGCGCGCAGGGCGTATTCGAACGCATCGAGACGCCGGCCTTCGGCGGCGAGCGGGCCGACAGCGCGCTGGCGCAGAACATCGGCCAGGCGCTGCAGCGCGCCAAACAGGCCGGCCAGGAGGCGCCGGTGGTGGTGGGCGCCATTCCTTTCGATACCCGCCAGCCCTCCTGCCTGTACGTACCGCAACAGAGCCGGTTCGTCGCCAATGACCATTACACCCGCGATGCGCGGCCAATGCTGCAGCAGCACCGGTTGGCCGCCTGCACCAGCATTCCGGACGAGCCGCGCTTCAAGCACGCGGTGGCGGAGGCGGTCAGCCGTTTTAAACAGGGCAGGCTGAGCAAGGCGGTGCTGTCGCGCATTCTGGAGATCGAGCTGGAGCAGCCGGTGGCGGGCCATCAGATCCTCAATAACCTGATGGTGCAGAACCCGAACGGTTACCACTTTTCCCTGCCGCTGCCCGACGGCGGCGTGCTGATCGGCGCCAGCCCGGAACTGCTGATCCGCAAGCAGGGCGGCGAGATCCACTCCAACCCGCTGGCGGGCTCGGCGCGCCGGCAGGCGGATGCGCAGCAAGACCGCATCGGCAGCGAACGCCTGATGCGGTCGACCAAAGACAAATACGAACACAAGCTGGTGATCGACGACATTCGCCAGCGGTTGGCGCCGCTGTGCGCGACGCTGAGCGTGCCTTCCGGGCCTTCGCTGATGAGCACCGGCACCATGTGGCACCTGTCCACCCGCATTCGCGGCGAACTGCGGGACCCGCAGCTTAACGTGATGCAGCTTGCCTGCCTGTTGCACCCGACGCCGGCGCTGTGCGGCTTCCCGACCGAAACCGCCCGCCGGCTGATCGCCGATCTGGAGCAGTACGATCGCGGCCTGTTCAGCGGCATCGTCGGCTGGTGCGACGCCAACGGCGACGGCGAATGGGCGATCGTCATCCGCAGCGGCATTCTGCGCGGCAACCGGGTGCGGCTGTTCGCCGGCGCGGGCATCGTCGAAGCCTCGACGCCGCAGTCCGAATGGGCGGAAACCGCCGCCAAGCTGGGCACCATGCTTAACGCTTTCGGCCTGAACAGCGGCGCGCTGTAAGGCCGGCTCTCTACCCCTTTTGCAGGAGAAACCGATTATGACAACGAATCACGCCGGCGCGAACGCGCTGATGGCGGTGCGCCCATGAGCGTACAGATGGATTTCAGCGGCAAGCGCGTCTGGGTGACCGGCGCGGCGCGCGGCATCGGCGAGCAGATCGCCCGGCATTTTATGGCGCAGGGCGCCGAGGTGCTGGGGTTTGATCGCGAGTTCGCCCAGCCGGATCTGCCTTACCCCTGCGTGACGCTGGATATCAGCCAGCCGCAACAGGTCGCCGAGGTATGCCGGGAGCAGCTGGCGCAAAATCCCCGGCTGGACGTGCTGGTCAACGCCGCCGGCATTCTGCGCATGGGCAATACCGAAGACCTGAGCCTGGACGACTGGCACCAGTGCATCAACGTCAACGCCTCGGGCGCGTTCTATTTGTTCCGCGCGCTGCTGCCGCACTTCAAGGCGCAGCGCCGTGGGGCGATCGTCAGCGTCGGCTCCAACGCCGCGCACGTGCCGCGTGTGCAGATGGCGGCTTACTGCGCCTCCAAGGCGGCGTTGACCAGCCTGAACCACTGCGTGGGGCTGGAACTGGCGCCGTTTGGCGTGCGCTGTAACCTGGTGTCGCCGGGCTCGACCGACACCCCGATGCAGCGCGGCATGTGGCAAACCCCGGATGCCGAACAGCGCACCATCGCCGGTTTCCCCGAGATGTTCAAGCTGGGCATCCCGCTGGGCAAGATCGCCCGCCCGGACGAAATCGCCAACGCGGTGCTGTTCCTGGCCTCGGATCTGGCCAGCCACATCACCCTGCAGGACATCGTGATCGACGGCGGCGCCACCCTGGCTTCCTGAGGTCAAATGCGCCGGCGGCGCAGCAGGTGGCGGGTGCCTTCCGCCACCAACAGCAGCACCGCCAGCCAAATCGGCAGATAGGTCAGCCACTCGCTGCGGCTGATGCTTTCGCCGAGCAGCAAGGCGACGATCACCAGCAGCACCGGCTCCACGTAGCTCAGCAGGCCAAACAGGCTGAACGGCAACAGCCGGCTGGCGAGGATGTAGCACACCAGCGCCGCGGCGCTGATCACCCCCAGCAGCGGGATTTGCCAATAGAGCGCCGGGCTGACGCGCAGCGCCGCCGCCGCGCCGTCGCCGCCGAAGGCGAACCAGGCCGCCACCGGCAGCATCAGCGCCAGTTCGCACCACAGCCCGCCGAGGTTGTCGGTGCCGAAGCGCCGGCGCAAAATAAAGTAAACCGGATAACCCAGGGCCACCACCAGCGTGCTCCAGGAAACGCCGCCCACCTGATACAGCGCATTGCCCACGCCGAGCATGGCGCAGGCCACCGCCAGTTTTTGCAGCAGCGAAAGCCGATCGCGGAATATCACCCGGCCCGCCAGCACCATGGCCAGCGGCAGCAGGAAATAGCCGAGCGACACCTCCAGCGCCTTGCCGTGCAACGGCGCCCACAGAAACAGCCACAGCTGTACGCCCAGCAGCGCCGAGGTCAGCGGCAGAAACAGCAGCCGACGCGGCCGTTGGCGCGCCCAGGCCAGCGTCTCGGCCACCTTGCGCCAGTCGGCGGAAACCAGCATAAACAGCGTCAGAAACGGCACCGTCAGCAGGGTGCGCCAGCCGTAGACCTGCTCGCCGTCGAGCGGCGCCAGCGTCGAGGTGTAGTAATACATCACGCCGAATAACACCGAGGCGATAACCGAAAGACCGATGCCTTTAATCACGCGCATTCCTTGAGAGTGACTGATTTCATTGCGGCTACTGTAGATAAGTTTGTCATAAACAACAATGAGGCCGCCGGGCGCTGGACATTCGGCGCGCGGCGTTTAAAATGAATACTGTGTATTCATACAGGTTTCGCGATGACTATCGATCTCTTTGAAGATTCGCCACCGCCGCCGTGGCGCGAGCAGATCGTGCCGGGGGCGGTGGTGATGCATGGCTTCGTGCGCGATCACGGGCCGGAGCTGCTGGCGGCGGTGCGGGGCGTGGTCGCCCAGGTGCCGTGGCGGCACATGACCACCCCCGGCGGGCATGTGATGTCGGTGGCGATGAGCTGGTGCGGCAACGGCTGGAGCAGCGACAGCCGCGGCTATCGCTACTCGGCGCGCGATCCGCGCAGCGGCAAGCGCTGGCCGCCGATCCCGGAGATTCTGCTGGCGCTGGCGGACGAAGCCGCGCAGCAGGCCGGGTTCGCGCCCTTCGTGCCGGACTCCTGCCTGATGAACCGCTACGATCCCGGCAGCAAGCTGTCGCTGCATCAGGATAAGGACGAGCATGATTTCGGTTCGCCGATCGTTTCGGTGTCGCTCGGCCTGCCGGCGGTGTTTCAGTTCGGCGGCCTGCAGCGCAGCGATCGGGCGCGGCGCATCCCGCTGGCGCACGGCGACGTGGTGGTGTGGGGCGGCCCGTCGCGGCTGTGCTTTCACGGCATCATGCCGGTCAAGGAAGGCTACCATTCGCTGGTGGGGCCGCACCGCATCAACATCACCCTACGCAAGGCGCTGTAGCTGCGGTTCTTTGGCCAGGCGGGCGACGAGGTAATCGATAAACACCCGCAGCTTGGGCGGCAGGTGCTGGTTGGGCGCATACAGCAACCACAGGCCGCCGTGATAGCTGCTGAGGAAATCCCATTCCGGCAGCACCTGCACCAGCTCACCGCTGTCCAGCGCCTGGCGCGCGGTGAAATACGGCAGGCTGCCGATGCCGATATGCTGCTTCACCGCGTCCAGCCGTACCCCGGTATGGTTGGCGGCGTAGCGGCCGCGCACTGCCACCGTGGTCGTTTTGCCGCCGCGGCGAAATTTCCAGCGCGCGTCGTTGGGCGTTTCGCCGAGATAAATGCAGCTGTGCGCCGTGAGATCTTGCGGCTGCCGGGGCGCGCCGTGCTGCGCCAGGTAGTGCGGGGTGGCGCACAGCAGATGATCTATCCTCATTAACTGACGGCCGATCAACCCGGGAGAAGGGCGATCGGTGATGCGCAGCGCCAAATCGACCCTATCGTCAATCAGATCCATATAACGATCTTCCAGCCGCAGCCGAACGTCCACCTTCGGGTAACGGCGCAGGAATTCCGGCATGTGCGGATGCAGCACGAATCTGCCCACCGCCTTGGGCACGCTGACGCCGATCGCGCCTTCCGGCTCCGCGGCGCCCTGGCCGTTGACGGCCATCACCGCGTCCGCCGCCGCCAGCATGCTGCGGCAGTGCAGCAACACCTCTTCCCCCGCTTCGCTCAGGCGCAGCTTGCGGGTGGTGCGGTGCAGCAAGCGCAGCGCCAGCGCCTGTTCCAGCCTGGCGACGCTGCGGCTGATAGCGGACGGCGAAGCGCCCAGGCGGCGGGCGGCGGCGGAGAAGCTGCCGCTTTCCACCACCTCGACGAAAACGGCCATTTCGGCCAGCAGCGAATGCGAAAGATTTGTGCTCATGGCGCAAAGGTCCATTGTGACGATGACGGATTATCCTGCGATTATGGCACGAATATAATAGCTCCCCCAACCAGGAGAAAAATGATGACCGAACGACGTTATTACTACAGCGATGATTTACAGGCCGAGGTACGGGTGCTGGCCTGCACCCCGGTGGAAGAAGGCGCCTTCGCGATTGAGCTGGACGCCACGCCGTTCCACCCGCAGGGCGGCGGGCAGCCCGCAGACGGCGGCACGCTGGGCGAAGCGGCGGTGCTGCGGGTGGCGCAGCAGGGCGATAAGGTGCTGCACTTCACCGCCGAACCGCTGCCGCTGGGGCCAGTGCTGGCCCGGGTGGATGGCGAACAACGCCGCCTGCACACCCGCTGGCATTCCGCCGGGCATCTGATCGGCTGGCTGGGCGAGACCCGCGGCTGGCAGCCGGTGAAGGCGCACCATTGGCCGGGTGAGGGGCGCATTACCTTCACGCCGGGCGCCGGCGCGCAAACGCTGGAGCAGGGCTATCTGCAGGCGGAGCTGGCGCGGCTGATCGCCGCCGATCTGCCGCGCCGCCAGCGGGAAGTGAACGGCATGCGTCAGGTCGGCTTCGGCGATTTGCCGGCCTACGGCTGCGGCGGCACCCACGTGGCCTCGCTGAGCGAGCTGGGCGAGGTCAACATCACCGCGGTGAAGATGAAGAAAGGGCAGCTGATCGTGCAGTATGAAATGGGCTGACCTGCGGCGGGTTTATTTCGCCGCGCCGGCCTGGCGCAGCTGGCTGCAGAACGCGCATTGGCACCCCGGCACCGGCACCGCCGCGCAGGTGCCGGGATTGACCGCCTGGGCGTCCAGCGCGTGAAAACCGTAGAACAGGCTTTCGATATTATCTTGCGCCGCGCGCGCCTGTTCGGGCTGCGGCTCCGGCACTTTGGACTGAAACGCCGCCGCCTGCCCGGCCGCCAGGCCAAGGAACAGCAGCGATAGCTGAATTTTCATCTTTTCACTCCCCTCGCTTATTCACGATACGTTATAACAAAACATCTTTTCTGCCAAGCCGCCTCGCCTTGTGCGATTTGCGCCATAGGTTAGCGAAAATAGTTCGTTCTACTCCCTGCCGATTTGGCTTGTTATATACCCGTCATCTTTCAAGCTGCAGCATTGTTGGCTGCACGCGCTCACCCCAGTCACTTACTTAAGTAAGCTCCTGAGGATCCTCGCGTTTGCCGCCTTGCTGCAACTTGAAAGCTATAGGGTACAACCCGTAACTTTCAAATAATAAGGGCAGACGGGCATGTTTAATTTTTCTTTCAATGGGTTAACCAGCGGGATCGCGGTGGCGTTAGGGCTGGCGGCGGGGATGCAACCGGCGCTGGCGGCGGTGCAGGGCGGCACGCTGGTCTACCTTGAACAGCAGGCGCACACCAATCTTTATCCGCCTTCCGGCGGTTTTTACCCCAACGGCGGCATTCTCAACCAGATAACCGACAAGCTGACCTATCAGAACCCCAAGACGCTGGAGATTGAACCCTGGATCGCCGAGTCCTGGAGCAGCAACGCCGACAAAACCGAATACACCTTCAAGTTGCGCCCCGGCGTGACCTTCTCCGACGGCACGCCGCTGGACGCCAACGCGGTGGCGAAGAACTTCGACACCTACGGGTTGGGCAACAGGGAGAAACGCCTGCCGGTTTCCGAGGTGATCAATAACTACCAGCGCAGCGAAGTGGTGGATCCGCTAACGGTGAAATTCTTCTTCACGCGATCGTCGCCGGGCTTCCTGCAGGGCACCGCCACCATCGGCTCCGGGCTGGTATCGCTCAGCACGCTGAACCGCAGCTACGACCAACTGGGCGACGCGCGCCATATCATCGGCTCCGGCCCCTTTGTGGTCAGCGGCGAAACGCTGGGGCGCGAGGTCGATCTCAGCGCGCGCAAAGACTACAGCTGGGGGCCGGCCCGCCTGGCTCAGCAGGGCCGCGCCAATCTGGACGGCGTTAAAGTGATCGTCACCGGGGAAGACAGCGTGCGCATCGGCGCGCTGCAGGCCGGGCAGGCGGATTTTATCCGCCAGATCCAGGCCTATGACGAGAAGCAGACGCAGGATCAGGGCTTTATCATTTATGCCGCGCCGACGCGCGGCGTCAACGACAGCATCGCCTTCCGGCCGGATAACCCGCTGGTGGCCGATCTGCGGGTGCGTCAGGCGCTGCTGCACGCCACCGACAGCAAACAAATCGTCGATACGCTGTTCTCCGCCAACTACCCGCAGGCCAAATCGGTGATCGCCGCCTCGGCCGCCGGCTTTGTCGATCTGTCCGACAAGCTGAAATTCGACCCGCAGCTGGCCAACCGGCTGTTGGACGAAGCCGGCTGGAAGAAGGGCGCTGACGGGCTGCGCGAAAAAGACGGCAGGAAGCTGTTGCTGACGGTGTACGAATCTTTGCCGCAGCCGCAGAACAAGGCGGTGCTGCAGCTGGTTTCGCAGCAGTGGGGCAAGGTGGGCGCGCGGCTGAACGTTCTGGCGGGCGACGCCGGCAGCCGGGTGGCGGATAACCTCGACCCGCAGAAAACCCCGGCGGCGGTGGTAGAGGTGGGGCGCGCCGATCCGGACGTGATCAAAAGCCAGTTTTACCCAACCAACCGCGACGGGCTGCTGCAGAAGGGCGGCGCCAGCAGCAACAGCGGCTTTAGCGACGACAAGCTGAACGCCCTGCTGCTCGGCATCGCCTCCGAGGTTGACGCGCAAAAACGCCTGCAGACAGCCGGCGAGGCGCAAAATTACCTGATTGACCAGGCCTACGCGATCCCGTTCTTCGAGGATCCGCAGGTGTTCGCCGGCGCGCCTTATTTGAAGGGGGTGAGCTTCGAGGCGGTCGGCCGCCCGAGCTTCTACGGCGCCTGGTTAGAGAAACATTAAGGGGGGGCAATGAACCGATATCTGGCGGGGCGCATCGGGCAGGCGCTATTGGTGCTGTGGGCGGCCTTTACCCTGTCGTTCATCCTGCTGCAGGTGCTGCCGGGGGATGCGATCCTGATTAAATTTCAGAACCCGGACATGGGGCTGAGCCCGGCGCAGATTGCCGACATGCGCGCGGCCTATGGTGCGGACGTCCCCCTGTGGCGGCAGTATCTGCATACCCTGGGCAGCGTGCTGCATGGCGATCTGGGCTACTCGATGCAGGCCGGGGTGCCGGTTACCGCGCTGCTGGCGGCTAATCTGCCCGCCACGCTGCAGCTGGCGGTGCTGGGCTTTGCGGTGGCGTTGCTGCTGGCGCTGCTTATCGCTTTTGCTTCCAACCTGACCGGCTTCGGCTGGCTGCGTTCGGCGCTGCAGACGCTGCCGTCGCTGTTCGTTTCGGTACCCACCTTCTGGCTGGGCATAGTGCTGATTCAGATCTTTTCGTTCCGCCTGAAGCTGATCCCGATCATTAACCCCGGCGAGTGGCAGGGGTTGATCCTGCCGATCGCGACGCTGGCGCTGCCGATCTCCGCGCCGCTGGCGCAAATTCTGATCCGCAGCATCGACGCGGTGCAAACCCGGCCGTTCGTCGCGGTGGCGCGGGCCAAGGGCGCCGGCCGCAGCGGGGTGCTGTGGCGGCACGTGGCGCGCAACGCCATGCTGCCGGCGCTGACCATCGCCGGCATGCTGTTCGGCGAACTGATCGCCGGGGCGCTGATCACCGAAACCGTGTTTGGCCGCAGCGGCCTGGGGCAACTGACCCAGCAAGCGGTGGTCAATCAGGACGTGGCGGTGCTGCAGGCGATAGTGCTGATCTCGGCCGCCGCCTTCGTCACCATCAACTTGCTGGTGGATCTGCTGTTCCCGCTGCTGGATCCGCGGCTGAAAACCCAGGCAGGAGCATCCCTATGAGCAGTATCTCCTTTGACAAAGCCACGGTGCCGGAGCGCGATCTGTCCGGCGCGGAAAGTGAAGGCGCGCTGCCCGCCAGCCGCCCGAGCCGCCGCCGCGTCCCCCTGACGCTGCTGCTGGCCTGGGCGGTCATGGCGCTGGTGGCGCTGTGGGCGTTGGCGCCGCAGCTGTTTACCGCCTACAGCGGCACCGAAGGCATTGCCGGCGCGCAGCGGCTGGCGCCCGGCGGCGAGCACTGGCTGGGTACCGATCAGCTGGGGCGCGACCTGTATGCGCGCATGGTATACGGCGCTTCGCAAACCCTGGCCGGCGCGGTAGTGGCGGTGGCGCTGGGGTTGGTGTTCGGCACCGCGCTCGGCCTGATCGCCGGCGCGCTGGGCGGCGCGGCGGACGACGCCGTGATGCGCGTCGTCGACGTGCTGCTGTCGATCCCCGGCCTGCTGCTGTCGCTGAGCATCATCATTCTGCTGGGCTTCGGCACGGTCAACGCCGCCATCGCCGTGGGCGTCACTTCGGTAGCCAACTTTGCCCGCCTGGCGCGGGCGGAAGTGGTGCGAGTGCGCCACAGCGATTACGTCGAAGCGGCCTACGGCAGCGGCGGCAGCTTTTGGGCGGTGCTGTGGCGGCATATCCTGCCGAACTCGCTGACTTCGGCGATCGCCTTCTCGGCGCTGCAGTTCGGCAGCGCCATTCTGGCGATCGCCACCCTGAGTTTCCTCGGCTACGGCACCCCGCCGCCGACCCCGGAATGGGGGCTGCTGATCGCCGAAGGGCGCAACTACATTTCCACCGCCTGGTGGCTGACCACCTTCCCGGGCATGGTGGTGGTGGCGGTGGTGCTGGCGGCCAACCGCATCAGCCGTTCGCTGGGAGGAAAGGCGCGATGAGCGTGCAAGCGGCATGGCAACGGGCGGCGCGGCCGCCGGTACTGGCGCTGGACAAGGTTTCCATCGCCTATCAGGGCGACGAAGGCAACCGAAGGGTGGTGCATGAGGTGTCGTTCGCGATTGAGCCGGGCGAGGTGGTGGCGCTGGTTGGCGAATCCGGCTCCGGCAAAACCACCACGGCGCAGGCGATCATCGGCTTGCTGGCCGACAACGGCCATCTGGAACAGGGCGCCATCCGGCTGCACGGCACCGATATCGCCGGCTGGCCATCGCGGCGGCTGGATGCGGTGAGAGGGGCGCAAATCAGCCTGATCCCGCAAGATCCCTCCAGCTCGCTCAACCCGGTGAAAACCATCGGCGAGCAGGTGGCGGAGATCGTCAATATTCACCGTCGGCTGCCGCGCGGGCAGGTACAACAGCGGGTGACGGAGCTGTTGACCCGCGTGGGGCTGACGCACCCGGAACTGCGGGCGCGCCAGTATCCGCACCAACTTTCCGGCGGCATGAAGCAGCGGGTGTTGATCGCCATCGCCATTGCGCTGCAGCCGGCGTTGATCATCGCCGACGAACCGACCAGCGCGCTGGACGTGACGGTGCAAAAACGCATTCTCGATCTGATCGACGAACTGCGGCGCGAGTTCGGCACCGCGGTGCTGCTGGTGACCCACGATTTGGGCGTGGCGGCGGAACGCGCCGATCGGCTGTTGGTGTTCCGCCACGGCCGGGTGCAGGAACAGGGCGCTACCGCCGAGGTGCTGCGCGCACCCGCCAGCGATTACACCCGCCAGCTGCTCGCCGATGTGCCTTCATTGAGCGGCGCCGTCGCGCCGCCGGCGAAGCGCAGCGGTCAGCCGCCGGCGATCGTGGTTCAGGCGCTGGTGAAGGATTTTCGGCTGTCCGGCGGGCAGGGCTTTCGCGCGCTGGATCGGGTGTCGTTCAGCGTGCCGCGCGGCACCACCCATGCGTTGGTGGGAGAGTCCGGGTCGGGCAAAAGCACGCTGGCGCGCTGCCTGCTGGGCTTCGAGCGGCCGGATGCCGGGCAGATCCTGATCGACGGCGTCAACGTTACCGGCCTGAAAGGGGAGGCGCTGCGTCAGTTCCGCCGCCGCATTCAGCTGGTTTATCAAAACCCGTTCGGTTCGCTCGACCCCGCGCAAACGCTGTACCGAATCATTGAAGAGCCGCTGCTGAATTTCGAACCGCTCGACAAGGCCGAGCGCGATCGGCGGGTGCGCGAACTGTTCGAACGGGTGGCGCTGCCGCCTGATTTGCTGAACCGCAGGCCGCACGAGCTGTCCGGCGGCCAGCGGCAGCGGGTGGCGATCGCCCGGGCGCTGGTGCTGCAGCCCCGGGTGCTGGTGCTGGACGAAGCCACCTCGGCGCTGGACGTCAGGGTGCAGGCGCAGATCCTGCGTTTGCTGCAGGAGTTGCAGCAGGAGCGAGATCTGACCTACCTGTTCATTTCTCACGATCTGGCGACGGTGCGGCGGATTTCGCACAGCGTGTCGGTGCTGCAGCGCGGTCAACGGGTGGACGGCGGCGCCACCGCCGAGCTGTTCGCCATGCCGGGCAGCGACTATACCCGCCAATTGATCGCAGCGATCCCCCGCCGCACGCCGCATGCCGGGCAGCCCACATTCGAGGAGGCATGATGAGCCACAAGAGACTCGGTTTTTTCACCCGTTTGCTGGATCAGGGCAGCGCTCAGGAGCGTTACCGACTGGCGACCGAACAGATCCTGCACGCCGAGCGAGCCGGTTTCGACGCCGCCTGGGTGGCGCAGCACCATTTCCACCAAGACGAGGGCGGCCTGCCGTCGCCGCTGGTGTTTCTGGCGCAGGTGGCGGCGCGCACCCGCCACATTCGGCTGGGTACCGGGGTGATCACGTTGCCGATGGAGTCGGCGGTGCGGGTGGCGGAAGACACGGCGGTGCTGGATCTGCTGTCCGACGGCCGGCTGGAGGTTGGGGTGGCCGCCGGCGGCACGCCGTCTTCCTTCGGCGCCTTCGGCATCGACGCCGGGCAGCGCAATGCGGTATTCGCCGAAAACTTGCGCACTCTGCTTGGCGCCTGGCGCGGCGAGGCGCTGGGCGGCGAGGAGAATCGCCTGTATCCGGCGGCGCCGCAGCTGGCGCAGCGCGTCTGGCAGGCGACCTTCTCGGTCGAGGGCGGCGAACGCGCCGGCCGGGCGGGGGACGGCCTGATGCTGTCGCGCACCCAGCCGCGCCCGGCGGACGCGCCGGACCTGCCGTTGGACGAACTGCAAAACCCGATCATCGACGCCTATCTGGCGGCGCTGCCGGCCGGCATCGCGCCGCGCATCATGGGATCGCGTACCGCTTTTGTCAGCGAGAACGGCCAGCAGGCGCGCGATTTCGCCGCCGCCGGGCTGAATCGTGGCTTGGCGCGCCTGCGCGCCAGCGGTCATCAGCCGGCCGACGAGTCGCTGGACGGCCTGATCCGCGCTTTCGACGTGCACTTGGGCACGCCCGACCAGGTGATCGCCTCGCTGCAGCGGGACAGCGCGCTGGCGCGGGTCACCGATCTGGCGTTTCAGGTGCACTCCATCGATCCGCCGCACGCCCATATTCTGCGCTCTATCGACCTCATCGCCCGCCATGTCGCGCCCGAACTGGGGTGGCGGCGCAACACCCTCCACACCCCCAATGAACATCACGCTGAGGAAAAGCTATGACGACGTTATCGAAGACGGCCGACCTGCTGGCCGAACTGGCGGAAATCGCCGCAGACTCCGCGCTGGCGCAGGCCAGAACCACGCGTCAGGCGGCCACCGACGCCATTCAGGCCAGCTATCTGGCGCTGTTCTCCCCGGCCGACGCCGGTGATTTTCCGCTGGCGCAGCGGCTGCTGCTGGCCCGGCGCATCAGCGAATGGCACGGCGAGAGTCGGCTGGCGGCGCACTACGCGGCCTTGCTGGAACGGCAGGGCGAAGAGCCGCAAGGCGAGGGGCTGCGTGCGGCGCTGGATCACGCCGAGCGGCTGGCGTTTCAACCGGCCAACGCCGATGCCCAACATTTGCAGGCTTTACGGCAGGCCGGCTGGTCGCTGGACGCCATCGTTACGCTGTCGCAGCTGATTGCCTTCGTCAGCTTCCAGAGCCGCTTGCTGCAGGGCTACCGGCTGCTGGGCGGCAAAGCGGCCGCAGCTGCGGCGCATCCGCCGGTAACGGCCGGCCGCTGGCGCACCGGGCCGCTGACGCTGGACGGCCGTCAGGCACCGCCGGCCTTTACCCGGCAAGAGCTGGGGTGGGAGCCGTGGATCGCCGCCAAACCCCTGGCGGAGTTCGACGAAGACGGCAAGGCGCAGCTAACGCGCTTTGGCCACGCCGATTCGGACTACTTCCGCCTGCTGGCGCGCAACCACCCGGTGCTGGAGCAGCGCACGCTGGCCGACCGGGCGATTTTCTATACCCCCGGCGGCCTGGCGCGGCAGGAGCGCGAGCTGGCGGCGACGGTGGCCAGCAAGGTGAACGGCTGCATCTATTGCGCCTCGGTGCATGCGCGCAAGGCGGCGCAGCTGTCGAAGCGCGAAGCCGAGGTAGAAAGGCTGCTGGCGGTGGCGCCGGGCGAGGTATTGAGCCAGGGGCAGGATGAACGCTGGCGGGCGCAGATCGACTTCGCCGCCGCGCTGTCCGCCACGCCGCCGCGGGCCGATGGCGGGCAGTTGGCGGCGCTGCGCGCCCAGGGGCTGGATGAACTGGCGCTGCTGGATCTGGTGCAGTCGACGGCGTTCTTCGCCTGGGCCAACCGGCTGATGCTCACCCTCGGCGAACCCTATGTCTGATCCCCTTCATCTTTCAAGCTGCGGCCTTGTCGGCTGCAACTCGAAATCTACGGGCATATAACGTCGAGCTCTTCAGCAATAGCGGTTCACATCGGCCACACCGCGTCGCGCACGTTGATCGCTCTGGGCAGCAGGCCCAGGGCGTAAAAGCGGTCGGCGATGCTTTGCTGCTGGCGGATCACCTGCAGGTTCATCGCCCGGGTTTCGTGGCTGCGGCGCGACAGCGCCAGCTCCAGCGAGGCGGTCGCCAGCCCCAGCTCGCTGGAAAGATGACGCGCCGCTTCCACCGGCTGCGCGGCAATATAGCGGCCGGTGTGCTGCAGCGCCTGCATGATGTGCTGCAACAGATCGCCCGACCGTTCGGCAAAGCTGCGGCGCGCCAGATAAAACTGCTGATTCAGCACCCGTTGGGTGCCGTCGGCGATGACGCGCAGCTCGCCCGAACGCTGGGCGTCGCTGAGCAGCGGATCCCACATCATCCAGGCGTCGATCGCCTGATAATCGGTAGCCGACAGCGGGTATTTCGGCGGCGCGTAGACGATGCGCACGTCGTTCAGCGACAACCCCTGTTCATCCAGCATCTGCACCAGCAGATAATGCACGTTGGAGCCTTTGTTGACGGCAATGCGCTTGCCGCGCAGATCGGCGGCGCTGCGGATCGGGCTGTCGTTTGGCACCACCATCGCCACGCTCTGCGGCGCCGGCGGCTCGAAGGCCACGTACACCAGCGCATGGCCCTGCGCCTGGGCGAAGATCGGCGGCACTTCGCCGGTGGTGCCGAAGTCGATTTCGTCGTTGTCCAGCGCGTGCAGCAGCTGCGGCCCGGCGGGGAACTCGCTCCACAGAATGCTGATCGGCTGGTCGGCGAGGCGCTGCTCCAGGCTTTGCCGCGCCTTCAGCACCCCGAGGTTGCCGAACTTTTGATAGCCGATGCGCAGCTCGCGCTCGTGCGGCGGCGCGGCGTTCAGCGGGCGGGCCGCGCCGGCGGCGTTGCGACGCCGCGGCTTGATCAGCCCGAGGTGCGCCAGGTGGGTGCGCAGGGTATTGCGGCTGATGCCGAGCAGCGCCGCCGCCTGCAGCTGATTGCCGTCGCAGGCGTCGAATGCGTTGCGCACCAGCGAGTCCAGCACCCGTTGGTAAAGCTGGCCGCCGTCGCCCTGCAGCTGTTGCCGTACAAAGTGGCCGATGGCGTCGTCGCCGGCGCCGGCCGCTTCCTGCAGGCTTTGGTTGAGCCGCAGCTGGTGGGGGGCGATCAGCGCATCCTTGCTCAGCAGCACCGCGTTGTGCAGCGTGTTTTCCAGCTCGCGCACGTTGCCCGGCCAGCGGTAATCCAGCAGCGCCTGCAGCGTCTCCGGCGCCAGCTGCAGCCGTGGCCGCCCGAGGCGGCGCGCGTACAGCGATAAAAAATGGTTGGCCAGCACCGGGATGTCGTCCGGCCGCTGGCGCAGCGGCGGCAGCGTCACCGCCGCCACGTTCAGCCGGTAATAGAGGTCTTCGCGGAACCGGCGTTCGCGGATGGCGCTGGCCAGGTCTACGTGGGTGGCGGCGATCACCCGCACGTTCACCTTCAGCGCCTTGCGCGATCCCACGCGGGTGATCTCGCGCTCCTGCAACACCCGCAGCAGCTTGACCTGCAGCTGCAGGCTCAGCTCGCCGATCTCATCCAGCAGCAAGGTGCCGCCTTCCGCCGCTTCGAACCAGCCCTGATGGGTGCCGATGGCGCCGGTAAAGGCGCCTTTCTCGTGGCCGAACAGCTCGGCTTCCGCCAGGCTTTCGGTCAGCGCGCCGCAGTTCACCGCCAGAAACGGCTGATGGCGGCGCGGGCTGTTGTGGTGCAGATAGCGCGCCACCACCTCTTTGCCGGTGCCGGTCTCGCCGACGATCAGTACGGTGGCGTCGGTCGGCGCCAGCCGGTCCAGCACGCTTTGAAAGGCGATCGACGCCGGGTCGATCAGCACCGGTTTGTCGGAGGCGTACGGCTGTGGGTTATGCATGGGCGGCTCCTGCGGTGAACGGAGGAAAAATCTTATCCCAGCGCAGCGGCGGCGGCGAGGGGGGCCGCCGCGGGCTTTGCTGCATTTGCAGCAGCTCATCAGCACCGGCTGTTGCCAACGCAACAGTTTTTCGCCGCCGATTTGTTTTCAATTGTTTGATTTTTAATGATTTTAAAAATAATCGGGGCTGGCATGCATCCTGCTATCAGATTTATAACCAAACAAAAACTTTCTATCGATAAAAATCAGTAATGGTTATATAGGAAATGCATAAATGACTGAGTCCGTGAAAGAGAGCATCAACGTCTTCTGGTTTTTGCCGACCCATGGCGATGGCCGCTATCTCGGCACCACCCAGGGCGGGCGCCCGGTGGATCTGCCCTATCTGCAACAGGTGGCGTTGGCCGCCGACAACCTCGGTTATTACGGCGTGCTGATCCCCACCGGCAAAAGCTGCGAGGACTCCTGGCTGGTGGCGGCGGCGTTGGCGCCGATCACCCGTCGGCTGCGCTATCTGGTGGCGGTGCGCCCCGGGCTGCAGCCGCCGAGCCTGGCGGCGCGCATGGCGGCGACGCTGGACCGGCTGTCGGAGGGGCGGCTGTTGATCAACGTGGTGACCGGCGGCGACCCGGTGGAGAACAAGGGCGACGGCATTTTCCTCAGCCACGCCGAGCGCTATGAGGTGACGCAGGAGTTTCTCGAGGTTTACCAGCGGCTGCTGCAGGGCGATAAGGTCGATTTCAACGGCAAGCATATTCGCGTCGAGGGCGCCGAGCTGCTGTTTCCGCCGGTGCAGGAAAACGGCCCGCCGCTGTATTTCGGCGGTTCGTCACCGGAGGCTATCGACATCGCCGCCAACCAGATCGATACCTACCTGACCTGGGGCGAGCCGCTGGCGCAGGTGGCGGAAAAGCTGGCGGTGGTGCGCCAGCGCGCCGAGCTGCAGGGGCGCAAACTCAGCTACGGCATTCGCCTGCACGTTATCGTGCGGGAAACCGAGGAGGAAGCCTGGGCGGCGGCCGATCGGCTGATCGCACACCTGGACGAAGACACCATCGCGTCGGCGCAGAAGATCTTCGCCCGCATGGACTCCACCGGTCAGCAGCGCATGAGCGCGCTGCACGGCGGCTCGCGCGACGGCCTGCGCATCGGCCCCAACCTGTGGGCCGGCGTCGGCCTGGTGCGCGGCGGCGCCGGCACCGCGCTGGTGGGCAATCCGCAGCAGGTGGCGGAACGCATTCGCGAATATCAGGCGCTGGGCATCGATAACTTTATCCTTTCCGGCTACCCGCACCTGGAAGAGGCGCACCGCTTCGCCGAACTGGTGATGCCGCTGCTGCCGCTGTCGCAACCGGCCAATCAGGCGGCGCGCACCGTGAATACCGGCCCGTTCGGCGAGACCATCGGCGGCGACAAACGCCCCGGCCAGACGGTGAAGGAGGGCTGATGACAACGCGTGCGCACGTCATCATCATCGGCGGCGGCTTCACCGGCGCCGCGCTGGCGATCCAACTGGCGCAGGGCGAGGTGGCGGTGACGGTGATCGAGCCGCGCGCCGCGCCCGGCTATGGGGTGGCGTACTCCACCGAAGAACCGGCGCACCGCATCAACGTGCCGGCCGACAAGATGCAGCTGGCCGGCGAGCCGCAGGGGGATTTCGAGCGCTGGTTCCGCAGCGGCGGCGGGCTGGAAACCGATCCCCAGGCGTTGTGGCGCGACGGCAAGATTTACCCGCAGCGCAATGCCTTTGGCCGCTACGTTGAGCAACGGTTTCATCAGGCGGCGCGTTCCGGCAGCGCCTCGCTGCGCCATCTGCGCGACCGGGCGGTGAGCCTGCAGCCGGATGCGCAGGGGGCGACGGTGACGACCGCCAGCGGCGAACGTCTGTGGGGCGACTATGTGGTGTTGGCGGTGAGTCATCCGCCGCCGTCGCCGCCGCGCCAGATTTCGGCCGGGCTGGCGCAGAGCGCCCGGCTGATCGCCAACCCCTGGGCGGCGGACGCGCTGGAACAGGTGGCGGCGGATGAGCCGCTGGCGATCGTCGGCGCCGGGCTGACCATGGCCGACGCGGTGGCGGCGCTGCGGCGGCGCGGGCATCGCGGGCAGATAGTGGCGTTTTCTCGCCATGGCCTGCTGCCGCGCCCCAACGCCGAAGGGGATTACCCGGCCTGGCCGATCGCGCCGGCGGCGCCGAAGCTCGGCCATTGGCTGCGACAGGTGCGGCTTGAGGTGGCCCGCGCCGCCGCGCAGCAAGTGCCCTGGCAGGCGGTGCTGGACGACGTTCGCGCCAACGGCCAGCGGCTGTGGCAAGCCTTCAGCCCGGTGGAGCAGCGGCGTTTTTTGCGCCATCTGCGCGCCTACTGGGACGTGCACCGCTACCGCATCGCACCGCAGGTCAGCACATTGCTGGAAGAAAAACGCGCGGCGGGCAGCCTGCGGGTGCTGGCGGCGCGTTTGCAACGTGCGGAGCTGGAACCGCAGGGCGTCAGGCTGGATTTGGCGCTGCGCGGCGGCGGTGCGGAAACCCTGCGGGTACAGCGGCTGCTGGTCACCACCGGGCCGGCGCACGCCGGGCTGCTCGCCAGCGGCCCGTTGCTTGGCGGGCTGGCGGAGCAGGGCGTGCTGCGCGCCGACCCGCTCGGCCTGGGGCTGTTGGTCAGCGCCGACAGCCAGGCGATTGACCGCCACGGCCGAGCCAACCCGCGCCTGCTGGTGGCCGGCCCGGCGGCGCGCGGCCGCTTCGGCGAACTGATGGGGCTGCCGCAGGTGGCGGAACATGCCCAAAGCGTCGCGCAATACCTGCTGGCGCGATGTCCAGCCTCACGCTGATCGTCCATTCCCGTTTTTAACATCCTAAAAAACCGATATCCGGCCCGGCAACGCCCGCGGCCGGCAGATAATTGTGGAGATCGTTATGTCATCGCAACGTGAAATTCGCCTTAACGCTTTTGATATGAACTGCGTCGGCCATCAGTCGCCGGGGCTGTGGGCGCACCCGCGCGATCGTTCCTGGCAGTACAAGGATCTTGAATACTGGACCGATCTGGCGCGCCTGCTGGAGCGCGGCAAGTTCGACGGGCTGTTTATCGCCGACGTGCTGGGCATTTACGACGTGCTGAACGGCAGCGGCGACGCGGCGATTCGCCAGGCCACCCAGGTACCGGTCAACGATCCGCTGGCGCTGGTGACGCCGATGGCGCTGGTCACCGAGCATCTCGGCTTCGGGCTGACCGCCTCGCTGTCGTTCGAGCATCCTTATCCTTTCGCCCGCCGGCTGTCGACGCTAGACCACCTGACCAAGGGGCGCATCGGTTGGAATATCGTCACCTCCTATCTGGAGAGCGGCGCGCGCAACATTGGCCACCAGGCGCAGACCGATCACGATGCGCGCTACGACTATGCCGACGAATACCTGCAGGTGGTTTACAAGCTGCTGGAAGGCAGCTGGGAAGACGGCGCGATCCTGCGCGATCGCCGGCGACGCATCTTCAGCGACCCGTCGAAGATCCATCCGATCAACCACCAAGGGGCGTTTTTCCAGGTGCCGGGCATTCACCTGAGCGAGCCTTCGCCGCAGCGCACGCCGGTGCTGTATCAGGCCGGCGCTTCAAGCCGCGGCAAGCAGTTCGCCGCCGAGCACGCCGAATGCGTGTTCGTCGCCTCGCCCTCGAAAGCGCTGCTGAAAAAAACCGTGGCCGACATTCGCCGCCGCGCCGCCGAGGCAGGGCGCGATCCGCGCAGCATTCTGATCTTCAACCTGCAGACGGTGATCGTCGGCGAAACCGACCGGCAGGCGCAGGAAAAATGGCGGGAATACAAATCCTATACCAGCTACGAAGGCGCGCTGGCGCTGGTGTCCGGTTGGACCGGCATCGATTTCGGTCAGTATCAGCCGGATCAGGTGCTGAAGCATCTGCACACTAATGCCATTCAGTCGGCGGTGGAAACCTTCTCCAGCGCCGATCCCAGCCGCGAATGGACGGTGCAGGGCATCGCCGAATGGGTCGGCATCGGCGGTTTCGGCCCGCTGCTGGTGGGCAGCCCGCAAACCGTGGCCGACGAGCTGCAGGCGTGGGTGGAGGAAACCGACGTCGACGGTTTCAACCTGGCCTACGCCGTCACCCATGAGACCTTCACCGACGTGGTGGAACTGCTGATCCCCGAGCTGCAAAAGCGCGGGGCGTACAAGCGCGACTACGCCGCGGGCACCCTGCGGGAAAAATTGTTCAACCAGGGGCCGCGCCTGGCGGAGCCGCACCCGGCGGTGGGCTACCGCTGGCCGGCCGGCGCGCCGTTGGCCGACGAACTGAGCGTCAAGTGAGGATGCGATGATAGAGATTGAGGGGTTGCACAAGGCGTACCGCGCGCCGGACGGGCGGCGGATTGAGGTGCTGAAGGGGGTTTCGCTCCAGGTGCCGGCCGGATCTATCACCGCGGTGGTCGGCCCCAGCGGGGCGGGCAAATCGACGCTGGCGAAATGCATCAGCCTGCTGGAACGGCCGAGCGGCGGCAGCATTCGGGTCAACGGCCAGGACTTGTCGCGGCTGTCGGGCGAGGCGCTGCGCCGGGAGCGGCGGGCGATCGGCACGGTGTTTCAGTCTTCCGCGCTGCTGCAGCGCAAAACCGCTTGGCAGAATATCGCGTTGCCGTTGGCCTATCTGGGCGTGGTGCCGCGCGATATCGACAGGCGGGTGAAGACGCTGCTGGCGGCGGTGGGGCTGGCGGACAAGGCGGCGTTTTACCCGGCGCAGCTGTCCGGCGGCCAGCGCCAGCGGGTCGGCATCGCCCGCGCGCTGGCGCTGAATCCGTCGGTGCTGTTGGCGGACGAAGCCACCTCGGGGCTGGATCCGGACGCCACCGGGGCCATTCTCGGCCTGCTTAAACAGCTGCGCGACGACTATGGCCTGTCGATCATCCTGATCACCCACGAGATGGACGCGGTGCGCGACGCCGCCGACGCGGTGGCCGAGATCCGCGACGGCGTGATTGTGCAGCAGGGGCCGGTGCGCGAGCTGCTGGCGGCGTCCGATTCCTTGCTGGGCCGCCAGCTGTTTCCGCTGAAGGCGCTGGCGTCCGACGCCGCGCTGCGGCTGCAGGTGACCTATTCCGCCCGCCAGCCGGCGGCCACCGACTGGATCAGCCGCATCAGCCGCCAGCTCGACGTGCAGATCGATCTGCTGGGCGGCCACGTTGAAGTGGTGGGCGGCAGCCTGGCCGGGCGGTTGGAAATTGCGGTGCGTTTTGGCGGCGGTTCGCGTTCGGTGGCCGAGCTGCAGGGCGAGCTGCGGCGGTTGGGCATTCTCGCCGAGGTGCTGGAACAGCGGTTGGCGCTGCGGGAGGCGGTATGAAGACGCTGCCTGACGGCGTGATGAGCCAGGACACTCCCTGGAACGAGATCCATCGGCTGATGCTGCCGGCCTACGGCGAAACCTGGCTGATGGTCGGTATCGTGATGCTGTTTGTGGTGACGATCGGCGGCGCGGTCGGCGTGGTGCTGTTCAACACTTCATCGCGCGGCTTGTTTCCGCGGCCGGCGCTGCACCGGGCGCTGAGCTGGCTGGTGAACATGGGCCGTTCGCTGCCGTTTCTGGTGCTGATGGCGGCGATTATTCCGTTCACCTTCTGGCTGACCGGTACCACTATCGGCATTCCGGCGGCGGTGATCCCGATGATCGTCGCCGGCATTCCGTTTTTCGCCCGGCTGGTGGAAAACGCGCTGCGCGAACTGCCGCCGGAGGTGACGGCGGTGGGGCTGGTGTCCGGCGGCTCGACCTGGCAGATAATCACCCGGGCGCAGCTCAGCGAGGCGCTGCCGGCGATCGTCGCCGCCATCACGCTGAACGTCATCTCGATGATCGAATATTCGGCCATCGCCGGCACCATAGGCGCGGGCGGCATCGGTTATCTGGCGGTGGTGTACGGCTACCAGCGTTTCGACAATCACATCATGATCGCCACCATTGTGGTGCTGATCGCCACTATTCAACTGATCCAGTTTATTGGTGACCGCCTGGTCGCCGCGTTGCGTCATCATCAGGAAACCTTTTAATCATGCCTAACAACGACTTTGAGATAGCGAAGAAGAAACGCTGGCCGTGGCCGGTGGGTATCGCGGCGGTGGTGATTATCGCCGCCGCGGTTTGGCACTTCACCGCCCGCCAGCAGCAGGCGGTGCAGTTCGGCAGCACGCTGCAGGTGCATTTTGAGCCGGCGATGGCCGGAGAACAGCGGGTGATCGAGTACGTCGGCGAACATATCGCGCCGGATTACGGCCTCCGCCTGGAGGCGGTCGGGCTGCAGGATCCGGTGCAGGCCGATCGCGCGGTGGCGCAGGGGCAGTACGCCGCCACTCTCTACCAGCACCAGTGGTGGCTAAAGCAGGTGGTGGACGCCAACGGCTTCAAGCTGACCCCGACGCTGCCGGTGTTCCAGTGGGCGTTCGGCATCTATTCCGACCGCTATAAGTCGATCGCCGCGTTGCCGGACGGCGCGGAGATCCTGGTGCCCAACGACGGCGCCAATCAGGGGCAGGCGCTGTGGCTGCTGCAGCGCATTGGGCTGATCGGGCTTGACCCGGCGATCGAGGCGCGCACCGCCAGGCTGAAAGACATTCGCGAGAACAAACGCCACTTCAACTTCAAAGAGCTGGACCTGCTGACCATGCCGCGCGCGCTGAACTCGGTGGATGCGGCCATTGGTTACGTGTCGCAGTTCGACGCCGGCAAGGTGCCGCGCGAGAAGGGCATTCTGTTCCCGCCGGCGCCGAAGACCTTCGCCTCGCAGCTGGTGATCGGCACGCCTTATCTGCAGGACGAAAACATTCGCAAGCTGCAGCAGGCGTTCGCCGACCCCCGGTTGCAGGCGTGGCTGAAAAGCACCGACGATCCGCTGGTGCAAGGCGTGCTGGTGCCGGTATCGGCAGAATAATCGCCGCTCGGGATGAGGGGGATGAGTTCCGGATTAACGCGGGTTAATCCGGCATTTTCGTTACGTCGTAACTTTATGTAATTAATTGATATTAATCATATTTATAGCGAAATTTGTTGTTTGTCGGCGTGCGTGTTTCACCCTATAAACGAGGTGTCACCCGCCAATTGCAACGAGGAAACTATGAGTACCTTAAATATTGATACCGCACCGCCGTTATCTGCGCCCATCGGCTCGGCCAGCGATGTGGCGCGTTTGATTAACCAACGCAGCGAGAAAAATACCCATGCGCGCATGATAGTGCTGTTGGCGCTGGGCGGCGTTTTTCTCGATGCCTATGACCTGACCACGCTGTCTTACGGCATCGACGACGTGGTGCGCGAATTCAGCCTCAGCCCGCTGCTGACCGGGGTGGTGACCTCGTCGATCATGGTCGGCACCATTCTCGGCAACCTGGTCGGCGGCTGGCTGACCGACAGGTACGGCCGCTACCAGGTGTTTATGGCCGATATGCTGTTCTTTGTGGTTTCCGCCATTGCCGCCGGGCTGGCCCCCAACGTCTGGGTGCTGATCGGCGCGCGCTTTTTGATGGGCATCGGCGTCGGCATCGATTTGCCGGTGGCGATGGCCTACCTGGCCGAGTTCTCCAAATTCACCGGCAAGGCCAACAAGGCGTCGCGCCTGGCCGCCTGGTGCCCGATGTGGTACGCCGCGTCGTCGGTGTGCTTTCTGATCATCTTCGCGCTCTATTTTCTGCTGCCGGCCGAACACGCCGACTGGCTGTGGCGCGCCTCGTTGATTTTCGGCGCCGTGCCGGCGCTGCTGATCATCATGGTGCGCAGCAAGTTCATGAACGAGTCGCCGCTGTGGGCCGCCAATCAGGGCGATCTGAAAGAGGCGGCGCGCATCCTGCGCGAGTCTTACGGCATCGCCGCCCATGAGGCGGAACCTGACGCCGCCAAACCGCCGCCGCCGCCGAAGGTCAGCTTCCGCGTGTTGTTTCAGAAGCCATACCGCGAACGCACCCTGGTTTCCAGCGTGATGAACGTTTGCATTTCCTTTGAATACACCGCCATCGCCTTCTTCCTGCCGTCGATTCTGGCGCAGTTTCTCGGCGCCGGGGTATTTGAAACCATCTCCGCTTCGCTCGGGCTGAACGTGCTGTTCGCCTTTACCGGCGGCCTGCTCGGCATGCGGCTGGCGTGGAAGTACCCGTCGCGCCACGTGGCGATCGCCGGCTTTGCGCTGCAGTTTATCGCGCTGATTTCGCTGGCGCTGATCGGCCACCCGCAGGCGGCGTTCGGCGTCGGGCTGGCGATTTTGATGCTCGGCCTGTGGCTGTTCGCCGAAGGCTTCGGCCCCGGCGCGCAGATGATGATCTACCCGGCGCTGTCTTACCCGACGGCGATCCGCGCCACCGGCGTCGGCTTCGGCCGCTCGCTGTCCGGCATCGGCAGCGCGCTGGCGCTGTTTATTCTGCCGATCCTGCAGGCGCACTTCGGCACCGACATGTTCTGGATTGTTTCGCTGGCGGCGGCTATCCCCATCGCCTTCCTGCTGGCCATTCGCTTCGAGCCGACGGCGCACGACATCGACGACCTGGGCGAATCGCCCCAACCACAGAGGAAACTGCCATGACTCAGCATCTGTTATCCACCGGCGCGGACTATCAGCAATTGGCCGCGCGTTTTCGGCCCATTTTCGCCGACATCGCCGCCGGCGCGGTGGAGCGTGAGCTGTCGCGCACCCTGCCGCACGAGCCGATCCGTTGGCTGAAAGAGGCGGGCTTCGGCGCGCTGCGCATTCCGCGCGAGAAGGGCGGCGACGGCGCTTCGCTGCCGCAGCTGTTCGAACTGCTGACCGAACTGGCGGAGGCGGATTCCAACCTGCCGCAGGCGCTGCGGGCGCATTTCGCCTTTGTCGAAGATCGGCTGAACGCCCCGGACGACCCGCAGCGCGATCGCTGGTTCCGGCGCTTTCTCGACGGCGAGCTGGTCGGCAGCGGCTGGACCGAGATCGGCGACGTGAAGTTGGGGCAGGTCAACACCCGGGTGACGCCGCAGGCCGACGGCTGGTTGCTCAACGGCGAGAAGTTTTACAGCACCGGCAGCCTGTTCACCGACTGGATCGACGTCTACGCCGAGCGCAGCGACAACGGCGGCGCGGTGATCGCCGTGGTGAACGTCGGCCAGCCCGGCGTGGAGCGCGACGACGACTGGGACGGCTTTGGCCAGCGCACCACCGGCAGCGGCACCACGCGGTTTATCGACGCGCGGGTCGAGCGGGCGCACGTGTATGACTTTGCCGAACGCTTTCGTTACCAGACGGCGTTCTACCAGCACGTGCTGCTGGCGACGCTGGCGGGCATTGGCCGCGCGGTGTTGCGTGACGTCGGCGAGGGGGTGCGGCGGCGCAAAAGGGTCTACAGCCACGGCAACGCCGGCTGGGTGAAGGACGACGTGCAGATCCAGCAGGTGGTGGGGCACATCAGCGCCTGGGCTTACGCGGTGGAGGCGACGGTGCTGAAGGCGACCGCCTCGCTGCAGCAGGCTTACGAGGCGCATGACTCTGGCGATGAGGCGCGGCTGCAGGCGCTTAACGTGGCGGCGGAACTGGATGCCGCCAGGGCGCAGGTGATCGCCGGGGAATGGGTGCAGCGCGCCGCCGGCGAGCTGTTCAACGCGCTGGGCGCCTCGGATACCCGCACCGGCAAGGCGCTGGATCGCCACTGGCGCAACGCCCGCACGCTTTCTTCGCATAACCCGGTGATCTACAAGGCGCGCGACATCGGCGACTGGGAAATTAACCGCCATGCGCCGACCTTTATCTGGCAAATCGGCAGCGGCGGCTGAGGAACGGGCGAAAGTCAGGGGCGGCGAGGCCGCCCGGTCAGGTTACTCCGGCCACACCTGGGTGCTGCGCGGGCTGTCCATGCGGTAGTCGGAGTAGCTGCGGGTGAAGATCTCGCGTCCCAGCGCGCGCGCCGCCTGCAGCGGATCGCGCGGGTCGCGGGCGATTTCGCCGCGCTTGTTGCCTGCGCCGTGGACCAGGCCGACAAACTCGGAATGGGTGTAGCGGCTGAACTCCTGGATCTGATGCACGATGCCCAACGCCGCGCCGGGGTAAGTTTCTTCCGAAGCCACCGCCAGCCCGATGCGTTTGCCGCGCATGCGCCGATGTACCTGCTCCGCCTGCGGGTAGGCGTCGGAATAGAAGCTGAAGGAGCGGTCGAAGAAGGCCTTGGTCTGCGCCGACATGCCGTACCAATAAACCGGCGTGCAGAATACCGCCGCATCGGCCGGCAGAAAACGCTCCAGAAACAGTTCGGCGTAGCGATCGTCCGCCGGCGGCGCATGCCGCTCGTCGCTGAGAAAGCCGCTGACGTAGTCGTCGATAAAGTGCAGGCTGGCCTCGCTGCCTGCTGCGGTGGCGCCATCGATGACCGCCTGCCCGAGGGCGGCGCTGTTGCCGTCGCGGCGCGGGCTGCCGACCAGGACGATTAGGCGTTTCGGTTGATGAGTTGTGCTCATGTCAGTCTCCAGCGTTGCGGGTGAGGTTACCGGCCCTAATCTAGAAGATAACGGCGCCGGGCGACAAATGACGGCTTTTCTGCCAGGATGAGTTAAATTCATCTATTGGAGCCACCGTCATGTTCGCCACGCTGCCCGTCAATGCCTTGCGCACCTTCGAGTCCGCCGCCCGCTTGCGCAGCTTCAAGCTGGCGGCGGAGGAATTGGCGGTGACGCCAACGGCGATCTCGCATCAGATCAAAAGCCTGGAACAGCAGTTGGGTTTTGCGCTGTTTGAACGGGTGCCGCGCGGCGTACGGCTGACGCCGAAGGGCGAGCGGCTGTTTAGCGGCGTGCACGGCGCCTTGCTGGACGTCGCCAATACGCTGGAGACGCTGCGGCCGGTGCCCAGCGCCGGATCGCTGTGCGTTTCCGTTACGCACTCCTTCGCCGCGCTGTGGCTGGTGCCGCGGCTGGGCCGGTTTTATCAGGCCTATCCGCATTATCTGGTGCGGCTGGAAGCCTGCGCCGAGGTGATCGATCTGCAGCAGGACGCCAGCGTGGACATCGCGGTGCGCTACAGCCGCGCTCGGTATCCCGCCCTGCATCAGGCGGCGCGGCTGGAAGAGTCGTTTGGCGTGTACGCCGCGCCGGGCTTTGCCGCCGCTGAGCCGAAGAAACCGGTGCTGATCACCGTCAAATGGGGCGATTCCGCGCTGTACGATACCGGCTGGCGCGACTGGTGCCAGGCCGCGGGGGTGGACTGGTGGCGGCGGCATGCGGCGCTGCGCAGTTACGATGAGGAACATTATGCGCTGCAGGCCGCGGTGGCCGGGCAGGGGTTGGTGCTGGCCAGTTCGGTGATGGTGTCCGATCTGGTGAACAATGGCCTGCTGGCGGCGGTCAGGCCGGAGATCCGCGTGCCGGGCGCCGCTTACAGCGTGCTGTGCGCGCCCGGCCGCGAACGCCATCCGCCGGTCAGGGCGTTTTTGTCCTGGCTGCAGCAGGAACTGCCGCGCTGAATCAGCGCACAAAATAGAAGTTTTTCTGGCATAAGGTGTGGGAATATCAGATAACTTCCGTATTCACTTCAACGAGAGAACGCCCCATGAGTCAGCCCAGAATCCCTGATTACCCGATTGATGCGCAGTTTATCGAACGCTGGTCGCCGCGCGCGCTGGCAAACGATCCGCTCGACGATGAAACGCTGCTGAGCTTCTTCGAAGCGGCGCGCTGGTCGCCTTCCGCCTACAACATTCAGCCGTGGCGCTTCGCCTACAGCAAGCACGGCTCCGACAGTTGGGAAGACTACCTGGAGTTTTTGATCGAGTTCAACCGCAGCTGGGCGCAGCACGCCTCGGCGCTGGTGGTGATCATCTCCAAAACCACCAGCGTGAACGGCGAGCAGGAAGTCGGCAACCCGAGCCATTCCTTCGACACCGGCGCCGCCTGGGCCAACCTGGCGCAGCAGGCGCACCTGAAAGGCTGGCTGACCCACTGCATGGGCGGCGTACACCACGATAAAATCAAGGCCGCGCTGAAGCTGCCGGACAACTACGTGGTGCACGGCATGGTGGCGATCGGCAAACCGGGCGATAAATCGCGCCTGCCGGACTTCCTGCAGGATAAAGAGATCCCTTCGGGCCGCCTGCAGCTGGAAAAAACCGTGATTGAGGGGCTGAATTTCAGCCTGTGACCGAATCCGATCGAGGCCCGCTTGGCGGGCTTTTTTATGCCTCAAATCCGCGGATAAAACCCGGAGGGTATGTTCCCTTGCCGTCAATCGCTGCATAATTATTTATATATCGGTATGAAATGGAGTCCACCATGGGCAATCACTTCGGCAAGGGGCTGCTGGCGGGATTAAAAGCGCAGAACCTGAAACCGGCGGCGGAACTGTCGAAGTTTTGCTCCGACTACAAACGCGGCTTCGTGCTGGGCTATGCGCACCGTCTGGCGGAAAGCACCGGCGATGAGAATCAGGCGGCGTTCGAAGCGGGAAGGCTGTGCCGGGATTATGGCCTCGGCGGTGAGTCAATGGGCGAGTTTTTCTCCGGCGGCGCCAGCCGCCTGGCGGAAAAGTTCTTTTGTGCCGGCTATAACCGGCCGGGTAAAAATTAACGGTTCCCCGCACTTTCCTGCCGGCAAACCGTACTGGATTGCCGGTTTTGGCTGACGATGATTTAACGGCAATGCCGGATTTGCGCCTGGAACACGGCTCTGGCAATGCCGAAATAATCTGAAAATTTCCGCCTGCATGGCGAGATCCCCCTGCCTATGCCAATCTTATTGAGCTTCTCAGAGCCGCTGCCGGCTCTTTTTTTGCGTTCGAATATCAGCAATGTATAAGGTTAAAAATTATTAACTGCCAAAATAACAAGGAGAAAATGGTGAATATACTCTGGGGGTATTATCCATCACCGGTAAAAACCCGGTTATCCAAACTCTATCTTGCATTGGCCATTGCGCCATTGACGATCGTCGGGAATATAGATCTTGCTCGTGCGGACGATGTCGTCTTTGAGGGCGATCATCGCATCACTGAAACGGTATCCTATGACGGCAATGTGACTATCGGTTCGGCAATGAATGATGGAAAATTATTGATAGACGGCGGTGGGTTAAATGCCAAAAACATATATATAAAGAACGTAGGGGTCGAGTCTTCGGCGTTGTTGGTTCTGCGCGGGGCAAATTCATTTGTAAATACCCAGGGCGGCAATATATACCTGAATCTTGGTGCGTTGGTCATTGGCAGCGATGCTCATTTTGAATATGACCCGAATGAGCCTGATTGGGCATACCCAGAAGTAAAGTTGGGTGCGGCGCAGGCACCCGGAGTCATTGATGACAATACGGTGATACATACCAGCAGTTTTGGATTTATTCCCGACGCCGATATTATTTTTAATCATAATTCAAATGACTATGAACTAAAAAATAAAATAGATGGGTTCGCGACGATCCTGAATTACGCGGGGCAAACAACTTTAAGCGGGGATATGTTTTTTTTCGAGGGGAACATTACTGCCAAAGGCGGGAAGCTGATCCTCAATAGCGACGTCAATACGGAAGTTGATACTGCTTACAAGTATCAGGCGTTGACCGTTGAGGATGGGGCTACCTTGATCATCAATGGAACGGCGGGCACATTTGCTTCTGGCTCCGGGTCCGGTAGCCTCGCGTTTTCAACGTCGGCATTCGTCAAGTCCGGGGGCGTTCTGGGCGGCAAAGGAACCTTTGGCAGAACCCTGGTGGAAACCGGCGGGCATATTTCCCCCGGTGATGGCGATATTGGCAAGTTGACGATTAGAAGCTGGCTGACTTTCCAGGACGGATCGTTTTATGACGTCGACATTGCCGCGGACGGCCGCAGCGATCAGTTGGGCATGCAGGGCGAGACGACGATCGGCAATAACGTTAAGGTGCTGGTGAATGCGCTTGACCCGCATACCAGCTACCAGAATGGGCAAAGCTACCGCATTCTGAGTTCGGGCGGCGGGATCAAGGGCATGTTCAGCGAGGCGGTGCTGAAGTCGGCATTCCTCGACGCAACGTTAACCCGCGACCGGCAATATGTTTATTTGGCTATCGCACAAAAAGATACCGGTGGGGGTACGCCTGGCGGCGGCGACGGCAACACCGGCGGCGGCGACGGCAATACCGGCGGCGGTGACGGCAATACCGGCGGCGGTGACGGCAATACCGGCGGCGGCGACGGCAACACCGGCGGCGATGACGGCAATACCGGCGGCGGTGACGGCAATACCGGCGGCGATGACGGCAATACCGGCGGTGGCGACGGCAATGCGGGGTCGACGGGGATCTTCCAGACCGTCGCCACTACGGGCAACCAATGGACTACCGCCGGAGCGCTGGGGACCCTGGCGCAGGAAGGTCCTTCACTGGCCCTGTACAATGGGTTATTGATGCTGAGCGCGTCGGAAGCGCGCGAGGCGTTCAATCAGCTTTCCGGCGAACAGTTCGCATCGGTGCAGTCCAGCCTGCAACAGGGCAGCATGCTGGTCGGCAATGTCGTTAATCAGCATATGCTGACGATGTTTGACGATAACGGCGTCTTGCCGGTGCCGCCAATGGCCATGAGCCTGGTGCAGGGGGGCGAACGCGAACGCAACGGCGCCTGGGGGCAGACATTTGGCACCTGGACGCGCACTCAGGGCGACAGCAATATCGGCAAGCTCGACAGCGATACCGGCGGTTTCCTGGTTGGCGCCGATCGTGAGTTCAGCGACAACGTGCGGGCCGGCGCCTATGCGGGCTACAGCCGCACCCGTTTCGATGTTGATAACCGCGCCTCCTCCGGCCATAGCGATAACTACCACCTCGGTCTGTATGCCGGCGGCCAAAAGGATGCGCTCGCCTTGCGCGGCGGCCTGGGATATACCTGGAATCGCATTGAAAGCACGCGCAATGTCGGTTTCAGCACATTCTCGGATCGCTTGTCCGCTGACTACGACGCCAACGCGTTGCATGCGTTCACCGAGCTGGGCTATCGGCTGGGGAATGAGACGGTCAGCGCGGAGCCTTTCGCCAATCTAAGCTATGTGCGCTTGCATACCGACAACGTTGAGGAACAGGGCGGGGCGGCGGCGTTGCGCGTCGAAGACGAAACCATGAATACCTTCTACTCGACGTTGGGGCTGCGTGGTGCAAGCGAGCTCCCGCTGGGCGGTGTCGATCTGACGCTGCACGGCACCCTGGGTTGGCAGCATGCCTATGGCGATACGGACACCTCGGCCAGGATGGCGTTTGCCACCGGCGACGCTTTCACGACCCAGGGAGCGCCGATCGATAAGGATGTGGCGATAGTGGGCGCGGGTGTCGATGTTCAGCTGACGCGCTCCACGCGTATCGGGATTTCCTATCAGGGGCAATACGGTGCGGATCTGCAGGCCAATTCGGTTAACGCCCAGCTGCAGGTTACCTTCTGACCGGCAAGGAATGGCCGAAGTGATAAACGCCGCGCATCCTTTTCGAGGTGCGCGGCGTCAAAATTTGGCTCCCGGGCGTCTTCGAAGCGGAGCGCGGGTTGCCTTTCGCCTACCACATTTCGCTAATTGTTGCGCCATTACGTCGGCAAGGGGGCTACACCTCGGCCCATTCGCGCAATAGGTTGTGGTACAGGTTCAGCAGCGACAGGATCTCATCCTGCTCGCCGAATGCGGTGCGCAATTTCTGGATATTCTGATCAAGTTCGAACAGTTGGGTGCGTTTCCGGTCGTCGCGCACCATGGACTGAACCCACAAGAAAGAGGCGACGCGGTGGCCTTTGGTGACCGGCGTGACGCAGTGCAGGCTGCTCGCCGGGTACAGGATCATATCGCCGGCGGGCAGTTTGACGCTGTGTTGGCCATAGCTGTCGTTGACGACCAGTTCACCGCCTTCATAGCCGCCGGGATCAACCAAAAACAGCGTGGCGGACAGATCGGTGCGCATCCAGCCGCTGGCGTCGTTTTGGCGCATGGCGCCATCGACATGAAAGCCGTAAAACTGCGCATTCCGGTAGCTGTTGAACAGCGGATTGGACAGCCTTGCGGGCAGCGCGGCGGCAAAGAACAGCGGATTGCGCTGCAGCGCCGCGCCGACCACGGCCTGCGCTTTTTTGTAGCCTGCGCTTTGCATGTCCAACTGCCGATTGTTTTTGACTTTGGCGCCTTGTTCTCCGGTGCTGACGCGGCCGTCGACCCACGGGGTTTCGGCCAGCGTATGCAGCAGGCAATGGACTTCTTCGGGGGTTAGCACTTCCGGGATATGCAGCATCATGATTGGCGTTCCTTGCCTCCCGCAGGACAGCCCCGCGGGACGGCGCGAAGATTAGAAATGCACGTTGGTGGTCAACATGAAGGTGCGCGGATCGCCAGGATGATAGCGATAGCCGCTTTTGTTGATCGACGATACGTAGTCTTTGTCGAAGAGGTTGTTGAGGTTAAGCTGGACATCGACGTGCTTATTGATCTTATAGCCCGCCATCGCATCCGCGACCCAATATCCCTCGGTGTAAGCCGGCGTGCCCACCGCGCCGTCTTTGCCGCGCTTCATCCCGCCGACGTAACGCGCGCCGCCGCCAAGGGTGAGCCGATCGGTGATTTGGTAATGGGTCCATAGCGTGAAAGCCCGTTTTGGCGTGTAGGTCAGCGCCGATGAACCGTCCTGTGCGGCATTGGCCCCGTCGCGGATGCTGGCGTTTTGCAAGGTGTAACCGGCGAACAGGCGCCAGTCGGGGGTGATATTGCCGACCATGCCCAACTCATAGCCTTGAACGCGTTTCTTGCCGTATTGAGAATAGGTTGCGTCGTCATTTTTCCCCACCTCGTTTTCAATATCGGTACGGAACAGCGCCGCCGTCAGCAGCAGGTGATTGCCCAACAGCGCCCATTTGGTGCCGATCTCGATGGTTTTCGCCTTTTGCGGCTTGAAGTCAGTTCGGTTGGCGCTGCTGCCTGAGCCGGACTCCGCCAGCGAAAAGTTGTTGCCGCCGGGCGGTTGTTGAGAAATGCCGTAGTTGAGGTAGGCGTTGCCGCGCTCGGTGATATGGTACAGCGCGCCGGCTTTCCAATTGAACAGGTTGCCGGTTTTGGCGATATCCAGCGTGTTGATGGGCGTATTGGTCGCTATGCCCGGCGGGCAGACTACGGCTCGGCGCCCGGAACCGCCGCAGGCGGTGGCGCGATCGTATGAGGTACGGTAGCTGTCTAAGCGAACGCCGCCGTTAATTTCAACGCTTCTGCCCAGTTCAAGCGTGTCGAACGCGTACAGGCCGAAAGTCTCGGTTGTGCCGTTGGCGTTGGCGCCGTTGCGTGACACTGCGGGGGCGGAAACCGACGGTTCGGGACGGTAGATATTGACGGCCGGCAGGGCGACGGCGTGCAGGCCATAATGGGTTTGGCGCTCGCGCGTAAACTCCACGCCGGCGCTAACGTCGTGGCGCACCGTGCCGGTACTGAATTTGCCGGTCAGGTTGGTTTGGTTGCTCAGCAAGGTGTTGCGCGCATCTTTGGTATTGGCCAGCCGTGAAGCGGTCCAGGTGTCGACACGATTAGCATCGACGATAACCACGTTTTTGTCGCCTATCATAAAGGCGCTCAACAGATAATCCTGTTTCACCTGGGACCAGCGGGTGGTATTGCGCAGCGTGAGGTTATCCGTAAGATCCCGTTCCAGGCGGAGCGTTGCCGTATCCGTGGTCGAGTTGTCGCGATCGTCTCGGGTGCCATAAAAATTACGGCTGTTCACTTTCCCCGCGTCGTTCAACGCGTCGGTTCGGGCACTCGGCGCGGAATAACCCGGTAAACCGAGGGTGGGAACGCCGCCGTCCGGCACGTTGTCCTGTTGCAGATGGAGGTAGTTCAGGTAGAGGCGGGTGGCAGTGCCAAGGCCGTAAGCGAAGGAGGGAGCAACGCCGAAACGTTCTTGCCGCACATGGCGACGGCCGGCCTCCGGCGCTTTCTCACCCAGCAGATTCAAACGGATAGCCGAGGTTTCGCCGAATGCCTGGTTATAGTCCAGCGTGGCGCGGCGGTAACGGGCGCTGCCCAGGCTGGCCGACGCGTCCAGGCCGGTATCCATGCGCGGTTGCTTGCTGACCTGATTGATCGAACCGCTGGGGGCGCTGCGGCCATAGTCTGCACCTGAAGGGCCTTTGAAAACTTCGATTTGCTCGGTATTGAAGGTGTCTCTGGAAACGCTGGCTATATTGCGCATGCCGTCCAGGTAGAGGCTGTTGGAGGTATCAAACCCGCGCATGTAGACGGCATCACCGGTCGTTGAGTTGCCGTTTTCGCCGGCGAAAAAAGCGCCTGCGCCGGCCACGTTTTTTAACGCCGCGGTCAGCGTAGTGGCGCCCTGTTCTTTGATTAGCGCTTCAGGGATCAGCACCATCGTACGCGTCGTATCTTTCTGCGGGCGGGTAAATTTGGGGTCGGCCGATGCCTGGATATAAAACGAGTCTGGCGCATCGGCGGTCACCAGCCTTTCTTCGCTCGCCGGAGCCGGGGAGGCGGTTTCGGCGAGGCTGGCGCCACTCGCCCCCATGCAAAGCCCGGTAAACAAGGTTAAGGAGCTAACGCCGGAGAATGAAAACCGGTCGTTCGAAATCCTGGCCGGTGAAGTTTTTACATTTTTTATATAGTTCATTTTTATCATCTTCCTGATGTAAATGGTAATGAGAACTATAATCACTGGTAGGTTATTGTGCAGCGATTTTATTTTCACTCTTACGTGAAAAGCTAATGATATTTAACTTTTTCTTTACTGTTTTTATTTGTTTCGCGCCTGATGTGCCAAATTATTTTTCTGTGGGTAATATATTAATTTATGATGAGTTTTTACGATGCACGGGGTGTTTGGCGAAATTTTTTAGTTTATTCGTAGAGTTGCCTGAATAATGTAATTTGTTCGCGTCAATTAAATATATAAGTGATTGGATTAAAAAACGCCTGACTTTTCTAATGAGTAGCCTAAGCAGATATATTAATATTATTGTGATGCCGCTCTCAGGAGATTTGTCCATTTCTCGACAAAAACATGAATAAGGTAAAATAACTATTTACCCGATGCCAGGAGGGAAAGCCGGACGGGAAGTATAGTTGCTCTCGACGCGCCGTTCCGCTAAGGCACCAAAGCGCCGGCCGGGTTGGCGAGCGAAAATATGCATGCAAAAAGCGGCCTTCGCCGGAAGGCTGCTTTTTTATGTTATCGGCGCGGAAAATTCACCGCCGACATCTTCTTGAGCTTCCTGAGCGAGCAGGCGGGAACGGCAAACGTCCAGAATTTCATCCGCCAGGGTGGAATCATCAGGGCAGGCGCGAGACAGCACCAGAGCACCGACAAGATGCGCGAGGGTGTCGATCAGGTCTGCACGCGTTGCGCTTCCCGCGCCGTTTTCATCGGCTAAAAGGCTCAGCTGTCGTTCGATCCCGGCGGAAAATGTCGCCTTGATTGATTCTGATTGACGGGCTGTATCGGTACCCAGCGCCGACATCACGCAACCCTTACCCATAGCATCGCGATGCTGGCGGGAGAGGTAGTCTGCGATAAACTTTTCCCGCTCCACGCCTAACGAGCTTTCCGCCGATCGCCTAAAACCGCAGCTCATCGCCTCCGACAATAAATCCGCCTTGGAAGCGAAGTGCTTATAGAACCCGCCGTGGGTCAAACCTGCCGCCGACATCAATTCCGCGATGCCTACGCCGTCATAGCCCCGTTCACGAAACAACACCGAGGCGGCTTCAACAATACGCGCTCGGTTTTCGCGAACCTGCTCTTTAGACACTTTCACCCTTTCTGATCCCCACTGAAAACGCATGCTGCAAGTATACATTGATGATGATCGTAATCAAACCGATTGACTTTTTAGATTATGATCATCATCATTAACTTCGTGACTTAGGCCCCTGTTTATTCATTGATAAAGAAGATTAACTCATGACCAAATCATCAGTCCTCATTACGGGCGCGTCTACGGGCATTGGCGCCGTCTACGCTGAACGGTTCGCACGCCGGGGCCACGACCTCGTTCTGGTCGCTCGCGACAAGGCAAAGCTTGAGAGCCTTGCCGAGCGTTTGCGGCAGGAAAGCGGCATTTCCGTCGATATTCTGCCCGCGGACCTCACGCAAGCGGATGATTTAGCGGCCGTCGAAGCGCGCCTGCGTAGCGATGAGCGGATAGGCATTCTCATCAATAACGCGGGTATCGCGCAGGCGGGCGGCTTTATGGAACAGTCTCCTGATGCGATCGAACGGCTTATCGCGCTTAACGTCACGGCCTTGACGCGACTCGCCAGCGCGGTGACGCCACGCTTTGCGCAAGCCGGCGAAGGATCGATAGTCAATATCAGCTCCGTTGTCGGTCTGGCACCCGAATTTGCCATGTCGGTATATGGCGCCACCAAGGCCTTCGTTCTTTTCCTGTCGCAGGGAATGAACCTGGAACTGTCCGCCAAGGGCATTTATGTTCAGGCGGTGCTTCCCGCCGGCACTTACACGGAAATTTGGCAACGCGCAGGCATCGACATCAGTGCCTCACCCAAAATGATGGAGGCAGGGGCGTTAGTCGATGCGGCGCTGGTTGGCTTTGATCGCCGCGAGCTCGTTACCATGCCACCGTTACACAACGCGGCGCGCTGGGAGGCCCTCGACGCCGCGCGACAGGCGCTGCTTTCAGACATCAGGCAAGATGAACCCGCAGAGCGATATAAAACCCTTTAAAGGCCTTGTTTCAGCAGGGCAAATAAACCCGCAGCGCTTGTGGCGGGGCCCCCTCGGGTATTGGCGAGGCGACGGCAGGCAACGATTGAAACGGAAAGTACAGCGGGGGAAGAAGACGATGAAAGCCTTCAGGTTTAAACGCTATGGCAAATCGCCCGAATTGGGGTTCGATGACGTAGATTATCCGACACCCGGCGCCAATGACATTCTGGTTAAAGTGCACGCAGCGGGGCTGAATCCTATCGACAACAGGGTGCCGACCGGCATATTCAAGCCGATTTTGCAGTTTAAGCTTCCCGCCACATTAGGCAGCGACCTGTCTGGCGTTGTCGTTGCCGTGGGGAGCCGCGTGACGCGTTTTACGCCAGGCGACGAAGTCTTCGCCAGCATTTTCGATACGGGAACGGGCTCGCTTGCCGAGTTTGCGACGGTGCCCGAGAGCGTCGCCGCCTTGAAGCCGGCAAATCTGGACTTCGTGCAGGCGGCTTCGCTGCCGATGGTGAGCCTCACGTCCTGGCAAGCATTGACGGAGCGCGCCGGGCTGCGGCCCGGTCAGAAAATTTTCATTCCGGCAGGGTCGGGAGGAATTGGCACCCTGGCGATCCAGCTGGCTAAATACCTGGGGGCCAGGGTAGGCACCACCACCAGCACGGGCAACGTCGCATGGCTTGAACGGCTGGGCGCGGACGAGGTGGTCGACTATAAAACGCAAGCATTCGAAAAGGTGTTGAGCGGCTACGACACCGTCCTTGGCACCATCGAAGGCGATACGATTGAAAAATCCATCCGGATCCTCAAGCCGGGAGGAAAGATTGTTTCTCTCGTCGGGCCGTTAGATGCCGCATTCGCACGGGCGCGGGGGTTAAACTTCTTGCTGACCTTGGCGTTTGGGATGATGAGCCGCAGGATAATGCGTCTGGCGCAAAAGCGAGGTATCGCCTATTCATTTCTGTTCGTTCGACCTGAAGGCGAACAGCTCGATCAAATCGGCAAACTGATCGAAGCTGAACGCATCGCCCCGGTGATCGACAAGGTATTCCCCTTTGCCGAGACCAAGAATGCGCTTGCCTACCTTGCCCAAGGGCATGCGAAGGGCAAAGTGGTGGTCAAGATAATCGAATGACCGGCCTGTTAACGCGCCGCCTTGCTAAAGGTGGCGAAGGATTAAGCCGTCACCGCCCGGTTGCGCGCAATGATGGCATCGTGCGTGAGTAAACTGCCGGCGGCGATGAACTCATTGATTAATGCGTCTCGGTTCAGAGGCGCCCGCGCTTTATCCGCCGTTTGCAGGGCAAGGTTCAGCTCATCGATTTTCAGCTCGGTGCAGTACGCCGGGGTGCCGGGCTGCTGCCGCCATGATTCGTTCAGCGGGCCGGCGTCAACCGCATCGAAGCCGGTCTGATTAACCAGCTCCAGCGCGATGGCTTTTGCATTGGCGCTGTCGCCGGCAACCGGGATGGCGAGACGGGATCCAGACCCGTCTGCAACGCCTTTCTCCGCCAACGTAGCCGCCAGAACGGCATTCCAGGCCTTAATCAAAGGCCGTTGAAGCACTTCACTGGCAAAGACGCTCTCCGGTTTCCCATTATTGATGTCAGCGATATCGCCATCGCGGAAGGGGTAGTAGTTAGAGGTATCGATAACAATCACGTTTTCGGGTACGCCAATTAACAGCGCCGCCAATTCTGCATGTTTGTCAAACGGCGTGGAGAGGATGATGACGTCCACATTGTGCACCGCTTCCTGACGCTCAACCGCGACCGCACCAGCTTCCCGCGCCAGCTCTGCAATGGTGTCCGGCCCCCTTGAGTTGGCCAGTTTGACCGCGTGCCCATGGCTTGAAAGTTTACGCGCCAGCGTTGCGCCTATATTTCCGGCGCCAATGATGCCAATTTTCATTTAATACCTCCGTATCCGAGTCGTAGGCGATTAACGGTCCGCCGGATGGGCAAAATCATTCAGGGTGTCGCGAAGTTCTTCCAGTTTGGCATCCGATAACCGGCAGGCTGATTTGATGTTATCGGTGATGCGCCAGAGTGCATCCTGCAGCGCTCTGCCTTCGTCCGTCAGGGTAATCAGCACCCGTCTTTCATCAGTGCGGTCACGCGTGCGGCGGACCCGCCCAGCGGCCTCGAGACGCTTGAGCACCGGGGTGATGGTGCCGGTGTCCATGCCGAGCTTGCCGCCGAGATCGCCGACGGTGCGGGGCGTTTCATTAAATAACTCCAGCATCACCAGGTACTGAGGGAAGGTGAGGCCCAGAGGCGCCAGAAAAGGTTTATGCAACCGGTTCATCCGGCTGGCCGCACCATAGAGCGCAAACGAAAGTTGTGTTCCGATTTCTCGGCGGGTCTGCGTTTTCATATCCGCTCCATTACCTTGTTGTTGATTGTCTAGTGCACTAGATAAAATACTAAGCCATTTTTTCCGCCATGAAAAGGCCGCGCACGGGTTAATTTGTGCGGCATAACATTTTCATACTCAGCTAAACCGGGGCGGAGTTGAAATTTCGCCAACTGACCCTATCTACAATCTGCTGCCCCGTTGCCGGCCTCGTAATGTTCGAAGCGGTTGAACATCGGCAGGGGCAGCGTCTTTCCCGCTGCGCATCACGCTCTAGCCGTTCAGCCAAGGCTGCTCACTGACATATTGCAAGAACAGCATCATGCTGATGCATACCAGTACCCCTATCACTATGATTATCGCCAGCCGCATAAATCCTCCCTCTTAATCATGGCCATGCGGGTCCCATCAGGTCAGGACATAGTAAGAAAAGACGATTCAATCATAAACCGATAATTCACCATAACGGCCGGGCGTGAAGGGGAAAGCGCGTCACTGCCGTTCCGTCGGCCTTCTCCCTGACAACTGACTTTCAGTTATCTCCGCCCGCTGATAAAGTGGGGCGGATACCGAAGAGCGATCGGGAGAGGCTTCAGCGTGACCGGACGAGTTGACTACCAGATTGAAAAGTATTGCTTTGCCGAAGCGACGGAAAGCCCCCGCCTGACCCGACAATGGGCCGATGTGATTGCCGAATGTCGGGAAAATAAGGCCGGAGCGGAGGAGCGCCTGCGTATCGCATTGCTGAACGTGGATTACGTTACGAGCTTTGAGCTTCCCTTCAGATTATTGCTCACCCGCGCCCCGCAATTGATAGCCGGCGTGCGCGATGAACTGCCGCTCAGCCAAAAAAACGTGCTGTTCAACGGTAAGCGTTTCGGCTGTATCTACAGCCTGAAGAGCGATCTGGCCGGAATACCGGACGAATTTCAGTACCGTCTGACGACCCGTATCCAGCGGGTCGACGCGGCGGGGATCACCGCGGCCCCTTACCGGCAAATCGCGCAAGAGGCGAAAGCGCCGCGGGAGCGCCTTAAATTGGCTCTGGAAAGCGGGCTGCCGGTCACGGCGCTGGACGGCCTCTTCTGGCTCGGCATACAGCGGATCGCGGCGGAGGTGCGGCGGCTGAGAGAGGGCGGTATGAAGATAGCCACCTCGGTGGCTGAGGTCTCCGATACCCTGACGGGAACGGCGCGGCCGGTGCCCGTTTACCGGCACGACACGCGTTAACGCTAATATCCGGGGGGCTTGACGCCCCCTGATACTCGACGCGCGTTCGTTGTATTCCGTATGCCGGCACTTGTCGGGCGGGCCTGTTTGCTCCCTGTCCATAATTAACTACCGCGCGCAGCTGACACATGCGGATTTATAACCGCGTCGCCATAGCAGTTCTTCCGCTCTTTTCCTGGCCTGGCCGCTAGCCTGCCGTTGAAATTGTGACCCAGCTCACGAGGTTTCCGCTATTTTATCTTTAATGCATGAGAACCCTCTCAAATCGATTTTTATTCATTGGAAACCGGTTTCCATTTTGTTTCCAATGAGGATCGGGAAGACCACGAATCGTCACTGGGGTAATCATAATGAAGAAAATCATGCTTTGTTGTTCTGCGGGGATGTCGACCAGTCTGTTAGTCAATAAAATGAATGCTGAAGCCGCCGGCCGCCAACTGGCGGTAGAGATCGCGGCGTTCAGCGCCAGCGAGTTCGATCAGCAGTTCCCGAACTATCACGTGGTGCTGCTTGGCCCGCAGATCAAGTACATGCTGCCGGCGCTGTCAGCCCGCGCAGCGGAGAAGGGCGTGCCGGTCGCGGCCATCGACATGATGGATTATGGCATGCAGCGCGGCGACAAGGTGCTGGACTTCGCGCTGGCGTTGATCGCACGGCAGGGAGCGCGCGCATGAGTTCCCTTTATCAGGCGATGGTCAGGATCATTGAACAGCGGGTCACGCCGTTGGCCGGCAGCGTCGGTCAGCAACGGCATGTGATAGCCATTCGCGACGGCTTCGTATCGGCGCTGCCGTTCATGATTATCGGTTCGTTCATGCTGGTGTTTATTTTCCCGCCGTTCGCCGCCGACAGCAGTTGGGGGATTGCGCGCGGCTGGCTGAACTTTTCTCTCAAATACCGTGAACAGCTGATGTTGCCGTTTCACCTCAGCATGGGGGTGATGACCTTCTTTATTTCGGTCGGCATCGGCGCCAGCCTCGGGCGGCATTACAAGCTTGATCCGATCATGACCGGTCTGCTGGCGTTTATGGCCTTCCTGCTGGTGGCTGCGCCGTACCGTGACGGCGTGATCGATACGCAATATTTCTCCGGCCAGGGGATTTTTACCGCCATCATTACCGCGCTGTATGCCGGTGAGCTATACGCCTGGCTCAAACGTCGCAACGTCACTATCCGGCTGCCGAAAGAGGTGCCGACCGGGGTGGCGCGTTCGTTCGAGATCCTGATCCCGGTGGTGGTGATCGTGGCGACGCTGCACCCGCTTAACCTGCTGGTGCAGAGCTATACCGGCATGATCATTCCGCAGGCCATCATGCACCTGCTGGAGCCGCTGGTTTCGGCGTCGGACTCGCTGCCGGCGATCTTGATTTCGGTGTTTATCTGCCAGATCCTGTGGTTCGCCGGCATTCACGGCGCGCTGATCGTAACCGGCATAATGAATCCATTCTGGATGACCAATCTGGCGCTGAACCAAACAGCACTCGCCGCGGGCGCGCCGTTGCCGCATATCTACCTGCAAGGATTCTGGGATCACTATCTGCTGATCGGCGGCGTCGGTTCAACTCTGCCGCTGGCGTTTTTGCTGCTGCGCAGCCGGGCCGTCCACCTGCGCGCCATCGGCAAGATGGGCGTGGTGCCGAGCATGTTCAATATCAATGAACCGATTCTGTTTGGCGCGCCGATCATCATGAACCCGGTATTTTTCCTGCCGTTCATTCTGGTGCCGATGATCAACGCCACCTTCGCTTATATCGCCACCAAACTGGGCTGGATCGCGCAGGTGGTATCGCTAACGCCGTGGACCACGCCGGCGCCGATCGGTGCCTCCTGGGCCGCCAACTGGGCCCTCAGTCCGTTGTTCATGTGCCTGTTCTGCATGCTGTTGTCGGCACTGATGTATTACCCGTTCCTGAAAGCCTACGAACGCACCCTGCTCAAGCAAGAGCAGGAAAACAATCAACCGCAAAGCGACGTCGCCGCCGCCGCCAATTCCTGAACAAGGAGCAATAATGAAATATTCGTTCCCGCAAGATTTTTGGTGGGGCAGCGCCAGCTCGGCGCCGCAGACCGAAGGGGAAAGCCTGAACTTCGGTAAAAGCGCCACCGTTTGGGATGAGTGGTTTGCACAGCAGCCGGGGCGCTTTCACCAGCAGGTCGGGCCGCAGGATACCTCCGGCTTTTACCGGCACTGGCGCGAAGATATCGCCCTGTTGAAACAGCTGAATCACAACACCTTTCGCACCTCGATTTCCTGGGCGCGGCTGATGCCGATGGGGCGCGGCGGCGTCAACCAGCAAGCGGTGGCGTTTTATAATCAGACGATCGATGAAATGCTGGCGCAGGGCATTACGCCGTTTATCAACCTGTTCCATTTTGACATGCCGATGGCGATGCAGCGGCTTGGCGGCTGGGAAAGTCGCGAGGTGGTTGATGCCTATGCTGAATTCGCCGATAACTGCTTCCGGTTGTTCGGTGACCGGGTGAAGCACTGGTTTACCTTCAATGAGCCGATCGTGCCGGTGGAAGGCGGCTATCTGTACAATTTCCATTATCCGAACGTGGTGGATTTCAAACGCGCCGCCACCGTGGCGTATCACACCATGCTGGCGCACGCTCAGGCGGTGAAAAAGTACCGCGCTCGGCAACAGGGCGGGGAAATCGGCATCATTCTCAACCTGACGCCGTCATACCCGCGCTCCGACAACCCTGCGGACGTCAAGGCGGCCGAGGTCGCCGACCTGATGTTCAACCGCAGTTTCCTCGACCCGGCGTTGCGCGGCGCGTATCCGCAGGAACTGGTGGCATTGTTGCAACAGCACGGCCAATTGCCGAGCTGCCGGCCGGGGGATGCGCAGTTGCTGCGGCAGGGCGTGGTGGATCTGCTGGGCGTCAATTATTATCAGCCGCGCCGCATACAGTGTCGCGACAGCCTGGTAAACCCCGACAGTCCCTTTATGCCGGAATGGTTCTTCAGCAGCTATGAAATGCCGGGCCGTAAAATGAACCCGTACCGCGGCTGGGAAATTTACGAAAAAGGCGTTTACGATATTCTGTCCAACCTGCGCGAAAATTATGGCAACCCGCGCTGTTTTATTTCAGAAAACGGCATGGGCGTGGAAGATGAGCTGCGATTTGAACGGGGTGGGCAGATCCAGGATGACTATCGCATTGCCTTTGTGCGCGACCATCTGCGCTGGGTACATCGCGGCATTCAGGAGGGCAGCAACTGTCTGGGCTACCATATGTGGACCTTTATCGACAACTGGTCATGGTGCAACGCCTATAAAAACCGCTATGGTTTTGTGCAGTTGGATCTGGCTACGCAGAAACGCAGCGTCAAAAAAAGCGGTGAGTGGTTTGCCGCCGTCGCCGAGGCCAATGGTTTTGAAGGAGCGGAATAATGGACGATCTGGAAAGCACGGTGATGGAAATCATCGTCAATGCCGGCCAAACGCGCAGCCTGTGTTTTGAGGCGTTGCAGGCCGCGCGCGATGGCGACTTTGCCCTGGCGCAGGCGCGTTTGCAGGATGCGGATAGCTATTGCCGCGCGGCGCATCGGGTACAGACCCAACTGATTGAGCATGACGCGGGCGAGGGGAAGACGCCGATGACGCTGATCATGGTGCATGCGCAGGATCATCTGATGAATGCTATTCTCGCTCGCGAGCTGATCGCTGAAATGGTCGAACTTTATCAACGACAGCGGGCGGCGAGTTAAGGATAATCGTTAACGGGCCGGCGGCCCGTTTTTCAACATCAGCAGGAAGACCCGCAGTTATGGCCAATATCAACGATGTTTCCCGTCTGGCGCAGGTGTCGAAAGCCACGGTATCCCGGGTGCTGAGCGGCAGTCGCGGGGTAAAGGAAGAAAGCCGTCTGGCGGTGTTGCGGGCGGCGGAAACGCTCAACTATCGGCCGAACGCCGTTGCCCAGTCCCTGACCAGCCAATCAACCGGCTGCATCGGCGTGGTGTGCGCTACCGAACATATTCAGCAGTCCACCGGTTATTTGCAGGCGTTGGAAAAACAGCTTAGCCAACAGAGGAAGCACTTGCTGTTGCGTTTCGCCAACGACGCGCCGACGCTGGCGGCCGCGGTGGCGGAGCTGAGCAACGGCTGGTGCGATGCGCTGATTGTGGTCGGCGCGCGCTTTAGCCTGCCGCCGCTGCCGGATAGCGTGATGTGTCTGGACTGCCTGTCCGCCACCACCGGTAAAAGCATCGGCTTCGATCATCAGTTTGCCGCCGAAACCGCGGTGCATTATCTCGCCAATCAGCAGCGACGGCAGATTGCGCTGGTCAATTTTGCCGGCGGCGACGCCGCGCAGCAGGTGCTGCAGGGCTACTGCAGCGCGCTCGAGACCCATCTGATCCCCTATAACCGGCAGTTGGTCGTGGAGGGCGAACCGTCAGCACGGATCGCATTGCAAAGCCTGTTGAACGGCAATATGCCGTTCAATGCCCTGCTGGTCACCGATGACTGCCAGGCGCAGGAAGCCCTCAGCGTCCTGCACCAGTATCAACGACAGGTGCCGGGGCAGGTGACGGTATTCAGCCTGGACGGTTCGTTGCAGTGGCCCGGCGCGCCGGCGGTGCCGTCGATCGAATATTCACTGGAAGCGCTGGCGCAGCGTGCGCTGGCGTTGCTGACCGGCGACGAAGACCATAGCCTGTTGCGCGGCAGCCTGACGGCGCGCTGACTTGCCGTTTCGCGAACATGGTCTATAAATCGACCCGCTTTTTACGCTAACGACGAAAAAGCGGGCCTGCGGTTAATGACCCGATTTGGTGTCAGGCTTTATATTTTTGGCATTGGCGATAGGCCGGCGGATATCCGTTCGCTGCTCTGGCTTATCACACCAATTTCCCCTGGAAGATCGGTATCGACTCAAATAGATAGCCGTCGAACTCCGGCGCATCGACGTCGGACAGCTCCATCAGCGTTCCCTTGATGTTTTCCATGTGTTGCCACATGGCCTGATACGATCCCATCACGTCGCGACGGCGCAGCGCCGCCAGAATGTTCTGGTGATCGGCCAGCCATTTCAGCCGATAGCCTTTAGTGGCAATGCGGCTGTGTAACTGCTGCCAAAGCGGGCTGGCATCCCGCCGCTGCCAGATGCTTTTTACCGTATCCAGCAGCATCTGATTCTGCGTCGCGCCGGCGATCAGCAAATGGAACATTTTGTCATTGTCGCCGCTTTCGTCATTGGCGATGATGGCGCGTTGCTCCTGTTCCAGCGTGCGCCGCAAATTTTCGATATCGGCCTTGGTGGCCATTTTGGCGGCAAACGCCGCAATATTGCTTTCCAGCAGTTGCCGCGCCTGGAGCATTTCGAACGGCCCGACTTCGCTTTGCAGCAGCGGATCGTCATCTTCCGCCGTTTCGCTCGGAATACGCATCACGTAGACCCCCGAACTTTGGCGAATATCCACCGTTCCTTCCAGTTCAAGCATCAGCAGCGCTTCGCGAACGATCGTGCGGCTGACGCCGTAGGTTTCGGCAATGTTGCGCTCGGGCGGCAGACGCGTGCCGATAGCGAAATGGCCCTGCTGAATTTTCTGCCGAAGGTCCCGTCCAATCTCCTGATACTGCTTTTTTTCCTGCGGAATCACGACTTTGCCCACCGTTTCACTCTGAAATACGCCTGGCCGATGCCATACCTTGCCTGCAAGAGGCTTTTAGCCCTGAAAAGTCCGTTGGGACGACAGCGGCGCTAGTCTACCAAATCCAACGCCTGATCGAGTACTTTTGCGCCGTTTAACGTGCCATAAGCCACAGAATCAATCACCGCGATGGGGATCCGGTGTTCGTCGGTGAGCTTTTTGTTTTCCGTCAGCTTGAAGCGCACCTGCGGCCCCAGCAGCACCGCGATGATGTCGTTGCCGTAACTTTGCAGCTCATCGCGCAGATTCTGTTCAGGGATGGCGTAGATCTGCAACGCCAGCCCGCGCGCTGTCGCTTCTTTTTCCATTTTGGTGACCACCAGCGAGGTGGACATGCCCGCCGAGCAGGCCAGAACGATTCGTTTCATCAGCAGGTCCTTATTTATTTTCGTCGTCAAGCGTCAGAAGCAGCCGCCGGCTGTCGCTCAGCGCGCGGAACCAGCGCGCTGATTTTTTTTGCCGCCGGTTGCGCCGGTTGTCCAGATCGATCTCAATCAGGCCGTAACGGTTCTTGAAGGCGTTCATCGGCGACAGGTTGTCGGTAAACGCCCACAGCATATAGCCTCGGCAGTTCGCCCCGGCCTCCACCGCTTTCAACGCCCAATAGAGATGCTCGCGGATGAACTCGATGCGGTAGTCATCCTGAATTTCCCCCGCGGCGTTTTTAAACCGCGCCTCGTCCTCGACGCCCATGCCGTTCTCGGCAATGAACCATGGAATGTTGCCGTACTCGTCGCGCATGCGCAGGCCCATGTCATAAACGATTTTCGGCAAGATTTCCCAGCCGCGCGATTTATTCATCCGCCGCCCCGGAAGTTCAAAATGCTCGTAGTACATCGCCGGGTGGAACGGCGTTGCGCTATGCCATGCGCGGCTCGGCGCCTTGACCCGGTGCGGGTAATACAGGTTGATGCCCACTTCGTCGACGGTGTTGTCGCGGATCAACGCCATTTCTTCCGGCGTCCAGGCGAAATTCACTTCATGCTTTTTCAGCAGCGCCAGCAGTTCCGCAGGGTATTCCCCCTTGATCGCCGGGTCGAGAAAAACCCGGTTGTAGAACAAATCATACAGCTCGGCGGCACGCCGATCGTGCGGCGCGCTGGAGCGGGGATAAGTCACCTCCGGGTTAAGTATCACCCCGATGCTGCCGGCGCAGTTCATTTGGCGAAACAGCTGCACCACCGAGGCGGTCGCCAGATTTTTATGGTGATTCCACTGCATCCATTTGGTGGTGTTCTGCTCGTACGGCCAGCGGATGGCGTCGAGATAAACCCGCGTCTGCACCACCACCGGTTCATTGAAGGTGAACCAGCGCGCCACCTTGGCGCCGAAGCGTTCGAACACCCGGCGGGCATACAGCACGAACAGTTCAACCACGCGCTTGGCGTTCCAGCCGCCGTATTTTTCCAGCAGGCAGCCCGGCAGCTCGTAGTGTTCCAGGCACAGCATCGGCTCGACGCCCTGGCGTTTCATTTCGTCCAGCAAGGCGTCGATATAGGCGGCGTAATCTTCATCCACCACGCCTTGCTCATAATCGGTAAGAAAGCGCGCCCAGTTGATCGACGTGCGGTAGTGGCTGACGCCGCTTTGTTTCATCAATGCCACGTCTTCCGGGTAGCGGTTGATAAAATCGGTGGCGACCGATGGGCCATAGCCGTTATGCCAAACGTGGCGATCGTGCCGATACCACAAATCAAGGTAAGAATCTTGCCCCTGTTTTTTACCGCTCCAGCCCTCGGTTTGCCAGGCGGAAGCCGCCGCGCCGAGAATGAAATCCCCGGGTATCTCGATTGAAACCTGACTCATTGCTGACCTCATGCATTCTGTATAACGGGTTGTTCGGCCTGTGCGGCACGGCGTGCGGCGACTTTGACGAACGGCAGGTAAATCAGCGTGGCGACCACGATGCAAATCAGCTGGGTGATTACCGCGCCCATCGAACCGGCGGTCGATAGCCAGGCGTTGATGATCGGCGGCGTCGTCCACGGCACCATCACCACCGCTTTGCCGGCAAAACCGATGCTGGTGGCGAAATAACCGATGGTGCCGGTAATCAGCGGCGTGATGATGAACGGGATCGCCAGAATAGGGTTGAGCATGATCGGCATGCCGAAGATTACCGGTTCGTTGATGTTGAAGAAGCTCGGCCCGAGCGACAGCTTGCCGATTTCCCGCATCTCCTTGCGCTTGGTGGCGATCATCACCGCAAACAGCAGCCCCAGCGTGATGCCGGATCCGCCGATGCTCATATAGACATCCCAGAATGGCATGGTGATGATGTTGGGGATGTCCTTGCCCTGCTCAAAGGCAGTCATATTGACCATGATGGCCCCCAGCAGCAACGGCTCGCGGATCGGTTTTACCATCTGATTGCCGTGAATGCCGATGACCCAGAACAGCTGCGCCACGAACATCAGGATCAGGATGCCCGGCAGGCTTTGCACCACCGTTTCCAGCGGCTGCTGCACCACCTGGTATACCGCGTCATACAGATAAATGCCGGTGAGGCGGTGGAAGACAAAACCGAAGGTTGCGATTGCCACCACGGTGATGATCGCCGGGATCAGCGCCGAAAAAGACGCGGACACGTTGGGCGGAACGCTTTCCGGCATTTTGATTTTTAGCCGGTCGAGCGTTTCCAGTTTGGAATAGATCTCCACCGACAAAATGGCGATAAACATGCCGAGGAACAGGCTGCGGGTATCCGAAAACTGTTTTGCCAACACGTCTTTCACCAGCTGCATCTGGTTGTTGACCATCAGTTCAACGGTGGTCGGCGTGACCGAAATAAAACAGATCACCGCCAGCAGGCCGGGGAACAACGATCGCGAGCCGTTAATCTTGCCCAATTCGATGCCGATCAGGAATACCGCGCCAATGTTGAGAAAGCTCAACGTGGCGTAGTTGATGCTGCTCATGATCGGCTTCAGGTCCGCAAGGAACGAAAACATGGCGAAGCTCGCCAGGCCATTCTTGGGATCCATCACCATATTGGAGATCAGCACCGAAAACGCGCCGACGATGATCACCGGCATCAACGTGATGAACGACGCCTTGATGGCCATAATGTATCTGTAACTGTTGAACGTATTGGCGAAGGCTCCCAGAGAGTCTATTAGCCGGTCCCGAAATGACATGACACCACCTCTTGTTGTGTTGTGCTTGCTCAGACGACCGATTCGCGTACCGCCGTTTCGCGATTTGGCATACCAAAAAATAGGCCAATCGAATTATTTTTCTGTGATCGCATTCTCACAAGCCGATATTGGAATTCCAATATGATAAAAAAGCTATTTTTGGCATACCAATGAGTGGGCTATGTCGAACGAACGGGAAGAAACGGTAATGGAACCGTTGATTAATGCCGGTGAAGCACGGTCTCACGCGATGACCGCCATGTTGTGCCACGATCTGGCCAAGGAAATCGTGCTGCTGCGCCAGGCGATTTTCTCCAACGGGACATCGCCGGCGCGCAGTGGCCTGTGCTGACGGTTTCAATAGGGCAGGCCAGCCAGCCCTATCAGGAGCCATTACGCCTTCGTTAAGGCGTAATGGCTTGCAACACGCTCAAGGTTTACTGCTATCTTTTTCCGCGCTTCCGGCATAGGGTGTTATGAGCATAAGCTCATTGACAGGAACGAATGATGCGCGATCTCCCCCCAACAGCCACGCTGCGCACTTTTGAAGTCGCCACTCGCCACACCACCTTTACCTCCGCCGCCGCAGAGCTTTTCATTACGCAAAGCGCGGTCAGCCACCAGTTGAAAAATCTGGAGGAAATCTGGGGCCTGCAGCTTTTTGAGCGCGGTAAAACCCTCAGCCTGACGCCCGCAGGCGCCGCGCTCGCCCCCCTGGTGCGCGAATTCTTTAGCAAGTTGGAAACCACGTTGGCCGACCTTCGCGAGCAAAAAGGTCGGGTGCGATTGCGCGTTAACACCACCTATTCTTTCGCGCTAAAGTGGCTGCTGCCGCGCCTGCCCGGCTTGGCGCGTTTGCACCCGGAGATTCTGGTGACGCTGGAAAGCACCGACACGGCCATTAACTTCGCCAGCACAGACTCCGATGTGGCGATCCGTTTTGGCCACGGCCATTATCCCGCGCTGCACACCGAGTTTATGTTTCGCGAACAGCTATTTCCGGTTGCCAGCCCGGCGTTATTGCGGCGCTTCGGCACCCCCTCCGAACCCGCCGAGCTGCTGCGCTATCCGCTGCTGACGCGTGACGGCGCCGATTTGGTGCCGAAATGGGACGTCTGGTTTAAGCTGATCGGCATAAATACCGATGTGTTGCACGAAAGCGTACGCTTCGCCGACACAAACATGACGATTGAAGCCGCGTTACTGGGGCAGGGCATTGCGTTGGCGCGCAGCGGACACGTGGAAAAAGAGATCGGCGACGGCAGCCTGGTGCGGCTGTTTGACGTGCCTTTTCCTTCCCCGGCCGCCTATTATTTCGTCTGCCCGAAAGGCATCGAAACGCAGCCGCACATCACCGCATTCCGCCGCTGGTTGCAGGCAGAGTCACAGCAGGCGCAGCTCAGCTACCGTTAAAGCATGAGTATTTGCTCATGCCGCAATGACGACACTTCACTGTCAATCCGGGCGGCTGCCGTTTAGTATCGGCGCATGCCTGGACACATTGTTTTGCTTACCTTATTCGCCGCCCTGCTGCATGCCGGCTGGAACACCTTATTGCGCGGCGGCGCTGACCGATTGTGGTCGATGACCATGATGTGTCTGACGATCGCGCTTGCCTGCGCCGCCGCCGCGCTGTTTCTGCCGCTGCCCGCCCGCGCCAGCTGGCCGTACGCGCTGCTTTCGGCCCTGCTGCATGTCGGCTATAACCTGTGTCTGGTACGCAGTTATCAGTGGGGGGAGCTAGGGCAAAGCTACCCGATTGCGCGCGGTTCTTCGCCGCTGATGGTGACCTGCGCGGCGGCAATATTCGCCGGAGAAAAAATTGAATTCAGCACCCTTGGCGGCATCACGCTGGTGTCCGCGGGTATTTTGCTGCTGGCCGTGAAAGGGGGGCGGCTGGCGACGCCGGGCCTGCAATACGCCCTGGCAACGGGCGTTTTTATCGCCGCGTATAGCGTGGTGGACGGTATCGGGGTGCGGGTTTCCGGCAATGCGCTCTCTTATACCCTGTGGATGGGCGCATTATGGGGCGGGCTGATGACGGCGCTTTATATCGCGCTGCGCGACAGTAAAAGTTTACTGCGCCGGCGGCCCGGCGTGCTCCATGCGGCGGTTGGCGGTCTGGTTTCGCTGGTCGCTTACGGCAGCATCATTTATGCCATGACGGCCGCGCCAATGGGCGCCGTCTCGGCGCTGCGCGAAACCAGCGTGCTGTTCGCCGCCGCGCTGGGTTATCTGTTTCTCGGCGAAAGGTTAACGCCGAGAAAAATGCTGGCGTGCGCGGTGATTGCCGCCGGCACGCTGATGATGGGCTAATCGAATCAGGAGAACACCCGATGTCTGAGCATCCCACGCTGGCTCTTATTGGTCCGGGCGCTATCGGCACCACCATCGCCGCGGCGCTGCATGAAGTTGAGCGAACGCCGGTCCTGTGCGGGCGAACCGCGCATGCGCAGCTGATTTTGCGTCGCGATAAGCGGGAAATCGTAGTGCCGGGCCCGGTATTGAGCGATCCGGCGACGGTCGGCCACCCGTTCGATCTGGTGTTCGTCGCGGTGAAAACCACCCAAATTGCCGACAGCGCCAACTGGTTGGCCGCGCTGTGCGATGAAAACACCCTGGTATGTGCGTTGCAAAATGGCGTAGAGCAGGAAACCCTGCTGGAGCCCTACGTCAACGGCGCAAAGGTGCTGCCTGCGGTAGTGTGGTTCCCGGCGCAGCGCGAGCCGGATGCATCCGTCTGGCTGCGCGCCGCACCGCGCCTTACGCTGCCCGATACGCCGCAGGCAAAACGGATAGCGGAGGTGTTCAGCGGCACGGGCTGCGCGGTTGAGCTGGCAGCCGATTTTATCTCCATCGCATGGCGCAAGCTGCTGCAGAACGCGGTCGCCGGTCTGATGGTGCTGGCCAATCGCCGCGCCGGCATGTTCTCGCGGGGAGATATCACTGAACTGGCTTTGGCTTACCTGCGCGAGTGTTTGAGCGTAGCGCGTGCCAGTGGGGCGCAGCTGAGCGATAACGTTCCGCAGGAGATCGTTGACGGTTTTCATCGTGCCCCTGCGGATTTAGGCACTTCAATACTTGCCGACCGCCAGGCCAACCGCCCGCTGGAGTGGGATATCCGCAATGGCGTGATACGGCGTTATGGTCGGTTACTGGGTATCCCCACCCCCGTCAGCGAGGTGCTGGTACCGCTGCTGGCGGCTGGGAGCGAGGGGCCGGGTTGAGAGATTAACCGCAGGGGATGGAGCAGAAAGGTTCTTCAGCAAAAAGCCCGCTTAAGTTTCCTTAAGCGGGCTTCTTTAATATGGCTCCTCTGACTGGGATCGCCTTTGCCAGTAACTGGCTAATAAGTAATCCAAACCTGAATTCCCTTCCTGTCAGGACCACCAGAATGACCACCAATAGTTGCGGGTTCCATAAATTCTGGTATGAGCGTTCCGCAGCATGAGTGAACATTACTATTTTACTCTCTGAAAATGAAACGTAATTAGAGGTAACGTCGAAGGTGTTTATCCTATGTGAAACTGTGTGCAAAGAGGTTTAACTGTCGGCTGAGAGCCAGAAGCGGGCATGTCTAATTTCAGTTGTGCTCATTAATCTGGTTCACTGAACGAAGAACAAAACAGGTCGTTATTGAGCGTATTAATTTAGGCTTAAGCATCAGCTCTATTGCCCGAGAATTTAGCACTACCCGGCAAACCATACTTCGAGTAAAGGCCGGATCCAAACTGTCATAAGACCGACTTCTCTTTGACCAAATTGTCAAAGGTGTTAGATTGATTTTACTTGTTTTGAAAACAGGTTCAGCTCGTTAATAATGCACTCAGGTTCTTCATGCAGAGGCATATTTTCTATATCTAGAACTCCATCATTTTTTTCAGGATTATCAGTCTGCAGGCCAGCAAACAGCGGAGTAAGATCCTGCTGCGCTTCTCCTGGTATAGCCACCAGCTCGAACGTTTTATTTGTTGCTGCACCGTTACTCAACGCACTGACCAGCACTTGAGCGATTTGTTTTCTGGATATAACACCATCTTCTGGCGTTCCTGCATGGCGTCGATTCCCCTGGAGCATAACGATTCTGTGCTCATCATCATTGTTGTAATCAAACCAGCCGGGCCTGACGATGGTATAGGGGTGACCACTCGCCCTGACCAGACGTTCGGCACGTCTTTTCCAGTCATGAACCTCAGTGCGTTGATTCCAGGTGCTGAGCCGTTCAGTTACGCCAATCGTGGTCATTAAGCCGATGCGAACAGGCGTATCCTTGAACGTTCGCAAAATGTTACGCACACCACCGTAATCTATCGCTCTGGCACCAATACGACCCTGTCCATCGGAACCGAGAGTGAAGATCATGGCATCAATATCTTTCGGCAAATCGGTGAGTGTTTCAGGCATTGAAACATCGCCGTAGAAAACATCTGTTCCACGAGGAAGCAATTTTACTTTGCGCCGATTTCTGACCAGCGCCACGGGGTAATGGCCCATTTCAATAGCGGTGTTCACGACATGAAGACCAATACTTCCTGTTGCCCCTGCAACGAGTATTTTCATGATAAACCTTATGATAATTCAGACTTATTCCCGATACGGCCAGAATATCAATTATCATTATTGTCAGTAATGGGGCTAAAATGATTGTGTCTATGAACACCCTTCATGAGTGCGTTTTGAAGGGAATGCTTCCATAAGGAAATCGCCAATGCTCAAAGAAAACTTCAACGAACTCCAAATCTTTCTTGTGGTAGCAAGGGAGAGAAGTTTTACCAAAGCTGCGGGCAAACTTGGTGTTTCTCAGTCTGCACTCAGCCACGCGATGAAGGCACTGGAGACAAGGCTAAATATTCGCCTCTTAACCCGTACGACCCGAAGCGTTGCACCTACAGAAGCAGGTGAGAGAATTATTGCCTGCCTTGAACCCCGTATCGCCGATCTTGAACAGGAGCTGGAATCGCTTGTTCAACTGAACGGCACCGCCTCCGGGAATATCCGTTTATCTGCCGGAGAGCATGCCGCGCGAAGTCTGGTATGGCCGAAGTTAAAACCTTTCCTCAGGGAATATCCGGAAATCAATGTTGAACTGGTGGTTGATAACGGCTTTGTCGATATTGTTGAGGGGCGTTTTGATGCCGGGATCCGTCTGGGCGAAAGCGTGGATAAGGATATGGTCGCCGTGAGGATTGGACCGGATATGCGCATGGCTGTGGTGGGAGCTCCGTCATATTTTGCCGCTAACCCTGTGCCCAAAACCCCTCACGAGCTACAAAATCATCGGTGCATCAATATGCGCCTGCCGACTGCCGGTGGAGTTTATCACTGGGAGTTTGAGAGGGAAGGGAAACCGTTACGGGTCAGAGTTGAAGGGCAGGTAACGTTTAATCTGCAGGCGGAAAGGATAGATGCTGCTTTATCCGGTTTTGGCATCGCCTGTATACCTGAGGATAGAGTACAGGATTATATAAAGTCAGGGGAATTGATCCAGGTTCTGCAGGATTGGTGCCCGTCTTTCTCCGGATATTATCTTTACTACCCCAGCCGTAAGCAGCATCCGCCCGCATTTGCGCTGATGATCGATGCACTTCGCTACCAGGAATAACGGGTCCGTGGACCCGTTCGGGCATTAACGGCCTGTGCGAGCCTGGTGCTCAGGAGAGTAACGTTCGCCGACGATTTTAATCGTTTCAAGCGCCTGGGTTATCTGCCGCGAGTCATCCTGCGAAAGCATGATGTCGGCAGAGCTCAGATTTTCCTCCAGCCGGTGCAGTTTGGTGGTGCCGGGGATGGGAACAATCCACGGCTTTTGTGCCAGCAGCCATGCCAGAGCGATTTGCGCAGACGTCACACCTTTCTCTGCAGCCAGTTCACCCAACAACGAGACTAACTTCTCATTGGCTTCAATCGCCTGTTCGGCGAAACGCGGCACGGTGCTGCGGTAATCATCCTTGCCAAAAGTGGTTCCTGGCTTAATCGAGCCTGTCAGGAAGCCTTTGCCTAATGGGCTGAATGGCACAAAACCAATACCCAGTTCCTCCAGTAACGGCAGGATCTCCCTCTCAGGCTCGCGCCACCACATGGAGTATTCGCTTTGCAGGGCAGTGACAGGTTGTACGGCATGCGCACGACGAATGGTTTGCGCACCCGCTTCGGACAGACCGAAATGTTTGACTTTGCCTTCAGCGATCAGGTCTTTCACTGTACCCGCAACATCTTCAATAGGGACATCCGGGTCGACACGGTGTTGGTACAGCAGATCAATGACATCAGTCTTGAGACGGCGTAATGATCCTTCAACAGCTTCACGGATATGCTCCGGACGGCTGTTTAAAATCTGCTGCTTGTTGTCGTCGCCAAAGGTAAAACCAAACTTGGTGGCGATGACCACGCGGTCACGAAACGGTTTTAAGGCCTCACCGACAACCTCTTCATTAAGGAAAGGGCCATATACTTCGGCGGTATCGAAGAAGGTGACGCCACGTTCAACCGCTGCGCGAATGAGCTCGATAGCCTGACGCGTATCGGTCGCCGGGCCGTAGCCGTGGCTGAGACCCATGCAACCGAGCCCAAGAGTGGAGACTTCGAGTCCGGATTTACCCAGATAACGTTTTTGCATTGAATGAATACCTCTTTATTGCGACTTAAACATCAAGTTTGCGGCCAGTCAGCCATTCCACCATCGCTGGGTCGCGGTGAGAGAAGAAGGCGCTGGTTGCGGTGTCGAGGGCGGCAATCTGCAGCATATCTTCAGAGTTGAGTTCAAAATCGAGAATGTTGATGTTCTCTTCCATGCGCTCTTTCCGCACCGATTTCGTCAGCGAAACTATGCCTCGCTGGAAGATCCACCGCAGTACAACCTGGCCCACGCTTTTGCCGTATTTCTGACCCATCGCCGTTAATACGGGATGCTGGAACAGACCATTTCTACCCTCAGCAAACGGTGCCCAGGCTTCCGGCTGAATGCCACGGCTTTGATTCCATGGAACGGCGTGCAGCTGCTGGTTGAAGGGGTTAACTTCAATCTGGTTTACCGCAGGGGCAACGTTGTTGAAGGCCATAAGATCGGCCAGTCTGTCAGGATGGAAGTTGCTGACGCCAATCGCGCGAATTTTGCCTGCCTGCTGCAGTTCTTCCATTGCACGCCAGGCCCCATGGACATCGCCGTAAGGCTGGTGAATCAGGTACAGGTCAACGTAATCAAGTTGCAGCCGATTCAGGGAGCGTTCGAACTGTGCTTTAGCGCCTTCGTAATTGGTATCCTGCAGCCACAGCTTGGTCGTTACAAAGAGTTCGTTCCGTGCGATACCGGTCTGTTTAAGTGCGTTCCCGACCTGGGTTTCATTCTGGTAAGACGCTGCGGTATCGATCAGGCGGTATCCCGTATCGATGGCATCAATAACGGCTCTTTCGCATTCGGCAGCATCCGTCATCTGGAAGACACCAAAGCCCAGCAGGGGCATTTCAATACCGTTGTTCAGTTTTACAATTTGCATGACGTTGTCCTTTAGCTGTTGTGTTGGAAAAGCATAACGCAAAGTGATTTATTCGATTAGATGGGGTAATTAGCTAGGGTTTATTAAATTCACTCATTAATTGTTGGGCTGACGGTCTGCTGTGTGGCAAGGCGGACCGTCACTTTTCCGTCAGGATTAAGCCACTGTATTATTTATAAGGCTTATGTATGTGTTGAGCCTTCAATAATGAAGGCTCGCGATTAATTCATCCTACTGCAGATCTTTTTCCTTCAGGAACTGACTCACCAAATCAGCAATCTGCACATTATTTAAATCAGAGAACGGGAAGTGGGTATTCCCTTTAATTCCCACTTCAGGCAGATGCGTCACCGTCACATCCCCGCCATGCTTGTTCACCACGTCACGCCACTCGCGAGCCATCGCCAGACGTACGCGCCAGCTGTCCTGCGCGGGCATGGCGACAGGCTTATCTGGTATGTTATCGCCGTAAATAATCAGAATCGGGATTTTGGTCAGAGCCATAAACTGCTCCATCGGCACCGGCTCACCCTTCAGCGTGTCGAACGCGCTTGGCATAGGGGCAGGGAGTTCTTTTTCCGGGAAGACAAAGCTGCTGCCAGGCTCGAAGGCGACAATGGCTTTGACCTTGTCGTTTTTCATCGCCGTATACCAGCCTGGTCCGCCACCCTGAGAGTGGGTGAAGAGGATAGCAGGGCCGGATTTGTCCACTACGGCGGACATTGCATCAGAGATGACGTTGATATCAAACGGCCCGGTATTCGGGGTCATCTGACGGAAATACTGATTCAGTGCTTCTTTGTCGTGAGAGAACTGAACGCCCTTAAAATACTCTGGCCACACGCCAACGCGGAACTGGTTGAACCACATCTGTTCATCCGGTTTAGGCGAAACAATACCTTCTACAGTCGTGCGCCCGGCGCTGCCTCGGCGTGGCTGATCGACAAGATAGGTTGAGAATCCACGACGCAGGAATATGTTCTGGAACCCTTCACGACCATCCGGGGTGCTTTCCCAGGTACGGGAGAACTGACCTGCGCCGTGCAGCATGACGATAGGGTATTTATGCGGATTCTCCGGAATCTGGTAGAACACTGAGGCATGATCGCCATGATAGGTTTGGCCAGCAGAATCCAGCGGCTTTTTCGCGTCAAATGTTCCTGGTGCGATGATGATAGTGCCACCAGCAGAAAAGCTTCCTTGTTCCTGAATGACCAGCGGCTCGGCGTATACCGACTGAGCTACCAGGCCACCCGCCATTACGCAGATGGCCAGGGTTTTTAAGATTGTCTTCAAGATTACATCCTCTGTTATGTTTGCCGTTCAATCATATCTGAGTTGTCAGCGTTAATTATTTAGCACCCCTGATTGTCCTTATTTGGCAGACTCATGGATGCGGACGATTAACTACGTATCGTCTCTAACCAACTGGTTACCGTTTCTGTAGTTCTTCGTTCCTGGTCGCATTCAAGGACCAGCGGTTTTTCCCGGCGCGCAGTTGGGGCGAGACTGGCAAGGATGTCGTCGCTGTCTCCTTTACCGTAGCCGCCGTGAGTAATGAAGGGGATGAGTAATTTGCCCGCAAGGTTATGGCTGCTGAGAAAGGTTTGCACTACAGGCGGCACGCTGGTCCCCCAGATCGGAAAGCCTAAATACACGGTCTCATAGCGTGGGATATCTGTGACGCTATTTTTTAATGCCGGTTTTACGCCCCGCTCACGCTCATTTTTGGCCTGTTCAACGGTCTGAAAATAGTCTTCCGGATAAGGCGTTGCCGGTTCGATTTCAAACAGATCGGTATTCAGGCTGCGGTGAATGACGCCCGCAATAACCCGAGTATTTCCGCTGCGGGAAAAGTACGCCACCAGAATACGGCTTTTTCCCTGCACGTTTGCGTTTCCGGTGGCAGCTGTCGCCAGGGAGACGTTCGCCAGCGTGAGCCCGGCAAGCGCGGTAATCAACATTCTGCGGGTGGGATCATGCTCCATAATCAACTCCTAATTGTGTGCGAGCGCCTGTTGCAGTGCCTTTTCTGCCCGCACAGCTGCA